>CAYOYH010000069.1:0-1769 GCA_964408165.1 uncultured Candidatus Saccharibacteria bacterium | reverse complement strand
CGCTACTGGTGCTACGCATATTGGTCAGATGTTTTTCTTTTACAACGTTGATGTCTAGGTCGTCACTACGGGAGTTTACTCCGACTATTTGCCCTCCATAAACTTTGGTGCCTGGTTCAATAAATACTGCACCTCGGGATTCTGCGTTTTGCAAAGAGTAGGCGGTAGCAGCGCCGTCTTCCCAAGCGACCAGGGCGCCGTTTCGGTGCTGGCCTATGGCTTTAGACTGCTCTTTGTAGCCGGACATAATACTACTGATGACAATCGTACCTTTGGTGGCAGCCACCAGCAAGCTTCTTGTGCCCAGTAGGGCGCGGGTTGGCATTTCGTAAATGAGCTCAGTTGCGCCATCGTCTTTTTGGTGTTGACTCTGTAGTTCAGCACGTCGTTTGCCAAATTCGGCTTGCACGGCTCCAGTATATTCGCTTGGCACCTCGACAGTAACTTCTTCGAACGGCTCAAAAGTTTCGCCGTTTTTTTCGATAGTGACCACTTGGGGGCGGCCGATTTCAAATTCGTAACCTTCACGGCGCATAGTTTCTATGAGTACACTGAGGTGTAGTTCGCCTCGTCCGCGGACGACAAATCCAATGCCATCTGGCTCAACCTCTAGACCGATGTTTGTTTCCAGTTCTTGGCTCAGGCGTCCGCTTATTTGCCTAGAAGTGGTAAATTTGCCTTCAGTACCTTTGACGGGTGAAGTGTTCGGCCCGAGGTAGATGCTAAGAGTCGGTGGTTCAAGCTTGATTTCAGGCAGAGCTTCGGGGTGATCGATATCTGTTATAGTTTGCCCAATCTTCACAGAATCTAGCCCAGTAATGGCGACAATATCGCCAGCTTGGGCAGTATCAGTTTCGGCTCGAACTAATCCTTTGTACGAATAAAGTCCGTCTATTTTGCCTGGAATTGGTTGATTTGAAGAATCTACTACTGTTACGGCTTGAGATTTCTTAAAAGAGCCGCGAGTAATGCGCCCGATAGCGTATTTGCCTCTGAAGTTGTCCCAATCCAGTGCCGTTACTAGCAGTTGGTCGCCGTCACCCGGGGCTACTACTGGTTTTGGGATACTGCTGATTATAGCTTCAAATACAGGTGTTAGGTCAGCATCACCACTGGGGTTAGCCGGGATATCTTTCCAGGATTTTCCTTCGCGCCCGATAGCATAGATAACGGGGTAGTGGAGCTGGTTTTCGTCCTGTGCTAGTTCCAAAAACAAATCACCAATTTCGTGTTCTACTTTGGCGATGTCAGCACCTGGCTTGTCGATTTTATTGATGACCACAATTGGTTTTAGGTTGGCTTGGAAGGCTTTTTTGAGCACAAATTTAGTCTGAGGCATGGCGCCTTCCTGGGCGTCAACAATCAACAGGCAGCCGTCGGCCATGTTTAGAGTTCGTTCTACTTCGCCGCCGAAATCGGCGTGCCCGGGAGTGTCGATGATGTTTATACGGTAATCTTTATATTCAACAGCGGTGATTTTGGCGGTGATAGTTATGCCGCGCTCCTTCTCCTGGTCGCCGCTGTCCATGATGAGTTCTTGCGCCATTTCACTTTGGTGCTTCTCAAAAGTTTGAGTTTGCTTCAATAAACCATCGACAAGAGTAGTTTTGCCGTGGTCTACATGGGCGATGATAGCGATATTTCTTATTTCTTTAGACACGATGGGAGAGTATACACTAGTGCTAACAGCAGTACCAGGTAATCGAATATTACTATGTTGCTCCAAAATAGTAATGTCCTAATTGAACACAATAGAAATGTCCTATTCT
>CAYOYH010000068.1:0-1928 GCA_964408165.1 uncultured Candidatus Saccharibacteria bacterium | reverse complement strand
CCGCTACCTCATCCACACCCATGAATATCGCGCTCGACTTGAATGTAACCCTAGGGGCGAATGTGTCCGCTACTGCGAATTTTGGCGCTTTCGGCTCGTCCCACGCGTTAAATATTGGT
The DNA here is from genome assembly GCA_964408165.1 of uncultured Candidatus Saccharibacteria bacterium. GTDB lineage: Bacteria > Patescibacteriota > Saccharimonadia > Saccharimonadales > CAYOYH01 > CAYOYH01. The sequence continues at coordinate 1,809 of CAYOYH010000068.1, read as the reverse complement.
TCCTTCACGCTTACGATGAGCCCTAGGCCTGCGTCTGGTTTCTTCAATGATCAGAGTATTAATTCTATCATTTCTGGCTCTGGCGGCCTTGTTGTTGATGGAGGCTTCAGCAACCTTCGGGCTGCTAATACTTTTACCGGTCCAGTACAGATTAGTGCGACGGGCGCCCTGAAAATTAGTGACGAAGCAGCGCTGGGCACTATTGCTGGCGTCACAACGGTAGCTGCTGGTGGTTTATTAACAATATGTACATCAGGCCATCCCAATCTAGACATGACAATATCCGAAGACATTACTTTTACCAGTGGTGCTGGTGCAGTTCTTGGTATTTATATTGATGTCTGCACGATGGGCTCGGCATCTTCAACGGATGGGACATTGACATTTAACGGAGCCGTTACCTTAAATCGAGATGTAGTCATACTTAACAACTCTAAAAATGTTGAAGTAAGTAACCTTGCAGATAATGGCCATTTATTAACGCAACACGCTGCATCTGTGGGGAGCCTATCGATTGCCAGTGTAGACCAAGGCACTCCAGCGATGGTTATCGTAACTATCGCTACGGGCGATATCGATGCAACGCTTGCTGTGAATGTGCCCAACAATGCTAAGTACATTATTAACGGAACCAGAGGCGGAGTTACGGTATTTTCTGGTGGAATATTGAGTGGCACAGGTACAGTAGGCGCACTGAGCGTGCTTTCAGAAGGAACTCTTGCTCCAGGTCTCAGCCCGGGCTGTCTGAGCTCAGGAAACCTGGTATTGGCCGGTAATTTCAATGTAGACATCCACGGCCCAACGGTCTGTACTGAGTATGACCAAACAGATGTGACTGGAACAGTAGATGTGATAGGAGCAACACTCAATATCTTGAGATTGGCTGCATACGATCCCTCAGTAGCCGGCGCAACATTCATCATTATTAATAATGATGAAGCCGACCCAGTAGTAGGAACATTTGCCGGATTGGTAGAAGGCGCTACGACAGTTGTTGATGGTATAACCTACACGGTTAGCTACGTTGGTGGCGACGGCAATGATGTCACTCTAACAGTCGCCGCTCCTCTTCCTGGAGTACCAGACACAGGCTTCGGTTCGGTAACAGTGAATTACATCTTGATTGCACTAGTTACAGTCCTAGCGACAGCAGGAATGGTAGTAGCCGGTCGTAAACTTCAAAAAGCTAACAACTAAGCAGCAGCTTAAACAGTGATGCCCGCATAGTCTACGAAGAGCCAGCCGCAATTGCGAATACCGAACTCAACACCGCTGTACTTGCGGGTGTGGGCACCTTGGCTGTAGGCTATGCTATGTATGAATACCGTCGTGACATTACAAATAGAGTCCACCAGTTTAGAAAGTACCTTAAATCTCGCCGCTAGGATTGGCTCCAGGTTGAAGGGTGGTGAAGTTATAGATTTGGTTTCAGATTTAGGCGGTGGCAAGACTGTTTTCGTGCGTGGCTTAGCCAAAGGCATGGGTTCTGCAGACCAAGTTGCCAGCCCGACCTTCACCATTAGCCGTGAGTACAAAGCTGTAAAACTCAGGTCAGGGAGCTCTGCTGGGGTTAAAGAAAATTCGGACTCTGCTCGAACGCAGTCTGATGCGTCCAGAGTTCTTTGGTTGCACCATTTTGACTTTTACAGGTTAAGCGATGCCGGAATAATAACTGACGAACTCAAAGAGTCGATCAACGACCCTAGAGTCGCCGTAGTCATAGAATGGAGTAAAATCGTCGAAGATGTGTTGCCAAAAGACCGCTTGACAGTAGAGATAGAAAAAACAGGCGATGAATCGAGGAAAATT
>CAYOYH010000067.1:0-1964 GCA_964408165.1 uncultured Candidatus Saccharibacteria bacterium | reverse complement strand
CCCAAATCACTGCGCCTTAGGAAACGCGAACTCAACCGTAGCAAGCGGAAAAAGAAGTAATTTCTTGCCGAGAACAAGGTATGACTGGACGCAAACAATATCGTAGTTTTCACTACAATGAACTAGCGGCAACAGCCTACGAAGAGGCTGCTGAATTATTCAATGCGAAATATTAAGACTTTGGCGTCTCGCTTCATTGTCGCGCTCAACCACTATTTGCGGTTTGGGTATTTCTTGGCAACTTACTAAACAGAAGCTCGCCTAGTGGGTGAGAGTTGTATTCTAGATATCGTTTTATATCACCAGGATCGTTGATGTTGTTATAAAGCTCGCGATCGTCAATAACCAACGCACCCATTCTCTCCATGAAAGCTGCACCTGGATAGCCTTCGTAGGTGGTATCTCTTGGGTCGTTATAGTTTGCCGGTAAAACCAGGGTGCGTCTGCGGCCGTTCATACCGTCAAATACTATGTTAAAAGCAATCCCGCGGTCTTGAAGAAACAGTACGAATTCTTTGAGTTCAGTCGCGTCATCACTTTCGAATTTAAATACAGGAGTAGGGTAGTCAGCTAGTTTATCGTCGGATATTTCAAGTAAAGGTAACTCTACGCCAAGCTTGCCGTCCTTGTCAGGCATCAACAATTGCCCATGCATCGAACTCGGGCGGGTTGCTCCAGCGTAGGCAGAATTGTAGCCTACTACACCTGAAGAAAAAGCAGCAACATTCAAAAAACTGTCCAAATAATCAAGGTTGCTTTTTTCGAACCACTGAATATTCTTATGCTCCGAAAGAGGGGTGTCTAACAACTTCTCTGTTTGAGGATAAACAACAAAATGGTTTGGCAATATCGGAAATGGCTGAAAAATAAAATGAAGCAAGACACCATTAGTTTTATCTTTTACAGCATGGAAACTTTCCTTTTCTAGAGTATTGAGGAAGTTGAATGCTTTTGGATCATAAGTTGGTCTAAAGTATTTCTCCCAAATTACGTCTTGCTCTTGAGGAGTTGTTTTAGGATCCCAAAGCTTTTTCACTTGAGTTAACGAGTTTACAGCCTCCTCGCTGATATTTGCACTTTGGTCTCTCCCGGCGCGTAATCCATTAGAGATAAGCCAATATTTTCCAACAGATTTGACGCTATAGGGAGCATCATCGCTCGCCATGCGCAGCGAATTTGTCGCAAGCGTCTCTGCGAAACCACTAGGGTCGCCATCAAGGATAGCATTTAGTGCCTTCACTTGATTTTTTACCGAAAGCTCTTCCCCTAGAGGAGGGCCGAGTGTTGCTGTCTCTTGCCCAGCAATGAATTCTGGTGAGTGATTTGTGTGTGTCATGAGAACATGATTGCATTTTATTGTGTTTTTGTCAAGTAACTATAATAAATAGTTTATTTTGGGCACTCTCAGACCACCATCGCAATATAACGCGACTTAATGGGTGCTTTGAATGAATCATTTAATCTATAGCCTTGCCAGCTGCTTCTTCTGAGCTATCATACCCGTCGCGTTTGAGAAGTTGCACTAGCCCGCGATTGATCTCGCCTTGTTTCCTGTGTGCTTATGAATGCAGGAGAGTTGTTTGTCGGCGAGCTCCTGTGCAAGTTTGCCACTAAGCCCACCGCTATCGGGCAGGTATTTTTCGACAATCTTCTTGTTGTTGCGGTTTTTTGTTAGATTAGGAGTGATGAAATCGTTGATTTCATACTTGTTGGCTGAATCAATAATATAATCTAATTGTTTCTCTGATAAGTCGAGCGGCAATTTAATATAATGCGGCTTGTCGACTCTAATCTTGTCAAGCACACTCAACAGGATGCCGAGGCTTTTTCTGTCCGTAAAAGGCTGGCCGCCGAAGGCATTGGGGCGGGAGATATTGATAACTACGTAAACTCCCGTAGTGGCGATCTGGACATCAACGTTGTAAAAGAAAAACATCTGACCAATATGCGTAGCACCAGTAGCG
>CAYOYH010000066.1:0-2064 GCA_964408165.1 uncultured Candidatus Saccharibacteria bacterium | reverse complement strand
TCTGCCGTCTGCCGTCTGCCCCGTCGTCTGTCCTGCCTCTGTCGTCTGTCGTCTGTCGTCTGTCGTCTACTTTCATAACGCCCCCATCTCTTTCAGAATTTTCCTGTAGGCACTGATTGCAAACTTCATCTCCGATTTCTTCGGCTTTATATCTGGTTCATGAACCAGCTTGTTGCGGAGTTTGTGTGCCGACCAGAGGTTGTTGATGTTTTTTAGGTAACTCGCCTGCTTCATTCGTTCGCCCATGCTGGCGCCAGAAACATTGGATTGCTTTAGGGCGTGGTCAACTAATTTGTCAGCGTCAATGACCGCTAGGCGCATACCGCTGTCTCCAAGCCTTGAGGTCTTTTCAATTTCATTCCAACGATTAGAATAATACTTTTTATCTAGCCCGCGCGATTTCTTAGTAACAAAACTCATCAACACCACCAGCAAGACCAGTCCGCCAATTAGTGTCAAAAACTCAAGCATTATGCCGTCTCCTCTACTTTTTGAGCTACCGAAAGCGCCAGCTTGTCAGCTTTTTGCGGAGCGATAACCTGCAAACCAACTGGCAAACCTTCAGATCTGGCTATCGGCACGCTAACTGCAGTATTGCCGACTAAGTTCATGCCGACAGTCATAACATCGCTCAAGTACATCTGGAGCGGATCCTTGGTGTTTTCGCCAAGTTTAAAAGCTACACTAGGCGCTGTCGGCCCCACCATCACATCAACGTCCTTGAACGCTTTCTCGAATTCATTAATCAGCAGTGTTCGGACAGTCTGAGCTTTTTTGTAATAAGCATCGTAGTAGCCACTAGACAAAACATAAGTTCCGATCATGATTCGACGCTTGTTTTCGGAATTGAAGCCTTTGGAGCGAGTGAAATCATAGACTTCTTCAACATCGCTGGCTCTGGGGTCACTGTAGCCGTAGCGCATGCCGTCGTATCGGCTTAGGTTGGAACTGACCTCGGCTGGCTGGATTATGTAGTAACAAGCTAGCGCTAAATCAAGCGATGGAATACTGATTTCTTTCACATCAGCGCCGGCGGTTTTTAGCTTGGCTATGGCTTCATTTACCGATGATTTCACACCTTCCGATACGCCTTCGCCAAGGTGTTCTTTGACTACGCCGACTCTCAAGCCTTTTAGGTCTACGCCGAGTTTAGAGTAATCATCTTCACTGCGCTCGACGGTGGTGCTGTCATGAGCGTCGCGTCCTGCCATCACCTCAATCACTAGCGCGCTATCTTCAACAGTGTTGGTTATCGATCCAATTACATCGGTTGAACTAGCCATCGCCACCACGCCAAAACGAGAAATTAAGCCATAGGTTGGCTTAACGCCAACGGTTCCGGTGTAGCTGGCCGGTAAGCGTATCGAACCACCAGTATCAGTGCCCAGAGCGAAGGGCGCTAAACCAAGTGCCACCGCTGTTGCCGAACCGCCAGATGAACCGCCGGGAACTCGACTTAAATCATGTGGGTTTTTCGTAGCTCCAAAATCACTATTTTCAGTGCTAGAACCATGTGCAAACGAATCGAGATTGGCTTTGGCTACCAGTATCGCCCCTTCGGCTTCCAGTTTCGAGACCGCAGTCGATTGGTAGGGCGGAATATACCCCTTCAAAATGTTGCTAGCAGCGGTGGTCTCAACACCTTTGGTCAGAAAATTGTCCTTGGCGATGAACGGCACGCCAGCCAGTCTGCCGACTTCCTCGCCCTTCTTGATGCGCTCGTCAATCTCTTTGGCTCGTTTAAGAGCTTGTTCTCTCACTACCAGTAGCAGCGCTCCGTACTCCTCAGACTCTTCAATGGCTTTCAGGCTCTTCCTTACTAACTCAGTCGCGCTAACCTTGCCTGAATTAACATCACTCGCTAACTTCTCAATTGGCTCCCATTGCGCTTTCCTGACATCTATCTCATCTCTTGCCTTGCCGTTAGTTCTACCGTCCACCTTCCCTCTATCGTCTGTTGTCTGTTGTCTATCGTCTATCCCGCCGTATTTTTTTTTTTTTATATGGTCTACACCGAGTTCTACACTCACCACGTCTTCTTCCCACTTCTCAATGACAAATGAT
>CAYOYH010000065.1:0-2138 GCA_964408165.1 uncultured Candidatus Saccharibacteria bacterium | reverse complement strand
TCATTAGCCCAATCACCTCCAAGGAGATTAGTAAGAACGTTCTTATTATCTCTTTCGTCTCTGATTGAGTGAAGCAATACACGCCGAATTTCTTCGTCTGCTGTAGCTTGCAGTAACTCTTCGTAATAGGAGATATGAAAGACAGGTAGTTTATGGATTTCTGGGAGCTTTGCCAAAGCTTCTCGTGTTCTCAGCAACAACTCTACCGACAGGCGATACATATGATGTTCCGGAAGTCTCCAACCAAACTTTCGAACAAATTCTTTGTCACTTTCTGGATAATGTATCTTTACAGAAAACTCCAAAACAGGCTCTGCACTTTTACCGTATCGGCAGGTGACTTCCTGGCTCACTAAGTCGCTAAATATGGCAATTTCAGACCCATCGTTGTTCAATAAGTTTAAGTGGCCAGAGAGGACTTGATCCACTCCTCCTATTAAACGCCTGAGGTGCTCAAGTGCGAGTTCTGTGTTCTCCTCAACATCAGAGCCACTTTCTATATCATGCTTGTATAAAACGGCTACGATAGCAATTTCGTCTATTTTTACTTCCGATTCAGATTTGTTTTCCAGGCAAAAATCTTTTAATGTCATCCATGTCGCTGTCAACAATACTTCTATTGGGTTACCAGTTAATTTTCGTACACTGAGCCGTTTTTCCTTTTTCTCTTGTTTCTTAAATTTTAAAATTTTATCCCAAATAATTACAAAGTCGCACTGAAGTAATTTTTCACGCTCTACTAGATTTTCAGTCTGAGTATATTCTTTCAGACCACCCAGAAATTCTTCACCCGTTGCATATGGGCCACAAACATCTTCATCTTCCAGAGGGATTCCTATATGTTCTCCGTTCGACAGTTCTTCGAGTATTTTGTTAATTGCATTTCTGGCCTTATCGCGTTGACGAGCTTCGAGAAATAGAGTGTAGTTATAGAATTCTGCAGATTTGTTGATATACAGTGATAAACTTTTCCGTTTATATTTAAAAGGAAAGCGAGCGAGCAGAGGTAAGCCAAATGCTTGCAGCTCCCTGAGCATAATTCGTTGTGCATCAGGAGCGTTCTCAGCAGTATTAAGATTTAAATCCTCGAGCCAATCACTGATCTGCAAAAGATCGCCACGACCGCATTGAAGAAGAGGTTTTAATATACGATCAAAATCTGGTAGCTCTGATTCATAATCTTGAAGCCCTACGTGGTTCATTTTTTCAATAATCCAGCCACGAAAACTTTCTTGCATATCAGTTTTCCATATCATCTCTGGATCAAGAGTATGAAAATCTGCAAGACTTGCGGCATCGGTCACTCGATCAGCGCCACACAGTACCACCAGCAAAAATGTATCTTTTCCCTCAGAGATGTTCCGATAGTGTGTCAAATTTCCACGTGTATCTTTCCAACCCTGCGTTTTCACAAGCTGTTTTCCCGTCAAAGTCCACTGGTCGGTGAGAACAGATGCAATTTTTAATGTTAAATTCAGAGAACCATCTTGTAAGCAATAGTTTGTAATAATTTTGGCTATTGCACAAAGTGTCTTCTCCGGCATTGCCGGGATCATCACTATCATTTTGTGGTTGGTAGTTTTTTCTAAACGAACTTTATCAACCTGTTTTTTTAGATGATGAAAAACGGTGTGGGCAAAAAAACTCATTCTTTTTCCTCATTTTCAAGATGGTCTGCAGGGTTGTGAACCAGAGCGCAGGAATCAGAGAGATGGATTAAAAATCCCGCTGCTTCCAGCATTTCCTGCAACCAGTCGTCTGTATTGCCAGGCAGATAGATACCTTTACCACTCAGCCAGTTACTAACTCTATCAAATCCATCAGCATCAAAAACCAGACCGTACCGACATTCAAGGAGGTCTTTAAAGGTATCAAAGGTTAATCTGCCTCCAATGGGGACGACAGTGATAACAAGCATTCTCAAGAGCTGTTCATTCAGAACAAACCGTGCACCACTACCACGCTTTGGCACCACCAACCCAATACGTTTTGCTAAGCCGACAAAAAGCTTGCCGCCATAGGCCTTATCAACTTGCTTCAGTATTTTCTCAGAGGCTATTTCATCATCAGGAAGGATGACATGGCTGCCACGCAATGCCTTAAAGATTATTTTTTCAACTGCCTTGACCGAATGTTGT
>CAYOYH010000064.1:0-2175 GCA_964408165.1 uncultured Candidatus Saccharibacteria bacterium | reverse complement strand
TTTGGCTACCGTTGGGTAGACAGGAAACAGGGAACAGGAAACAGGGAACAGGGAACAGGGAATAGGAAGCGCTAGACATTAAAATACTAGGCGGCAGAATCTAGAATAAATAGCAAAACAGTCTCCAGGAGTGAAAACCGAAAACCGAAAACCGAAAACCGAGAATTAATAATTAACGATTACGAGGAGTGTTAAAATGGCAAAGAAAATATTTTACGATGAAGATGCCCGGGCGCGGGTACTTGGCGGAGCGCAGGTACTCTACGATGCCGTAAAAGTAACTATGGGGCCGAAAGGTCGTAATGTGGTAATCGGTAAATCCTACGGCGGGCCGACGGTTACTCACGACGGTGTAACCGTGGCCAAAGCGGTAGAAATACCTGAAGATGATGACGAAACCTTGGGCTATGGAGTCGGTGCCGAGCTTATCAAGCAGGCTGCTAACAAGATGAACGATGTCGCTGGTGATGGAACTACCACCGTTACTTTGCTGACTTACCATATTCTGCACGAAGCCAACAAACTAATTGCTGCCGGCCACAATCCTATGGAACTGCGTAAAGGTGTGGAAACTGCTGGGGCTGAAGTTTTGAAGAAGCTGGCTACCATGTCTGAAAATATTGACGGCGACAGCCAAAGAGTAGCCGAAGTAGCTACGATTTCAGCTGGCGACGAGATCATTGGCGAACTAATTGCCGATGTCATTCACAAGGTCGGCAAAGACGGCGTGGTGACTGTAGAAGAAGGTCAAGGGCTAGAGCTAGAGAGCGAAGTCGTTGAAGGTTTCACCATGGATCGCGGTTTCGTTAGTCCGTACATGGTTACCGACGCTACCCGCATGGAGGCAGTTTACGAAAAACCTTTAATATTGGTCACTGACAAGAAGATTTCAAGCGTGCAAGATTTCCTACCGATTCTCGAACAAGCAGCTCAAGCCGGCAAGAAAGACCTAGTAATTGTGGCTGAAGATGTCGAAGGTGAAGCCTTGGGTACCCTAGTACTCAACAAACTAAAAGGCGTGTTTAACACCGTGGCAATCAAAGCACCAGCGTTTGGCGATCGTCGCCAAGAAGTGTTGCAGGACATTGCTATTTTGACTGGTGCGACAGTAATTTCCGAAGACCAGGGGCATAGTTTTGAGAACGCCACCCTAGATATGCTAGGTACAGCCAGGAAAGTTATAGTCACCAAAGATGACACCACCATCATCGAAGGTTCTGGCGGTGTTAGCGAGCTAGACGCTCGTATAAAGCAAATCACAGCTCAGGCCGAGCAGGCGACTAGCGAATACGACAAAGAAAATTTCGACAAGCGCCGAGCGGCTCTGAGTGGCAAAGTAGCGGTGATTAAAGTCGGTGGAGCCACAGAAACCGAGATTGAAGAAAAGAAATTCCGGGTAGATGACGCCGTAGCGGCGGTCAAAGCGGCGCTGGACGAGGGTATTGTTCCGGGTGGCGGAGTAACGCAGGTAGATTTGAGTAAACAAATTGTAACTACCGGTAACGATTCCAGCAGCGCCGGCGCACAATTGCTCAAGAGCGCCTTAGTGCAACCGTTTAGACAGTTAATGAGCAACGCCGGTTTCAACGCTGATGCTTTATTGCCTCAAGTTCTTGATTCTAAAGGTGGCATGGGTATAGATGTCAGTAGCGATGAAAAACTTGTCGATGTGAAAAAGGCAGGAATTGTTGATCCAACGCGGGTAGCGCGTGAAGCGATTCAAAATGCTGTGTCTATAGCGGCTACGGCTATGACTATGGGCGCGCTAGTGGTGGATATTCCAGAAAAAGAAGCTCCAGTTATGCCAGGTGGTGGTATGGGTGGCGGAATGATGGGAATGTGAGCCCTTTGACTTTGTTGTCTAACAATTCTTTAGTGTCGAGAGGGATTAGACGATAGCCCCGATGCTTCGGGCGGGGCTCCGATTGTAGCGTCGGAGACGACAGATTCTAGAATCTAGAAGAGCACCCCAAAAAGGGGTGTTTTCTTTTGAAAAGAAACAACTTGGCGCTGCTAATGCCAGTGCACCGCATCAACACTTTTGATAGCAAGAGTAAAGGTTCTCTCCAGTGCCTGTCCGCCTACTGGCGGAAACCAAAAGGCGCTGCTAATGCCAGCGCACCCCATCATTACTTTTGATGGCAAAAGTAATCGCAAAACCACCTCCATGGACGA
>CAYOYH010000063.1:0-2506 GCA_964408165.1 uncultured Candidatus Saccharibacteria bacterium | reverse complement strand
CCAAATGTTAAATGTTAAATGATAAATGTTAAATGGCGAATGCCGTAGGGTAGAATCTAAAGAGGGAAATGACAAAGCTAGCGAAAGTCATGGAGAAGTCGCATTTGGGGCGAGACTTTGCGGACAGATAAAAACAATTTATGCTTATGCTATAATTTGTCTGATATGGCTCACGCAAACCAAGAAGAATTTACCCGCCAAAACCACAAAGAAGTTTCAGGTGGGTTTACCATCATCGAAGTTATACTTTTTCTGGCACTGAGCGGGCTTTTTTTGCTGATAGCTTTTGCCGGTATTGGCAATCGCACTGCGAACATTCAGTTTAGTGATTCCATGCGTTCTTTGCATAATTTTCTAACCAGCGAACAAAGCAAAGTCCGAAACGGCGTCAACAGTAGTCTGGAGGTGCCAGCGAGTTGCGGCAGTCCTGGAACAGCTGTTGGAACTGGTGGTGAGTGTGTGCTCCTGGGGAGGGTAGTTAACTTTAATGAACCTGTCGATGCATCTAGCACTGAGTCGGATTTGATTATCAACACTCTCTATGCCGAAAAGCTGAGTGCCAGCGCGCTAGCTGTCAACTCGTCAGACATCGCCACAATAGCTGGGGCTAGTCCGCGAAAAAGCTCTGCGCTCAACAGGTACGATATTAACTGGGGCGTTGAATTTGATTTATCAAGTTCAGTGGCCGATGGTATTGACGGAAATATCGACAAAATCGGCTGGCTTAGGAGTCTTGAATCAAACCGGATTATACCGATTGTTTTTTCCTCAATCGTTAGGGATATCGATGACGTTAATTTTGCCACTTCGCCATTGGTTACAGCTGGCTCGACTGTTAATGCGAGGCTGTGTTTCAGGGATTCAAACAATGAAGACAGGGTGGCTTCGATTAGCATGGATAGTGCATCGATTATGACCCTGACTTTTGATGACGAGGAGTGCATTTAGTATGCGTAAAATTCACCTTAACGAACTCGGCGACACCATAGTCGAGGTTTTGTTGGCAACGGCAGTGCTCTCAGTAGTAATGGCCGGTGCATTTACGCTGACAAACCGAGCTACTCGGTTGATTCAATCGGCCGATGAGCGAACGCAGGTGAGTAATCTAATGCAGGCTCAGGTAGAGCTAATCAGAGCCAAGCATTCGGTAAGCCAGGACGCCTTTTGGCGTGAATTAGCAAGCGGCAATATCACCAGTTACGAAAGTACCAATTTTTGCGAACTTAGACCAAACCCCTCAGCGGCAGCGTTTGCAGTTAGGGTGGATGACGAAGGAGGGTTGTTGTTTGAGCGAGTTGTCACTGAGGACACTACCCATGAAATCACTAACGATTCAGAAGAGCTGTACAATATCTGGGTTGAGGCTGTGAATGGCGGCGCGCCCATAAGCTATACCAATTTCTTCGTTTATTCCTGCTGGGAGGGCATAGGTGGCGAGGGTCTTCAGCGAAGTGGTTTAATCTTAAGGCTGTCTAGATGAGCCAATCAGGCGCCAGAGGCTTCACCCGCCAAAACCACAAAGAAGTTTCAGGTGGGTTTACTTTGGTAGAGATAGTCATAGCCATGGGTTTTTTCACTTTCATCTTAATGTTCATAACCACCGGCTTCATTGTGGTGAACCGAGCCTACAACCAAGGCATTACCGTTAAGCTTGTTCAAGGCGAGGCCAGGCGCACAGTAGACATGCTAACTCGAGAAATTAGATCCAGTAGCGTAGTGGCAGTTAGCTCGGGGGTTGATGATTGCATTATGCTAAATGGCGACAGCTACTATTGGTTTGTTCCAGTAGATAGTCAGGATGTCCGGTCACCGATGAGGTTAATCATGGCTCGTGACACTTCGTGCTTGCACATAGACGGGTTAGTCATAGATGAAAACAATCCTCCTTTGGGCGAGGACTTACTGCATGGAAGAGTTGGCGTACAGCACATGGAAGTTTCTAGACTAGCTGACGGTGGTAACTCGACTCCTTTTTACAGAATATCACTGACGCTATCTACTGCCGCCACTGATTTACTAGACGAAGCCGGTATAAATGCCTCATGCGCCGTGGAGATATCCGGCAGTCAATACTGTGATATCGTTAGGTTAAACACAGTAGTTAGCACCAGGTGATTGCTGGGGCAATTTCATTGCTAGGAGTTTTAGGCTTCCACAGCCGGAAAATTCCCACTAACAATGCGACAAAGCTAAAAGAACCAAGAGGATGTATTAGACGACAGATTCTAGACGATAGAGGGCAGACGGTAGACGACAGACGATAGAATCTAGAATAGGGAGCAGGAAACAGAAACTCGGAACTACGAACTACGAGTCACGAGCTACGAAATACCAACCTTCCAGCTCCTAATTCCCCCGCCATCTACCAATTTAACTTCTAGCTTCCAGAATCTGTCGTCTATCGTCTAGAAACGCCAGCGTACCGCAGCGTCCTTTTTGACAGCAAAAATAGGTGTTCTTTACAAGAACCAAAGGACGCTGTTTCGGCAGCGTACCCCATCATTAC
>CAYOYH010000062.1:0-2937 GCA_964408165.1 uncultured Candidatus Saccharibacteria bacterium | reverse complement strand
AAGTAATCTCCTTGTAGATTACTTATGCATGATTAACAGATATGCAAAAGCTAGAAATTCAACTAGAAATGGGCATTAGCTCCAAATAGATAGTTATCAGTTAGGGTTTTAGGTATAATTTAGCGTCATACAGGACGCGACCTGCGCTGGCAGAAGTTTAATAATTTGTGGAGGGGCATTAGCTCAGTTGGCTACCCTATCATTCGATAGGGCCATGTCGAATGACATGGGAGCAGAAATCTTTTAAGCTGAGTGTCGAGGGTGAGAAATGCTGGTAGCATTTCGCAAGGAGACTTTCAGATTGCAAACTTGTTTGCAGTATTGAAATCTCGGGTGAGAAAAGTTTGGAACTTTTCGCAAGGCTATGTTTCAGATTTTGAACTGGTTCAAAGTTTGAAACTAGCGGGGTCGCTGGAAGTGACCGCGGGACGCGACCTGCGTTGGCAGAAGTTTAATAATTTGTGGAGGGGCATTAGCTCAGTTGGCTAGAGCACTTCGCTGGCAGTGAAGGGGTCATCGGTTCGAGTCCGATATGCTCCACCACAAATTATTAAATATACTCAACAGGTTCGAGTCCCTGTAGCTCCACCACAAGTGATTTAACGCTAATTTCAGCATTTTCCTGTTAAAATACTACGGTATGAATCTAATAATTGACGGTTTAGACACAAGGGTTGAGGTGAGCGGTGGTGGCTTGCCAGTTTTATTGGTACACGGCTGGAAAGACAGCTTGGAAACTTTTGATTTTCTGGCCAAAGAACTGGAGCGGGATTACAAAATTTTGCGACTGGATTTACCCGGGTTTGGCGGTTCTGAGACACCGAAAGAACCGTGGGGGGCGAGCGAATACGCTGATTTCGTATCCAAAGCACTGTTAAAACTCGAGGAACCAGAGCTTTACGCTGTAGTAGCGCATTCGATGGGAGCGCGAATAATGTTCAACGCGCTTGGCAGACGCGCTGTAAATACGGAAAAGTTTGTCGTAATTGCCGGCGCCGGTATTCCGCAAAAAAAAGGTGTTAAATCGCATGGTTTCAATGCGCTAGCTAAGGGCGGCAGGGTCGTTAGTTTGGTGTTGCCAAAAGTCCAGCAAGAAAAACTACGCACCAAACTCTACAAGGTGGCGAAGTCTGATTATTTAGGGGCCGGCGATTTAGATGGAACATTTAAGAAGCTGGTGGCCGAGGATTCACGCCGTTGGGCGCCAGACATTCACGCCCAGACACTGCTTATCTATTCCAGTAATGACCGACAAATTCCGCTGGAGCATGGAGAGCAGTTTGCAGAGCTGATACCAAACTCGAAACTAGTTACGGTTGGCAAATTCGGCCATAATATACACAAGAACGCACCAGACAAAGTCCTGACCCTAATCAAGGAATTCTTATGATAAAAAAACTAACGAGCCTGTATAAACCAACCTATGTGAACACGGTAGCCTATCTGTTGCAAGCCAATGAATACAACGCTGCTTGGTATTTGAAATCATATCGCAGTATTGGCGATTTCGACGAAGTGTCGAACTATATGCGACCTGATTTTACACCGGCTTTTTTAGCCATGAGGAGGCTGATGTGGGCGATTTTATCTTTTTTGTATCTTGCCAGTGCTCTTTTTGCTGTAGTTGGCGCTTCGTGGCAGAGCGCGTTGGTTGGACTAGGCGTAATCGTCATGGCGCCGGTACTAGGAGCTTACATAATTGTTCTACCTCTGATACTAGCGGATTGGCTTGTTCGTAGACCTCGAGAAAATAAAATGGCCAAAGATGCCAAGGCTATTTTTGCCAACCACAAAGCTATTAAAATTGGCGTAGTTGGTAGCTACGGAAAAACAACTATGAAAGAAATTCTTTCTGAAGTTCTGGGGGCGGGGATGAAAGTGGCCGCCACTCCCGGCAATTACAACACGCCAGTTGGAATTAGTCGTTTCGCGTCCACCCTAGACGGTGATGAAGATATTTTAATAGTAGAAATGGGCGAATATATACCGGGCGACATTGCTAAGATTTGCCAGATTGTTCAGCCCGATTACGCTGTTGTTACTGGCATTAACGAACAACATTTACAGCGCATGAAAACTTTGGAAAATATCATAGACGCGATATTTGAGATTGTACATTTTGTCGACAGAGATAAAATTTTAGTCAACACCGACAGCGAACTAGTGGTGCAGAATAAAGACGAAAAGAATGTGCAGTACAGCTTGAAAAAAGCGGGGTCGTGGAAGGCTAGTAAGGCAAAGACAGGCATGGACGGCACCAGTTTCGTAGCCACGAAGGGCAAGACCAAGCTTGAGCTTAAAAGCAACTTGCTCGGCACGCATCAGGTAGGGCCATTACTTGCTGGGGTGTATTTGGCCGATCGTCTAGGTGCAGAAAAGAAAGATATCGTCAGAGGAATTGGGAACACAAAGCCCGAAGGGCGGCGCTTTAATTCTAGAGAATTAAGTAACGGCGCCATCTTCATTGACGACACCCATAACGGTAACCCAGATGGTTTTTTGGTCGGCATTGAGTTTCTAGACAGCCTAGATAAAACTAAAACAGTTTATATCACAGCAGGTATTATCGAGCTCGGAGAAGACAAAGTGCGCTTGCACCAAATGCTTGGCGCTCAGCTATCTAAATCTAACATTGACCGAGTGTTGTTTATTGAAACCCCAGCTACTAAGTGGATGGCCGAGGGTTTTAGGCAGGAAAATTCTAAAAATAAATTCGAATGGGTTAAGCCAGAAGCTAGCATTTACGATTACCTAGAGCAGTTCACTTCTGACGGGGAAGTAGTGTTGATGCAGAATTGGCAACGCGAGAGGGTGTTTTATGAGTTGTGAATTAGTGTTGATTCGTTCGTTGCACCGCAAGATACTTTTGACAGCAACTAGCTGACGCTCTTTCGGGAGCGTACCCCATTTACACTTTTTACAGAAAAAGTGTAGCAA
>CAYOYH010000061.1:0-2939 GCA_964408165.1 uncultured Candidatus Saccharibacteria bacterium | reverse complement strand
GGTGTCGCTATTTTATTGTCTTAGCTTTGTCGCATTGTTAGTGGGAATTTTCCGAGGCTCACCTTCTTCGCTTGCCTACAAGCCAGTCAAGCCCCACAATAAACCCTCATGACTCAAAAAGAAGCGCTAGATATTTTAAAACTCGGACACAATGTTTTTCTGACAGGCGCTGCAGGTAGCGGAAAAACTTTTGTCTTAAATCAGTTTATTGCTCATCTGCGCCAGCACAAAATCAGCGTCGGTGTTACCGCCAGTACCGGCATCGCTGCTACGCATATCGGGGGTATGACCATCCATTCTTGGTCGGGAATTGGTATCAAAGAATCGCTAAGCTCAGATGAAATAGACAAGCTAAAAACCAAATCCAGATTAAAAAGTCGCTTCCAGAAAACCAAGATACTAATCATCGATGAAATTTCTATGCTTCACGGAGTGCGCCTAGATCTCGTAGACCAAGTTTGCCGCGCCTTCAAAGACGAAGCCAAGCCGTTTGGCGGTTTACAAGTTGTACTTTGCGGTGATTTGTTCCAGCTACCACCAGTTACTAGAGACCGTTCACCGCCAGATTTTGTTCACAAATCTAACGCCTGGCGCGATATGAACCTCAAGGTCTGCTACCTAAGCGAACAGCATCGCCAAGATGACAATCAGCTACTGAGTATTCTTGGCGCCATCCGAGGCAACGAAGTTGACGAATCGCACTTTCTGGACCTGCAAGACAAATTTCGTGAAACCCCCAAAAGCTCAACCATCACCAGACTCTACACCCATAACTCCGCCGTCGATAAAATTAACCAAAAAGAATTAGACCAACTAAACACCCAGAAGCAAAGCTACGCCATGACTACCAAGGGTGCGAAGAAGATTGTTGAAACCATGATTTCTAGTTGTTTGGCTTCCGAACTGTTGGTGTTAAAGCTCGGTACTGAGGTTATGTTTGTGGCTAACAACCCTAAAGAAGGCTATGTCAATGGTACTCGAGGTCAAGTTGTTGGTTTTGACGATGAATCACGCGCTCCACTCGTGGCTACGCCCAGTAAAACCTATCTTGTCGAGCCGTTTAGTTGGCAACTAATCGACGGCGACCGAATTGTCGCCCAGATTGACCAACTACCCCTGCGCCTAGCCTGGGCAATTACTATCCACAAAAGCCAAGGTATGAGTCTGGACGCCGCCGAAATTGACCTGTCTAGATCTTTTGAGCCGGGCATGGGTTATGTGGCGCTCAGTCGAGTGCGCAACCTTGATGGTTTGTACATTAAGGGCATGAACAACCAAGCTATGGTGGTTCACCCTGAAATACTGGTGCTCGATAAATCGCTGAGGGCTAAATCTGCCAGAGCGTCTTCGTCGCTAAGTTCAATTGGCGAAAAAACCACCAAAACCCACCATGAAAAAGTAATTAAAGTCCTCGGGCCAGCTTCAGACGAAATAACCAACTACGATGAAGCTTTGTTCGAAAAACTTCGTAAGTGGCGCTATGGCGTAGCTAAGAAAAAGACTATCCCGCCCTACGCCGTACTTAACGACAAAACCTTGAAAAGCATTTGCTCGGTATTGCCAAAAAACGAAAAAGAGCTTCTGGATATTTCTGGCATCGGTCCGGCGAAATTAGAGCAATACGGCAAAGACATGCTTAAGATGGTATTTAAGCACAGAAGCTAATCCTAAGACTGGACTGCTTTTCGAATACGCTTCGTCCAGTGTCTTCAAACCCCATTTGCTCCATTCGCTAAGAAATATTTGCCCTTTGGCCTTTCAAAAACCAAAATGAAGTTATCCGTACAGTTGAGAATGCGTCCCAATGAGTGCAAATATTACTATTCCATCAGCCTCTTCGTAGAACAGTGCTCGTAAGTCACCCGAAATATTAATACTGTAGTAACCAACAAATCTACCCTTCAGCGGATGTACTTTGAGCACAGGGTCTTTGGGGTTATTGATGAAAAGTAAAAGACGTTCATCGAACTGTTTCTGCTGCTTTATTTGTAGTTTGTAAAACTGCTTATGAAACCGCTTTGTAAATTCAATCTTCATCAGGGTCACTATGTAGTGCTTTCAGAAAGTCATCAGCGTTATCAAACGGCCCAACGGTATCTCCATTCTTGATCTCTTTTTCCACTTCCTCAATCAGCTTCTCCAGTTTTGGTGTCATCTGTTCTGGGACGTAGATATCGATATGGCGAGTGACGATAACTTGTTTAAGGTAGCTATTTATAAGACTACTCAGCGTCAAACCAGCATCGCTGGCCAGTTGTTGAGCGGCTTTCTTGGTTTCCTCATCGGTCTTGATTGTGATGACTTTATTCATAATACTCAGTATATACACAGTATTACCAATGTCAAGTCCGCCGCCCCTTTACAAGTTTACCAGCGGACTAGGCTGTTCAGTCATTCTGGCTCCCGGGCCTGCCCGCCTATTGGCGGGGTCGGATTATCTTTACAGCTGCGCTTCGTCCAGTCCTCGAAGCCTGCCTGCCCCTACCGTCAAGCAAGCTTCTGCGGGCTTCCTCGTCTTCGAACCACTTTTACAGAGCAAAAGATTCGGTTCTCGTCCAACCAAGGGACAATGAAAAAACCACAGTCAAAAGACTGCGGATTTTTCCTGGCTCCTGGGGTCGGAACCAGAATGAACTGATTTCTTTTCTAACAAGGCGGAAAGAGAAATTTATTAATTAGCTGTATACATGATACCGCTGATTAATAAATTTCCTTTTCAACGCAGTTAGAAATGAAAAAGCCGAGTGGAGTGATGAGCTTGGCTCATCAGCAGACTTGGTTGGTCAGACATTCTGGCTCCTGGGGTCGGATTCGAACCGACAACCCTCTGATTAACCTAGTCCGCCTACCGGCGGAAGTCAGATGTCCGCCAGCTGGCGGACTACCCAATATTCGTGATATTCCCTACCATGTTCCTGGCTCCTGGGGTCGGATTCGAA
>CAYOYH010000060.1:0-2968 GCA_964408165.1 uncultured Candidatus Saccharibacteria bacterium | reverse complement strand
AAAGTGTAAATGGGGTGCGCTCCCGAAAGAGCGCCCTTTGGTTCTTGAAAAGAACACTCCCTCTTGCCGTCAAAAGTAATGATGCGGTGCGCTGGCGTTAACAGCGCCTAGTTATTCTAACCTCTAGAATCTGTCGTCTCCGACGCTACCGGAGCCCCGATCAAAGCATCGAGGCTATCGTCTAACTCCGGCGGACAGGTATTTAACAAAAACACCTCTCCGTCAGGGGTTGACCAGATGTAAATTCTTGTCTATACTCTCCTCTTGCTATGAAAAAAGATATCCACCCAGCCGACTACCGACCTGTAGTATTCCAAGACACCAACGATGGTACTAATTTTTTGACGCGCTCAACTGTCAGGACCAAGGAGACTGTCAAGCTAGATGGCGTCGAGTACCCACTAGTAAAGGTTCACATCTCTAGCGCTTCTCACCCGTTTTACACTGGCGAGGAAAGGGTCGTCGATGTCGAAGGCCGTGTGGATCGCTTCAAAGCCCAGCAAGCCGCCGCCGAAAAGAAACGTGCTGCTCTGGCTAACAAAGCCAAGAAATCATCTGCCAAAAAGGAAGGCTCTGAAGAAAAAACCAAGAAATCTGTTCAAAAAATTGGTTCTGGTTCGCTTAAGCCCAAGGCAAGGCAAGGCCAGTCAGCCGACAAGCAAAAAGACGAAAAATAATTAGTCCAGCCGTCCGCTACCTGAAGCAAAGGGAAATCCAGTGGATTTTTTGATACCATAGAGTCAGACATGAAAGACAACGCCAGCCAACTACGCAAAGAACACCGGGAGCTAACCGATTTCATTGCACGCCCCGACGCTTTTAACGACCCCAATGTCGCTACGAAAACCAAGCGCCACGCCGAGCTCAATACTATCCTCAAACTTCTAGACAGCAAAACAACTAAGACTGCCGAGCTGCAAGAAGCTGAAAAACTTGCTAGAAGTTCGGACACAGAAATGGTTGAACTTGCAAAAGCTGAAGTGAATAGTTTGGGTATTGAGCTGTCCAGTATAGACGATGCCCTCGACGAGCTACTGGCTCCAAAAGACCCCAACAACACCAAAAACGCCATCATTGAAATTCGGGCTGGCGCCGGTGGCGACGAAGCTTCACTGTTTGCTAGCGAACTCTACCGCATGTACGCTCGCTACTGTGAAAAGAACCACCTCAAGCTAGAACTAAGCTCTGAAAGTCCGTCCGAAGCTGGCGGTTTCAAAGAGGTAATTTTCGAAGTCAAAGGCAAGCAAGTTTATGGCCAGTTGAAATACGAATCTGGTGTTCACCGAGTCCAGCGAATTCCCGTCACTGAAAGTCAGGGGCGCATACACACCTCTACTGCTACAGTAGCTGTTATGCCCGAAGCCCAGGAAAAAGACCTCGAAATTAAACCCAGCGATCTCAGAATCGATACCTTCCGCGCCAGTGGGCACGGTGGTCAATCGGTCAACACTACAGATTCTGCGGTTCGTATAACCCACACACCCTCTGGCGTGATTGTCTCCATGCAGGACGAAAAGTCACAGATTAAAAACCGCGACAAAGCCATGAAGATACTCCGTACTCGGCTACTGGCTCATCAAACACAGAAGCGACAATCCGAGGAATCAGAGGTGCGCCTTAAGCTAATAGGCACTGGTGACCGTAGTGAAAAAATTCGCACCTACAACTACCCCCAAGACCGAATAACTGATCACCGTATCGGCTTTAGCCGCAGCAATCTTCCCGATGCTCTAGACGGCAACATTGAAGACCTCATTGAAGCTCTGGGAATGGCCGAACGAGAGTTGGCGAAAAAGTGACCATAAATGATTGGTTGGACGCCACTACAAATAAGCTAACTACCTCCAATAGCAACTCGGCTAGGTTGGATTCATTGATACTGTTGGAGCATGTAGTAAATGTGTCCCGAGAATCAATCCTAGCTCAGCCAGACTTCGAACTAAGCAACGATTCAACTGTAGAACTTCAAAGCCTAGTAGACCGGCGAGCTAAATTAGAGCCCATCGCCTACCTAGTTGGGCTCAAAGAGTTTTACCGTCTGGAATTCGAAGTAAACAAAAATGTTCTTGTACCCAGACCCGAAACCGAAAAAATGGTTGAGTACATTCTTGGCTCAGCCAGCAATAAATCTAGAGTTTTAGATGTTGGCACCGGAAGTGGTGTTATTGCAATTTCTTTGAAAAAAAACCGAGATGACCTAGAGGTGTCCGCTTCAGAAATCTCCCGTCCAGCGCTTAAGGTTGCCCGTAAAAACGCCGCCAAACATGATGTTTTCATAGGCTTCATTGAAAGTAATTTATTTCAACAAATCCGTGCACAAAAACAGTTCAACATCATTGCCGCTAATCTACCCTATGTATCTTTGGATAAAATTTCTGAACAACCTGGGTTAAAGCACGAACCAGCCATAGCTTTGTTTCCCGATGACAGCCGAGGCTTGAGTATTTACGAACATTTTTTCAGGGATGTCGGCGATTACTTGACCGATGACGGCTACACCATCATAGAGCACGACCCTACTCAACTGGACGATCTACTAAGGCTTGGGAGAATTGCTAGGCTGACGGGCGAATCAATTTCACCATTCATAACTAAGTTTTCACGCATTCAAAAACGCAACATTACTATCAAATAACGTAAGTTTGCTCCATGTCGCACAATGCGACACTGAGGCCGCAGTTGGGAGGTTCGAGGTGGGAGTTATGAGTTGGGAGTTGGGAGTTGCGAGATTCCAGCTTTCCGCTTCATAACTTTCAACCTTCAACTTTCAACTTACTTCCCATTTCCTGTTTCCCGTTTCCCATTTCCCGTTTCCTGTTTGCTATTTCCTGTTTGCTATTTCCTATTCCCCGCCTACCGTCTACTACCTACCGTCTACCGTCTGCAATCTACCGTCTACCCTACGACATTTAGCATTTGGGCATTTGGCTTCTAGATTCTGCCGTCTAACTCCATCCCCTGTGACATT
>CAYOYH010000059.1:0-3006 GCA_964408165.1 uncultured Candidatus Saccharibacteria bacterium | reverse complement strand
GTCCGTTAGTTATCCCGCAGGAGTAACGGACAAAGCTCGAGCTCATTACTCGGTGCAGTTGGTTATTTCTTAATCAGTTTTCTTTAATGTCGGTAGGCGGTGGGCGGGGAATAGGAAATAGGAAACAGGAAATAGCAAACAGGAAACGGGAAACAGGAAACGCCAAATGTTGAATGTTGAATGTTAAATGTTAAATGGCGAATGCCGTAGGGTGGAATCTAAAGAGGGGAATGACAAAGCCAGCGAAAGTTTACTAAAAAAGTCGCATTTGGGGTGAGACTTTACGACTGAAAAAGTTTTTCACAGTTTGTTGCATAATTGTATTGTGCGTCTGCAAAGAATATGAATCTGGAGTATGAATGTGGTTAGGAAGTGTGAGGTGAGAACATCGCGCCTCTTAGAAACTAGGTCTTTCCTAGGACTTGGTTTCGTTTTTTTGCCCATTGCAATCCTAATGACCGTAAAAATAGCTGGAAAACTTACTGACGCCTTGAGCACATCTGTAGGGAATTTGATGCTCGGAGCATAGCCTAAGATACTTCTGCGAATATGCTTGCCATAAGCGCTTTGAGAATGGTAGTATTGTAGTGAGGAAAGAGTGAGGTGGTAACACTAGCTTTCCAAAGAGCGAGCACAGCAGCTCGTTCTTTTTTGTATGCTGTTTAGGCGGGCTAAAGAGACGGTTCCCGAGAGCTTAGCGATAAGCAGGCTTTGCCTGTCGCCTGTCTGATTGGTAGCTATGCCTGTGTTGACACCCCCCTCAGGCAGGCGTCGAGTACAGGCATGGGTGGGTAGGCGCTAAACTCGGGGAGATTCATTTAGTTTGTGACCGATGGTGCTGTAGAATTGAGTTTAGATGTATTTTGAAAGGGGCTTAGCTCTGTGGCAAAGCAAGTAGCATGTATCAACTATTAGGCAATCAGACGAATCAGTCGTCTGACAGGCTGTAAGCAATGAGACGAATCTCTCGGGCAATTATTATTAGAGGTGAACAGATCTTGGTGATAAAGCGTAACAAACGAGGCGACAGGTTTTTTACTTTACCGGGTGGAGGTATCGACCCGGGTGAGACCGCCGAACGGGCCGTCGAGCGCGAAGTGCGCGAGGAAACATCTATAGAATGTAGAGCTACGCGTGAGGTCTATCACGAAAGAGTGAAAGAGTTCGGCGAAACATACTATTTCCTGTGTGAATATATTTCGGGAGAGCCGGTGCTTGATCCAGATTCTGAGGAGGCGGCAGAGAGTGCCGAGGGTGAAAACATTTTCAAGCCGATGTGGCTAGAAATACGCGCCTTGGAAAATACGGTGTTCTACCCGCGCAATGTCGCCCACAAGCTGGAGAAAGATCTGGAGCTAGGTTTTAGCCAGCAAGTCGTTAAACTAATTGGTGGAAAGGAGAGTCTGTAATGTTCACAGTGAACGCTAAGCAATCAGTGATGCTCGTAGGTGTGGTGTTCGTATTTTTTGGTTTTCTGGGGTTTGTTAATGTGGACGAGCCGACAGTCCCACATCCTGCGCCGGGCAGCAGAAATGGCCAATCCGCGCTTCTTGAAGTAAGGAGCAGCGATAATTTTCCGACCTCTACCATAGATTTAATCCAAGGGCTGGGCGGTTTACAGAGCCAAGGGGGTCAGCCTCAGGGTTTTAATGTTGGCGAAAAACTTCAACCAAATGCTGGCGTCGACAATCTGTCAGAATTTTTAAATCTAGGACTTTAGTGCGCTCAGAGACGCCTAGTTTTTTTCGACGGGTGAAGCGACATTAGAGCGAGTCCTGTGTAGCCAAAGAGTGCATGATTAGTCTCCATACACTCCAAGGCTATTCTTCAATGAGGTTTTGAAACTCTGGCTTTTAAAACTGGAGAGGGTTTATGTTTTTCCCGAAGCCTCGAGAAAATGCCCCTAGCGTGCCAAAGTCTTAGTAAATCCACCTTTACAAGACTGCCAAGCACGATATAATATTCCCCCAGAGTTTTCAAAATATTAAAGCGAGGGAGATGGGAATGACACGACAACAATTATTTATATATTTTTTGGTAGGCATTATGGTGTTTAGTGTATTTGCAATTAGCGTTGGTGCTTTTCTGTTTCGCCCAGGCAACAACGAGGTGTCGCCACAGGCAAGCTTAGATGCTCCACCTGCTACCACAACCCCATTAGCAGTAACTCAAGGAGACAATGTGGATAGATTTCTACCAATAGGCGCGGTAACAACCCTAGCAACTGAAGATTTAGTGGTCGGGGAAGGCGAGGCTGTAGTAGCTACCGACAAAATAACAGTGCACTACACTGGCTGGCTAGCAACGGACGGAACGGTTTTTGATAGCTCGGTTAACCAAGGGCAACCAGTTACATTTCCGCTTAGCGGTGTAATACTGGGCTGGCAAGAAGGTATCCCTGGCATGCAAGTTGGCGGTGTTCGACGAATAGTTATTCCAGCAGAGATGGCGTATGGCCCGCAAGCACGGAATTTAATTCCAGCAAACTCGGATCTAGTTTTTGAAGTAGAATTGATAAGAATAGGGCAATAAACGACGCATATAGCGCTCAGCCTTGACTTGACTACACTAGCGATATAAAATATAAACCAACGAAAAAAGGAATAAAAATGTCAAAAAAAATCACCATCTACACTGCTAGCACCTGCGCCCACTGTGTCATGGTAAAAAAGTTTCTGGCCATTAAGGGGCAGAAATATGACGAAGTTAATCTGGATGACTACCCAGAGCGCCGCCAAGAAGCTGTAGATCTTAGTGGAGCGATGACGGTGCCAATAACAGTCATAGAGAACGGCGACGGGATTAAAGATGTGACGGTGGGGTACAATCCTACGCAATTGGCTTCGGCTTTGGCCTAAAGCTTAGAGAAATGAAAAGGCACCCCGAAAGGGGGTGTTTTTCTTTTGTAAAGCCTGCCCGCCTGTTGGCGGGAACCAAACTAGCGCTGTTTTGGCAGCACGCCCCATCGTCACTTTTGGCAGCAAAAGTGACATAAAACTGCCTCCA
>CAYOYH010000058.1:0-3277 GCA_964408165.1 uncultured Candidatus Saccharibacteria bacterium | reverse complement strand
TAGTCCGATGATAAGAAGTGAAGGATTTATCGTCAATGAGCCGAGGATGTTTGACTCAGTCTTCCAAGGGAACCCCTTGGAAGACTTGGCTTTGTCATTTTCCCTCTAGATTCTACTGCCTGTAGTCTATCGTCTAATTCCGCTTCCTGTGTTCCTTCCCGACACTAAAGAAAACCGATGAGTATTTGAATGTTCTCTGGCGAGTAATGAGCTCGAGTCTTCGCTCGTTTACTCCTATGGAAAACTAAACGAGCCAGTCCGAGCACCTGGCGGACTGTTTGAGAGCTCCGCCAAAGAACATTCAGATACTCATAGTGTTTTCGTCCATGGAGGCAGTTTTGAGACACTTTTGCTGTCAAAAGTGTAGCAGGGTGCGCTGCTGCCTCAGCGCCCTTTGGTTCTGGCAAAGAACACTTTCTTTTAGGCTATCAAAAGCGTTACTGGTGTGTACTACCAAAGTAGTGCTATTTATGTCGCAGGCGTAGGGTCTGGAGTCTCAGGCTCTTCCCCACCGTCTTGCTCGGGGCTAGTTGGCTGAGCTTCAGGCTTCGGCGGGGCAAGCTCGTCAGCAGATGTTTCCTCTGGCGCTGCCACTGCTGGAGATGGATCCGGCTCTGGTGCGGGAGTAGCAGCTTCAGGCTGCCAAGTAGGCTCGGCAGTGTCGGTAGAATCTTCCAGTGCGGCGTTAGCTTGCTGTTGTTCCATTTCTTGGACAATTTCCAGCATGCGTCTTGGTGTAATCTCGGCTTTGATGAGGTAACCGTCGGCCAGCTTCTCCATGGCTTGACGAGTGGCGTCGTCTTGCTCGAAATTGGTTATGATGATTATTTTCGTAGAATTGTGTGGTTTGCCATCGCCTCGAAGTTCTTGCAACACTTCGACGCCCGTTTTGTCGGGTAGCATGATGTCTAGGAGAATATAGCTCCAACCACCTTCTTTGGCTTTGGCTAATCCATCAGGTCCGGTAACACACTCGGTGACTTCGAAACCGTTTTTTCGTAAAGTACGAGCGTACATTTCGCTGATGAAACGATCGTCTTCTACTATTAAAATTTTCTTTGGCTTAGTTTCCATACTCCCCTATTCTATCATTTATTGTTCAGTGTTCAGTATTCCGTATGCGGTATTGGTCATTTAGCATTTAACATTTGTCATTTAACATTTAACATTTAACATTCAACACTTTCAACTTAATATTCCCCGTTCCCTATTTGCTATTCCCTGTTTCCTACTCCCTACCCTCACCCTCGATACATCGAATGATTTTTTATCCAGCCGTGGGAGCTGCGTTTAATTCCCTGTCCGTCGCTGTCGCCCTTTTTCAAAGCTTCGGCAACAGATTCGTAAGTTGGCAGTTCAAACCCAAAAGTAGCACCCTGCCCCTCTATAGAGCGAACCCAGATGTTGCCACCATGCGAATCGACAATAACCTTACTGATGTAGAGCCCCAGCCCGGTTCCTGTAACTGATTGCTTGGTGCGGTGCGAACGGTAGAACTTCTTAAACAGATTACCAACAACGGACTTAGGAATACCCACACCAGTGTCTTTGACTGTCGTGCTAATGAAGTCGCCATCGTGTTTTACGGTAATGTCGATCACACCGCCTTCGGGACTGTATTTGATGGCATTGTCCACCAAATTGCTTATAACTTCGAGTATACTGCCTCGATCAACAGCGATATTTGGCAAGGTTTCAGGCGTCGATAGCTTTATGGTGCGTCCGTGTATTTGGGCGCGAAGTTTGAGATTTTCGTAGGCTTCATTGACGACCTCTAGCCAGTTAGCTTCCCTAATGTGCAGGCTCATATGTTCTTGGTCTATTCTAGCAATGTTCAAGATGTTGTTTACTGTGTCGGCTAATTGCTCGGCAGAAACGGAGGCTTTTTGCAGTAAGCCTCTTTGCTCGACAGTGAAAGTGTCGGACATTTCGTCCTCAAACACATCAAGGTAGCCCCGAATAATAGTTATTGGAGTTCGAAGTTCATGCGCCGCTATTGCTACAAAATCGAGCTCGGCTTCATCGGCTATGTATTCCTCTGTTCGCTCGTGGATGACGACGACTGTTTCTACGCCAGCGCTGTCGTCCTTGCTGTAGTGGGCTACTACATCGAAGATGTGCCGCGAGGCATCGGTACGCACCAAGCTGACTCTCTCCCAGAAATTGTCGTTTTTGATTTTGTTGCCTTTGGAGAATTCCACCCAAGTGCTTAGAGTTTCGTCTGATTGAAAAGTTAACGGTAGCGCCTCGCCTAGGTGTCTGCCAATGACGTCTGGGTATTCAATGTCTAGGTAGGCTTGGCCTTTTTCGTTGATGAATTGGATCATGCCGTCTCTGTCGATGACGAAAACCCCCAGAGGAATGGATTTGAGTATGTATTCTAAATATGATCTGCGGGATTCGACTTCGTTGGTGTGATTGTTGGTCAAGGCAGCAAGTTCGAAGATTTGTTGTGATAGCTCCTTGGTGTACTCTTCGCCGAGCCCTTTGGGCTCAACTCTGGCATCACCCTCTTTGTTTTGGACATGCACAATGGCTTTGGCGATGGTGCTTAGGGGTCGGGCCAAGGTTTTTTGACTTAGCGTACTGATTATAAGCAGTACAACTAGACCAAACCCCAAGCCAATTGCTGCTGCCACCAGAGAACCAAGTTCCAAAAACACAGACGCCACCACCCACGCTGCAGATGAAGCTAGTAATAGGATTAGGCCGTAGATTAGCAGGAAATTATGAAGTTTTAAATGATATTTTTTCTCGTATTTCATGGACTGTAGGTTACTGGTCGGTCAGTTGAGATAGTGGTCACCCACGTCTGACCAGCATTCAGTTTAACCACCTCCCCTTCGGCATCTACGAAGCGGAAATTAGATGTTCTGTCGGTCTTTTCCCATGTGACTTTTTGGACTCCACCATCTTGGAATATCCAAGCATCACCATTGCCCGTGAGAGTAATACCGTAACGGCCGGCACCGTCAATAATTCGATGATCGGTCTTGATCGCAATCACTACATTCGGGTTTAGTTGCATGCCGGTTTCTTTGTCTCGGTGGTATTTGCCGGCAATGGAGCGTAGGTAGGTGTTAGACGAAGGCTCGTATCTGTAAGTCACCTTGTATAAAAAAGATGAAGGTTCGATAGTGATATTTGAAGCGGTGGGGACTGCTAAGGGTGCGTCTGGTTTTCTAGCCCAGGGTTCGAATTGGCTACCGATGAAGCCTTTGGAATTCATTAAGTCGCGCATTAATTTGCCAGACGTGTA
The DNA here is from genome assembly GCA_964408165.1 of uncultured Candidatus Saccharibacteria bacterium. GTDB lineage: Bacteria > Patescibacteriota > Saccharimonadia > Saccharimonadales > CAYOYH01 > CAYOYH01. The sequence continues at coordinate 18 of CAYOYH010000058.1, read as the reverse complement.
CATGTTGCTCGGCGCAAA
>CAYOYH010000057.1:0-3671 GCA_964408165.1 uncultured Candidatus Saccharibacteria bacterium | reverse complement strand
TCATTACTCGGTGTAGTTGGTTATTTCTTAATCAGTTTTCTTTAATGTCGGTAAGTAGTAGACGGTAGGCGGGGAATAGGAAATAGCAAACAGGAAACAGGAAACAGGAAACAGGAAATGCCGCAGGGTAGGCGATAAAAAAAGCAGGAAGCAAGAAACTCCAAGCTCTCGGCTCCAAGCCCTAAGCTCTAGCTCCCAACACCCAACTACGAGTCACGAGCTACGAAATACCAACCTTCCAGCTCCTAATTCCCCCGCCATCTACCATCTACCGCCTACTATCTACCAATTTAACTTCTAGCTTCTAGAATCTGTCGTCTGTCGTCTAACCTAGGTGGACAGGCTCTCCAAAGAACAACCCACTCCTTTCAGAAATTAACTGGAGTGACTGGGTAAGTACAGCTTGACTCAAGCATTTGCTTGCGCTAGTCTAATCATAAGACCTTCGGCACCGTAGTTTCAAGGCTACATCAGCGGGAGGCCTTTTTATTTCAGCGTTTCGGGAATGCCGACATGAAGTCTTTGCGCCCCGACTTTTTATTTTGTTTAATCTGAACAAAGAAAACATCGCCGTTTTTGGTTTCGCCCGTAAAGCGATGGAGAACGATTCTTTTATCGCTAGAGCTAGGCATGGTTTCGGGGTCGTCATTTGTGTTTCTGATCAGGTCGAGGGCGCACAAATAATACTTTGCTCGAGCAACCTGTTCGCCTCCGTGTTTTTGCGCAAGATGATTCCAGAAAACTTTAATAAACACCTTTTCATTGTTGAAATATCTAGACCTCACAAAAGGCTGTCTTTTCGGGTTACGGCTTTGAATTTTTTGAAACTCTTTCCTCGTCCTTTTAATTATCTCAGAATATGAAGTTCCAGGTAGCTTGGAGTGTTTTGATACAAACATACCGCTAAGTCTTTCTACTGTTCTTGCGTTTTTCCTTAAACTCCCAGGAAATTGCGGTGCCGGCGAAGCCAAATTGTTCGCGAAGTCCGCGGTCTAGGAATCTCTTATAGCTCCAGTGCAAAAACTCGGTGTGGGCGCCAAAGATGGTAAATTCGGGTGGATTGGTGCCTGTTTGGGTGATGTAGTTGAGCTTGGGGCGACGGTTTTTAAGCCCCGCAGGCGGGTGTTGCCCAATCTTTTCTTTGAGCCAGCCGTTTAGAGTCGAGGTGCTGATTTCTTTTTCACGCTCGGTTTCCACTCCCATGACGATTTCGAAAATTTTTGCTACATTTTGACCAGTCACGGCGCTGGTGAAAATCAGCGGTGTCCAAGGTACGAAATCAAAGGCTTTTTTGATTTTTGGCGCTAGTTCGTCCCTAGTGAAAGCGTCTTTCTCTACAGCATCCCACTTGCTAACTACCAGCACCAGTCCTTTGCTGGCGTCCTTAATCATGCCGGCCATCTTTTGGTCAAGATGGGTGGCAGGTTCGTTGGCGTCGATTAGTAGCAAGCAAACATCAGACTGCTCAATGGCTTGCAAGCTTCGAAGGACGCTAAACTTCTCTACACCCTGCTCTATTTTACCGGGTCGGCGAATTCCGGCGGTATCGATGAGTTCAATTTCCTGATTGTGATAGCGGACGATAGTTTTGTTAGCGTCACGCGTGGTTCCAGCCACATCGGCGACGATGGCTTGTTGTTTTTTGGCGAGCGTGTTGAACAGATAGCTTTTACCGACATTTGGCCGTCCGATTAGCGATACCCGGACCACGCTAGATTTTTTGTGTTCACGTTGGGGGAGTTGCCTGGTTACGATGTCTAGCAGATCGTCTATGCCGATGTTGTGTTCGGCGGAAGTTGCCACCACATCTTTGATGCCAAGTTTCAGGAAATGCTCTAGGTCTTGGCCACCGATTTTGTCTGATTTATTCACCGCCAACACCACTGGCCCGCGAGTTTTTAGAGCCATTTTGGCAACGCGGCGGTCTTCCTCCGTGACTCGCACGGTGGATTCAGCCACAACCACTATCACATCGGCGGCAGCGGCAGCTTCAGATATCTGCTCCTGGATAGTGGCTTCAAAATCGTCCTCAGCTTTCTTTAGTCCAGCGGTGTCTACTAGCCAAAAATTAAAACGGTTGTACTCTACAATATCAGCTATTGAATCTCTAGTGGTGCCGGCTTCGCGGGCGACAATAGCCCGTCGGTGTCCGACTATGCGGTTGAACAGACTAGATTTGCCGACATTAGCTCTGCCAACGATGGCAACGATGGGTAGTTTTTTGCTCATTACGAATGGTAGCTTATCAGACTTAGCGTTTCTTTACCTCTATAAATTGCTTGCCCTGCAGATCTTCAAGAGAGTATGGGCCAAAAGCGGTTCGCCGGAGCTTCAGGATTTCGTACCCTAAAGCGCCGAAAGTTCGGCGGATTTGGCGGTTACGACCTTCGTGCATGCGTACTGCGTACACGGGAGGCGGGAGGCGGGAGGCGGGAGATGGGAGGAGCGATACCGAGAGTTTGCTTACGCCGTCATCTAGGGGTACGCCTTTGTTTAGCTGCGCTAAGTCCTCTCTTTTTAATCGGCGAGCGAGGCGTAGCTCGTAGTTTTTACCTTTTTCAAAGCTGGGGTGTGTCATTTGGTGGGTGTAGTCGCCATCGTTGGTTAGCAGTAGTAGCCCCGAAGATTCTTTGTCCAGTCGCCCGACATATTTGAGGCTAGAGTATTTTTCTGGCAACATTTCGTAGACTGTTTTGGCGCTGTCTTGTGGTTTCCTGGTGGTCACGGTTCCAGTAGGCTTGTCAAAAAGTAAGTAAGTGTAGCTTTGGGGCAAGCTTATAGCCTTCCCACCGACCTCAACCTTGTCGCTACCGGACACTGCCCGACCAAGCTCAGCCGGCGCGCCGTTAAGGGTAACTTTCCCAGCACTAATAATCTCGTCAGCCTCCCGCCGAGAAACACCCGTAGCTTGGGCGATGTATTTATTGAGTCTCACTAGTTATCCCGAAAAATTTTAGTTGTTTGATTGTTTCTTCAACAGGTAGCCCGACTGCACAGGTGATGTCTCCTTCAGTTCTAGCAATAAACTTCCCGCCATTTTCTTGTATGGCGTATGATCCCCCCTTGTCCATTGGTTCTTTGGAATCAATATACTCGTTGATCTCCTCGCTACTTAGTTCACGGAACCAAACCTCCAGGGCTTGCGAAAAACTTTTAGTTTCGCCGGTTTTCGCGTTGATAAGCGTGATACCAGTTAGTGTCCGGTGTTTCTTCCCGCTGAACAGTGAGAGGGTTTTGAAAGCATCAGCTTTGTCTTTTGGTTTTCCATAAACCTTTCCTTCGAATGAAACAATAGAGTCACCTCCTAAGATTACACGATCCTCTCCTGTGTGCTTGTCGGCGATATCTCTGGCCTTACCGTAGGAGAGGTTTTTAACTAGTTCAGCAGGCGTTAGATCTTGAGTCATATCCTCCTCAAAAACACTCGGCTCAATATCGAAAATAAAGCCAGCTTCACTCAGTAAGTCCTTTCGTCGTGGTGAGCCAGAGGCAAGAATTAGTCTATTCATGTAAAGATTTTACCAGATATTATGAGGTTTCCTCTAGACCAATCGATTTAGGGGTAGATGGTGGGTTGGGGGTTAGACGACAGACGATAGATTCTAGAGGTTAGAAGTTAGAATGGGGAATGGCAGACGACAGGGGTAAGTTAGACGACAGACGATAGATTC
>CAYOYH010000056.1:0-3831 GCA_964408165.1 uncultured Candidatus Saccharibacteria bacterium | reverse complement strand
TGTTTCCCGTCTACCGTCTACCCTGTGGCATTTCCAATTTCCTGTTTGCTGTTTGCTGTTTGCTGTTTCCCGTCTACCGTCTACTGTACACCCTGAGGCATTTCCCATTTCCTGTTTCCCATTTCCTGTTTCCTATTTCCTGTTTGCTATTTCCTATTTCCTGTTTGCTATTTCCTAGTTGCTAATTGCTGGTTGCTAGCCCATAGGGCTTAGTGGATAATGGTAGTGGTTAATAATAGGAACTAGATTTTGAAATTCTTCCGTGCGGTAGCCCCACGCTGGTATGACCATGCTAATGATGCGATGCTCGTCTTGAGCGCGCTTTTGGTACTGGCGTACGTCAGCTTGGAGTTTATATTTACCGATATTCAGGCCGAAATAAATTTGAGCATACCCATAACTACATTGGTTCTGTCGGTGCTGGCACTAATCTATTCACTAGGCGTATACCGATTTGTAGCTAAAAAATCCCACCTTTTTGCGGGATTAATATCTTATTTGCTAATGAGCACAGCGCTGGCTTCGCTAATTCTGGGAACAGGGGGGTTGCAGTCGCAATTCATCGCGCTGTGGATGATACCAGCCATGCTCAGCTACATGTACGGTCTGCCCATATTGGTGTTTTCCTGGCTGGCAACCAACGCCTATTTGGTGGCTGAGGCGCTAGGCGCTACCGGCAACAATGCCGACCTGACGCTGACTGTACTGTATTTCATAACTTTGCAGCTGCCTTTCATGGTTAGCTACATGATTTGGCGGCGTTCGGCGATTACTAAGGGAAGTTCTACTGACCAATCACTTTTTAATAACAGCGATCTAAGCGCTGATTTGCTGATTGAATCCATTGCCGAGGGCGTGATAGTGGTCGACACCGAGGGAGAGGTCCAGCTTTTCAATAAGGCCTCAGAGGATATAACCGGCTGGAACAAAGCCGATGCACTAGGTCTTAACTACCGCTCGGTGTTTAAAGTAGTCAATGAAAAGGGTGAGGCTGTAGAAAAAGGTCAGGATCCGATAAAAATGGTTCTAGCTTCTAATAAATCAACCATCAACAACGAGCTGTCGCTAAGAACCCGTTCGGACAAAACCGTGGAAGTTACTCTGGTAATCTCTCCTATCGAAGATAAAGACGGCTCCGCCAAAGCAGTGGTGGTGGTCTTCCGTGATGTTTCCCAGGAGCGCAACCAACAGCGACAACGAGCTGAGTTTATTTCTACGGCGTCTCACGAAATGCGCACGCCGGTGGCCGCCATTGAGGGCTATTTGGCGTTAGCCCTCAACGATAAAGTTTCTAAGATTGATTCGGCTGCTAGGGGCTACCTGGACAAAGCGCACACCTCCACTCAGCACCTCGGCAAGCTGTTTCAGGATTTACTAACGGCCGCCAAATCCGAGGACGGCAGGCTAACCAACAACCCAGCAGTCACTGATATGTCGGCTTTCATGGAGCAGATAGTTGAAGATATGCGCTTCGCAGCTGAGAAAAAAGGACTGCAAGTCATCCAATCCTTCGGGGCTGGGGCTGGAAAAGCCGGCACCCCCAACATGAGCCCGGTCTATTTGGCAAATGTCGATCCAGAGCGCATACGCGAAGTTCTGACCAACCTCTTCGACAACGCCGTCAAATACACCGAAGAAGGCAAAATAACCATCGGCTTCAGTGGCACCCAAGACACTGTAACTATCAGCATCGCCGACACTGGAGCCGGCATACCAGCAGAAGACATCCGGCATTTGTTCCAGAAATTCTACCGAGTTGACAACTCTGCCACCCAAAAAGTCGGCGGTACTGGGCTGGGACTCTTCATATCTAAGAAAATTATCGAACTTTACCACGGCCGTATTTGGGTAGAAAGTAAACTGGGGGAGGGAAGTACATTTTTTATAGAATTACCTCGGTTAGATCAAGGAAAAGCTGATCAACTCAAGCAATTGGAAGCCACTCAAAACACTCCTCTTTCGACAATCCAAAAGCCAACAAATATCTAAAGATGAAATGGTTATGGTAAAATACCTTACGACGCACTAGAATAAGAGGTAAATATGGCAAAGATACTCCTAGTTGAAGACGATAACAATCTGCGCGAGATATACGGCGCGCGTTTAATGGCCGAAGGCTACCAAATTGTTGCCGCTGCTGATGGCGAAGAAGCCTTGGCGATGGCAGTCAAAGAAAAGCCCGATCTCATCATCTCTGATGTGATGATGCCCAAGATAAGCGGTTTCGATATGCTGGATATTTTGCGCACCACTCCTGAAACCAAGAACACTAAGGTGATAATGATGACCGCTCTGAGCCAGCCCGAGGACAGAGAGCGTGGTGAAAAACTTGGCGCCGACAGATACCTTGTCAAATCACAGGTGACGCTTGAAGATGTAGTGGTGGTAGTGCATGAGGTACTGGAAGATGGCGGTGGCACTACGCCAGCTTCAGAGCCAGCGATAGCCAACCCTGGTTCTGTTGGCGCACCAGCACCGACGCCCGCCCCCGCACCTACACCAGAGCCGACACCTGTACCAGAGCCAATCGTTCCGCCAACTCCTGCACCAGTAGCTCCTAAGCCAATTGCCGCGGAACCAACAACGCCAGTTGCCGAGCCAGCGACGCCTGCCCCTAAAGCGCCAGTACCAGTACCAGTCCCTGCGCCAGTAAAACCTGATCCATCAGGAAACTCAACGCCAGAGCCAGCGTCAAGAAAAGCTAAGATAATCGAACCCATCAATAATCTAGAACCTCCAGACATTCAAAAGCTCGCCGAGGCAGAGGAAGCTAACGAGAAGGCGGCTGCCTCTAATCCAGCAGACAACCCTAAAGTTGACAATACTTCTGGCATGCCCGAAACCATCGCCCAGGAGAAAAAAGAGGTAGAAGGTCAGATTGAAGAATTTATAAACAGCAACCCCGCCGACACGCCTGTGCCGATAGTAGACCAAGGTTCAACCGCGCCGGTAGTTGACGCGCCAGACGAAGCAATAGTCCAAACCGAAGAATCCGCTACAAAACCAGAACCAACGGGCGAAGTAGTCGCACCAGAAGCATCATCCGTCGAAGTAACTCCAGCGCCTACTGCTGAAGCAACTCCTACAGACCCAAGCGCACCAAGGCCCAGTGACATAGCTCTATAGATTATGAAAACGCTACTAACCAAAATCTTCATCGCCAGTTCTATTTCTTTTGGTGTGATTGGCATCTTTCTAGTACTTGCTGGTATCGATGGTGGCAACTTCACCGAGTTTTTGTTTAACGCTCTCGCTGTTAACGGATTCGTTGTTTTGGCGTCTTTTGGCTCGGCAGTTGGCTCCCACCTTCTTGAGCAAAAATAAATTTAGTAACTGCTGTCGCTCGCGCGCACCATCGTCCTTTTTGACAACAAAAATAGGTGTTCTTTTCAAGAACCAAAGGACGCTGTTTCGGGAGCGTACCCCATTGTCCTTCTTGACAGCAAAAGCAATGTTCTTTGGTGAAGAACCAAACTAGTGCTGTTTCGGCAGCACACCCCATCATTACTTTTGATGGCAAAAGTAATCGTAAAACCACCTCCATGGACGAAAACATGACTAAGAAATAACCAACTACACCGGAGCTCGGTAACGCCTACGGCGGTTCATTTAGTTATTCATAGGAGTAAATGAACAAAACCCTCGCTCATTACTCGGCGTAGTTGGTTATTTCTTAATCAGTTTTCTTTAATGTCGGTAGGCGGTGGGCGGGGAATAGGAAATAGCAAACAGGAAATAGCAAACAGGAAATAGGAAACAGGAAACAGGAAACAGGAAATAGGAAACAGGAAACAGGAAACAGGAAACAGGAAACAGGAAACAGGAAACAGG
>CAYOYH010000055.1:2090-4120 GCA_964408165.1 uncultured Candidatus Saccharibacteria bacterium | reverse complement strand
TTTGCCATCAAAAGTAATGATGGGGCGTGCTGCCGAAACAGCACCAGTTGGTTTCCGCCAGTAGGCGGACAGGCATTGGAGAGAACCTTTACTCTTGCTGTCAAAAACAATACCGAGCTACGCTCTCAAAAAAATACAAAAAATATTCATCTACCAGAGAGGTGTTAAAAGCTATTTTCCGAGCAATTTCTTAGAAATTCTGTCTAAATCCTTTTTGGACTTATATTCAATAATCAATCGTCCGCCTTTAGCCATTGGTCTTAGCGACACCTTAGTTTTTAGTGATTTTTCGAGCGCCCTGGTGTCCTTCGTCTCTTTTTCGGAAGCTTCAACTGCTTGTTTGTGGTCTGTAGCACCGTCTTTGTACGCAGTAACAAACTGTTCTGCTCGGCGCACAGTCCAGCCATGACGAAGTATCAAATCTAGCAGTTCCTGTTGTTTTTTCGAATCTTTCAAGGCCAGAATTTGCCGAGCGTGCCCCTCTGTTATGCGACCGTCTAGCAGTGCATCTTTGGCTGGTCTTGGTAGCCCCAGTAATCTAACGGTGTTTTTGACTGCACTTTCACTCTTGCCCGTACTCTTGGCAATATGCGAATGCGACATATTGAACTGGTCTACTAATTTGTAGAAAGCCGTGGCTATTTCTAGCGCGTTCAAATCTTCTCGTTGCAGGTTTTCGATAAGCGCTATTTCCAAAATCGCCTGATCGCTAAGTGATCGAATAGTTACTGGCAGTTCTTTGAGACCCACTTCTTTAGCTGCTCGGTAGCGTCGCTCGCCGGCAACCACTACATAACCATCAACTGTCTCAGACACCACTAAAGGTTGGATTATTCCATGAGCTTTCACCGACATTACTAGCTCGTCATGGCTGTCTTTGTCGAACTTTTTCCGCGGCTGACCTCTGTTAGATTTAACATCGCTAATGAACACATTTTTTGTTCGAGAAAGTGATTTATCTTTCTTGGCCGTTGGGTCAAATTCACTCTCCACGATGTGTGTTGGGATTAGTGAATCGAAGCCCCTGCCCAATCCTGTTTGTTTTTTCGCCATTATTCCCTGCCTTTCTTTGTCCGATTTTGGACTTCTTTTGCTAACTTTTTATAACTCTTGGCGCCCTTGGACCATTTGTCATGTTCGGAGATTGGTTTACCGTAACTCGGCGCTTCGGCAATTCTAACATTTCTAGGTATCACTGTGTTGAAGGCTTTGCCTGGGAAATGTTTTTTGACTTCTGTGTGCACTTGATCGGAAAGCGACGTTCTGCTGTCGTACATCGTCAGCAACACCCCTAGAAGTTCTAGCTCGGTGTTTAGAGCTTGCTGGACTCTGGTTATCGTATCCAGAAGATGGCTCAACCCCTCGAGAGCGTAGTACTCTGCCTGCACCGGTATCAACACATAATCCGCCGCACTCATAGCATTTATGGTCAGTAGGCTAAGACTCGGAGGACAGTCTACTATCACAAAATCGAAGTTGTACTTATCGAGAAGCTGCTTCAGTTTGTACTCTCGCCCTAGCTCTTGGACTAAATCAACCTCTGCTGCTGCCAATTCCGGGGTAGCCGGCAGAACTGACACTCCGTAGTCGGTATGGATAATGATGTCTTCAGCCAGCTCGCTGTCAAAAAGCGCGTGGTAAATTGAATTGCCCAGCTCCAACTTATCGATACCTAGACCACTGGTGGAGTTCGCCTGTGGGTCCAAATCCACCAGCAGTACGCTCTCGCCAGCCGCAGCCAAATAGGAAGACAAGTTGATAGCGGTGGTGGTCTTCCCCACACCACCCTTTTGATTAGCGACTGCAATTATCTTTTTTGACATTTTTGTGTAATTTCCTCTTTTTCGTACTTCCTATTCATTGTACCACCCCGACTTACTCGTTTGAAGCTTCCGTGCCAGTTCATTCTTATTTTGCCGTGTGTTTTTTTGGGATTATTCTCTCTAGTGGAACCACCGAAGCCAAAGCTTGTTGTACTAATGTTGCAAGGTGCCACCTTGCAAACAATCGTTTCCTGTTTTCACCAGGGT
>CAYOYH010000055.1:0-1990 GCA_964408165.1 uncultured Candidatus Saccharibacteria bacterium | reverse complement strand
ACTAATGTTGCAAGGTGCCACCTTGCAAACAATCGTTTCCTGTTTTCACCAGGGTGCCACCCTGCAAACAGCCCTTAGAACAACTCCGCTTTAATTTCGTTCAGTTCTTCTTTTCTGTCTACAAAGTCAGCCAAAAAATCACCGTAGTCCTGTTTTGCCTCCTGGAACATATCCTTAATTTCATCAGGCTTAACCCAGTCACTACTCTTTTTTTGAGTATAGTAGCCGACGCTTGAGTACGGATAGTCCTTATAATCTTGTCCTACGTCTAGCGGGTTGAGATGAATGTATCTGGAAATGTGCCAGAGGTAATCATCACTAGTTATTCGCACAGCTCGGTAGCGCTGTTCGAATAATCTCCCTGTCCTGTTGTTTTTCTTGTTAAAATACATGACATATGCAGTCATGATGCTCCGCATCAGTTCTGGTAGTAATTTAGGTTTATTCTTGGTGCGTATCAACAGGTGGAAATGATTGGGCATTAGGCAATATGATAGTAGCTCTAAATCGTTATGGAAATTCGGGTAATCTCTATACTGCTTGTCTGTCTGTACTTCATCGCCTAGGGCTCTTTTTAATAGATTTAGGAAAACGCGGTAGTCGTTGTCGTCTTTGAAAATGGTCATCTTATTTAAACCACGGTTGTAGGCGTGGTAAAAAGAATCTTCAATATAATCTTTCTCGATATTCCTTCCTGGCATAGTAACAGTCTGCAGTATTCTATCCATATTTGCAAATTGTTTACAGGGTGCCACCCTGTAAACAACAGATGTAATTGTGCTTTGCCTGCAGGGTGGCACCCTGTAAGCTGTGTAGTATCCACCTTGCAGTTCAGAGGGACTGTCTGTTTGTGGTTTCAATGGAAATAATTTTTCAAAAAAAACATCTATATTAGCACTGGCTCTAACTACGAACACTGGCGCCAACAACACCAACTATGGAGTGCTCCCAGTAGACCCTCAAGTGCTAGTTGCTATTAGTGGCGCAGACAGTTTACAGGGTGCCACCCTGTAAACAACAGATGTAACTACGCTTTGTTTTCAGGGTGGCACCCTGAAAACACTGTAAACAACTTTCCAGTGGATGATTTGATAGTCGAAACTATAGGTTGTCAGTTCTTGTGGGATGTTTGTAGAGTGGAGTGTGAAGTCGGTAAAGTAGGAGTTGGAGGCAAGGGCTGCACCCTTTTTGCAAGGTGGCACCTTGTTTTACTGCGATTACTTACTGAATGCGACTCATCAAGCTAGACGCCGTCTGCATGAATTCAGTAGTCAACGGTACCGCCAACCTCTACGATATGCACATCAAAGCCCTTGGCGGCTTCAGCAACCTTCTGCTGTATTGCACCTGTCAGATGAGGTACTACCTGAACAGTCTTACCCAAGAATTTCCCTGCACGCTCGTCTTTTATTAAGTCTCGCAGCAGCCGACCACTCATAACTGAACTGTTTTTTGTAAGCTCAATATCTAAAAACCTCTCATAGTGATCCGGGTCCGTTTCTGCGCCGTCTTTAGCAATGGGAGTTGGGAGGCTGGGGTCCGCCGGCTGGCGGAGGGAGTTGGGAGCAAAGCATAGAGGTCATATAGGCGCGATAGATCGCAGACAGCAACCAGTAGGTTCCGGGGGGTTAGATTACTGAACTATTATGTAATCGTAGGTGTATGTCTTGCCCGCCACTGGAGCAGTTGTACTAGTAATCGTGAAGCCAGTCGTGGTCTTTTCTATAAATACTGGCAAGTCTAGGCTAGCTTCGTTTAGGGGTGTTAGGCTGATGCGCGGTATTTGGGCGTAGGCTGAGTTGAAGGTAATTTGAGCTAACTCCCCCGCCACCGGTGTGGATGATGTGTCGAAAGTCACTGTTATAGTTCCGGCAACATCTGTGCCGTCTACTGCTGCTGTATCTAGTGTGCCTAGAGTTGCACCGTTTATAGCCACCGGCACTTCCCCACCAGAAATAATATGTCCTGCCACATGAATGTCCATCACTGT
>CAYOYH010000054.1:0-4341 GCA_964408165.1 uncultured Candidatus Saccharibacteria bacterium | reverse complement strand
AACCGGACATTTCTATTTTGGAATCAATAGGACATTTCTATTGAGGTTTGACAAATCGAATATTACTATTGTCTAATCATAATTCTTGTGTTAAGGTACTTGCATCTGTTTTTTTCTTGAATCCGAATTGTTAAAGTTAACAATACTACTAGGTTTCCCGGGAAGAGCAAACCTAAAGTATTAACTAATTTTTTAAAGGCATAGTTTTCTTATGTACAACAATCATACTTCTACGCGCACTAAGCGTAGACCATCTTCTTCTGTTGGCCGTGGCGGACCCCGACATTCTTCGGGTAGCCGAGGCGGGAACCGCAGAAGTTACAACAACAAACCTAAGCGCCGTGGCCAGTATATCGACCCTAAAAGGTTCGTTAAGGCTGCAAAACCAATCAAGTTGTCGGTGTACGCCCCGAAGCATAGTTTTGAGGATTTCAAAATCAATGATTTATTGAGGAGGAACTTGCAGAGTCGCGGGTATGAAGTGCCTACTCAGATTCAAGACGAATCCATACCACTAGGACTGGAAGGGCGTGATGTGATAGGTGTAGCGAACACCGGCACTGGTAAAACCGCTGCGTTCTTGCTGCCGTTGCTAAATAATCTACTCAATAACCGTGGTCAAAAAGCTCTAATTCTAGCTCCCACCAGAGAGCTGGCGTTGCAGATTTCGCAGGAATCGCGCGCTTTTTCACACGGAGGCAGACTCCATGATACCCTGCTTATTGGCGGTGTGCCGATACGCCCACAACTACGAGACCTGCAACGAAATCCGCAAATCATCATCGGTACTCCTGGACGCATAAAAGACCACTTAGAGCGCGGTTCGCTACGGCTAGATTCTGTCTCAACTATTGTCTTGGACGAAGTTGATCGCATGCTAGACATGGGTTTCATTAAAGATATTCGCTTGATTTTAGGCAAATTGCCCAGGGAACGGCAATCGTTTTTCTTTTCAGCGACTTTAGGTTCGACGATCGAAGGGTTGATCCGAACATTCACTCATTCACCGGTGACGGTGATGGCAAAAACGGCTGAGACTAGTGATAACGTAGAGCAATCGGTCATTGGCTACCGCGATAAAACTGACAAGATGGGCAAGCTACACGATCTTTTGATAGAAGAGCGCGTAGGTAAAACATTGGTTTTTTGCGAGACTAAGCATGGTTCAGACAGACTAAGTAAGGAGCTCGCTAGTCGTGGTTTTAAGTCTGACTCCATACATGGCAATAAATCTCAGGGGCAACGCCAACGAGCTTTGCGTAAATTCCGTGACGGAGAAATTGATGTTCTGGTTGCTACAGATGTGGCGGCTCGCGGTATAGATGTTGACGGAATAACCCATGTAGTGAATTATGATATTCCACACACCTACGACGATTACACACACCGCATTGGCCGCACCGGCCGCGTCAACAACATCGGTTACGCCGTGACCTTTGTCGCAAGCTAGGTAAGCTTACTATTCGGGAGCGGTACCTCATTGGCTAGACGAGAGCCCCATGCAAGTTGCTATTTGGCAGTTACTCTACGGCCTTGCCGACGGCTTCAGAAATGTTTTTATAACCATCACGTTTAAGTAGCTCTGTTAGACCACGATTGACTTCACTTATTGTTTGCGGGCCTTGATATATCATGCCAGTTATCATTTGAAGTAGAGAAGCACCATGCAGTATTTTTCGGTAAGCATCCTCAGCTGTAAATATCCCACCGCAACCTATCAAGGTAAATTTATTTCCAGTATGTTTGCGGATATAAGCCAATTGCTTATCTGCAAGCTCTTGAACAATCTTCCCACTGAAGCCACCATTTTCAGGGGGATTTTCGTCGATAATCCTTTTGTTTTTGCGATTTTTTGTCAGGTTCGAAGTTATAAAGCCGTTTATCTTGTAATTCGCTGCTAGGTTCAAGATGTCGTTTAATTGTTCCTCTGATAAGTCGGGTGACAATTTAATATAATGTGGCTTGTCGACTCTAATCTTGTCAAGCGCACTCAACAGGATGCCGAGGCTTTTTCTGTCTGTAAAAGGCTGACCACCGAAGGCATTGGGGCAGGAGATATTGATAGTCACATAATCGCCAATATTGCGCATAGTGTCGTAGGCCTTCACATAATCTTTCACTCCAGCATTCATCTCGCAAGTATCGGGACTGTTAGTCTTGGCAATGGATACGCCGATGGGTAAATCAAATTTCTTACTTTTTAATCTATCGGCTAGTTTCTCGGCGCCGTCATTCATCAGTCCATAGTTGACGACCAGAGATTTTGATTTTGGCAGACGCCACAATCGAGGCTTGTCGTTGCCCAGACACTGTTCACCGGTAACAGAGCCTATTTCTTCAAAACCAAAACCTAAAAGGGGCGTCAGAGAAGTCAAGTGGGCGTTTTTGTCGAAACCGGCTGCCATACCAATCGGATTTTTATACCCAACACCGTCAATAGTTTGCTCCAAAGACTTGTGTTGGTAGTGGAAAGCTAGCTTGATTATTGGTTTTAGAAGGCGGATATTTGAAGTTGCGTGACCGAGTTTTAATGTTTTATCGTGTACGATTTCTGGGTCATTTCGAAAGAACAATGGCTTAAAAGCATTGCGATAAACAAAGTACTCACAACTGTTTCTAGTCATTATCAACCAATCGTAGATCACGACAACTAGTATAGACTATTTGGTGAACAAGTCAGAAACTATTTTTTCCAGCGGTACCGACTCTATCCTCAAGGGACTCCTCTTAAGAAGATTTGCATGTGGTTTTGGCGTCTCATTTAGGTAGCTTTGGTGTAATTATAACAAAAGCAAAATATTCCAAAACTAGCGAAAGCTACTTCAAAACACACATTCCGCACTTTGCTTTCAGAGCCAGAAGTTTCTAGTAGTAGCCGTGGTTACAGTTTTCTCTGTTGGAAGTACAGCTGTAGCTGTGGTGATAACAGAAAAACTGTAAGATGGTTGCTACTAGGACTTCTGGGGTCGAAATTGAAAGGGCGGAATGTGTGTAAAAGTCGCATTTGGGGTGAGACTTTACGGCCAGTGCGACTGTCGTGCTAAAATGAGATGATGAACGAGACAACACTTTTAATAATTGTAGCGGTGCAGGCGACAGTTCTGCTAGGGCTTGGCTTTTTGCTGGTAAAAAAAAGGCACGGCGGCAGCGAATCTAGTTCTATGCTCAAACAAGATATTGATAACTTGAGCCAGAATGTGGCTGACCTCAAGGAAGGGCTCAGCGACAAACTGTCTGAAAAGCTAGACCGCAATCAGAAATTGATGTTCGACAACATTCACAAGCAATTTGCCGAAAGTTCCAAAATCGTAGCCGATGTCAACAAGAACCTTGCCCAGATAAAGGAATCCAACAAACAAGTAGTTAGCGTTACCGACGAGCTAAAGACCCTGCAAAACATTCTACAGAACCCAAAACAACGCGGGGTCATCGGGGAGTATATGTTGGAAACGGTACTTGGAAACATTTTACCCCCAGACGGCTATAAAATGCAGTACAAATTCAAAGACGGCGAGACCGTTGACGCGGTAGTGTTTTTAGACAAGAAAAGGATTTTGCCAGTGGACTCCAAATTCTCTTTGGAAAACTACAACCGGCTAGTAGAAGAAAAAGACAAATCCAGAAGAGAGAAGCTGGTTAAAACGTTTAAGGCGGATCTCAAAAACCGTATTGACGAAACCGCTAAATATGTCCGCCCCGACGAAGACACTCTGGACTATGCCTTTATGTTTATTCCCAGCGAAGCTATTTACTACGACTTATTGACTGGCGCTGTCGGTCAGTCTGGCACTAGCGCCCGCGATTTGTTGGAATACGCCTTTGTTGATAAAAAGGTGATTATTGTTTCACCAACCACCTTTTCGGCTTACTTGCAGACGGTGATGCAAGGGCTAAGAAGTCTACAGATAGAGGAGCGAGCCAAGGAAATAGAGAAGCGTGTTGGCATGCTTGGTAAACACATTTCTAGTTACGAGCAATTTATGAACAAACTCGGCAACTCGCTTTCGACTACTGTCAACCACTACAACACCGCCCACAAAGAACTCAAAAAAGTCGACAAAGATGTCGTCAAAATCGCTAACACCACCCCATCAATCGAGCCGCTGCTTATAGATAAGCCAACACAGGACGACTAAAACGTTCAAAACATATACTGCAATCGAGTTATATAGCTATGCCTCAACCTCGAAACTAAAGGAGGGGTTCGTATTTCGTGGCTAGTAGCTCGGAGTTGGGGGTTAGAGCTTGGAGCCGAGAGTTTGGAGTTTCTTGCTTCTTACTTTTTCTATCGTCCACCCTACGACATTTAGCATTTAGGCATTTAACATTTGGGCATTTGGC
>CAYOYH010000053.1:0-4627 GCA_964408165.1 uncultured Candidatus Saccharibacteria bacterium | reverse complement strand
GTGTGGCGACGGCTGATTCGCTACTTTGTAGCGAGTAAGACCGTGGCAGAAATGCCTGTGGCATTTCGCAAGGAAACCTTCTGATTTTCAACTTGTTGAAAGTAACGTAGTTTCGGGCCCGCGGAACGTGGGCAAGTCCAGATTTGAACCTTTTAAGTTATAATCAACCAAGCATAGGGGTGTAGCTCAGCTGGCTAGAGCGTCGGTCTCCAAAACCGAAGGTCGTGGGTTCAAGTCCCTCCACCCCTGCCAGAGAGTCTGATCAGCTTACACTGCTGCTCACAAACAAAGTTTGCGACACCTGGTGCAAGCTTTTTCATTTCTAGCTTCATCAACTTGCGAAGCCCACCACAGTAGTATTAAACGCTACAAAGTCATTCGACAGACAAAAGTAGCCAAACTATTTAGAAGTGGTATAATATCCAACAATGATAAACCTAAAGAAACAGATACTAATCCTAACTTTCGGCTATCCTGGCTCGGGTAAGACTCATTTTGCCAACCAATTTGCCGCCAAACACGGGCTGATTCACATCAGTGGTGACAGATTCAGGCACGAACTGTTTGATGATCCACAGTTTAGCGACGGCGAAAACCAAGTCGTAGGAAGACTAATGGATTATATGCTGGAGCAAGCAATGAAAACCAAGACCAGCATTATTTATGATGCCAGCAATGGCGTGCGCACAAAACGCCAAGAATTAACCAGCGCCGCCAATAAACGCGGCATCAAAACACTGATGGTTTGGGCGCAGACAGATTTAAACACCGCTTTTACTCGTGCCTCTAACCGCGACAAGCGTCGCCCAGGTGACAAGTATTCGTTCAACATAGACCAAGAAGTTTTCGACTATTTGCTAAATAAAGTAACTGCTCCAGGTTACGGCGAGGACTACGTGGTAGTTAGTGGCAAATATGATTTCCCAGCTCAAGAACTGACAGTTTTGAAAAAACTTGAAAAACTAAAGCTGATTGAATCTCTAAATAAGGCTCCCTCGAGGTTTCAACGAAGCCAGCCAGATTCATCGCTCAAAAAACGCAGTATTGGCGGGCGTCGGCAATTCATCATCTAGGTTTGAAGAAAGAAATACTAGAAATTGATGGAGTGGGCTCGGTAGTAGTAACTACAAACAAAAGGGCTAAAAATATCCGCCTGTTCGTGGCTCGTGGCGAAATAAGAGTCACCAAACCAAATCGAGCATCGCAATCTGCAGTCAAAACATTCCTAGCAAAAAATAAAGATTGGATACTGAAAAAATTAGAACTCTCAAAACACACTAGTCAAATAAACGACGGAGATGTGCTTGCTCCGGACACAAAAGTTGTAATCAAGGCATCTAAATCTGTGGCAAAGACTACAGTCAAAACCACTACCAAAGGCTTGCTGGTTAAATATCCTTCGCACCTAGAACCAAACAGCAAACGCGTCCAAGACGAGATTGTCCGCGCCCTCGCCCCTATATGGAGAAAACACGCCGAAGATTATCTCCCGAAACGCATCGACACCTTGGCGGACACTTACGGCTTCAAGTACAATCAGCTTCGCCTGAAAAACATTCATTCACGGTGGGGAAGTTGCTCATCGGCTAAGAACATCAACCTAAACATTCAACTAATGAAACTAGATCAAGATTTGATAGACCATGTTCTTTTGCACGAGCTTTCTCACACTAAAGTCATGAACCACGGCGCCGATTTTTGGAAAGTATTTGAATCTGTCCGCCCGGGAGCCCGCGCCGAACGTAAGCAACTCAAACAGATGGTCATTTTCTAGCCCAAAAATCCAACGCCAACAAGCAGAGCCTGTAGTAACCGCTTGTGCTTTGTGGCATAATCTCAAGCATTGATGAGTAAAAAAAGCCTACCAACAGAAGGTATATCAGCACTAGAACGCGCCGCTAAGAGCGAGGGCACTTGGTTGATGCTTCTAATTGTGGGGGCGTCGGTGTTGCTGCTGGCGCTCAGCGGTTCTCTGAGCATCTGGCTCGTAATATTTGGCGCCGTGTTAGGGCTGGTTACCGTGGGGCTCAATTATTTGAGGTACAACAATAAATTTTTCGCTGACACTAGCGCTCATAGGCTCATCTTAATCCTAGGCTACCATTTAGTTTATCTTTTCTTCATTATGGTGGTCGCTGGAATTGGGTATCCTTACATTTTCCTCGGGCTACTGCTCATTTTCCTGAGCCACCTGTGGTACGGCAAGCGTGGAGCAACCATTAGCTTGCTGAGCCAGATAATCATGGTTTCCGTCGCCTACGTAATCAACCAGCCAAGCCCAGACTTTACGACTTTCGCCTACTTTTTCGCCGTGATCGCCACTTTAGTAGCTTTATCGCTATTTTTGAGCAATATTATTTCGGCTGCCAATGTGAAAATTGAAGAGTTGTCAGTTACCAGTACTGAGGTGAAAGTGGAGCACTTACGTATTAATTCCTTGATAAACAGTATGGGTGACGGCGTGATTGTTGCCGACGCTACCGGTAAGATTGTCAACTACAACGGTGCTGTTTTGGATTTGATTGATACCAATGAATCAATCGGTGGTCAGCCTCTGTCGAAATACCTCAAACTAACCGACAAAGAGGGGCAAAAGGTTGATTTAGTAGCCGACACCAAAAAGCATCGACGCACCATTAACCGTGATGATTTAATTCTTTCACTGAGCAAAGATGACAAGATCTACCTCTACGTGAACATATCGCCGATTCGCGTCGGCTATGGTTCAGGATCTGAACAAGGCTACACGCTTATTTTGCGCGATATCACCAGTCAGAAATCGCTCGAGGAAGAGCGTGACGAATTTATTTCTGTAGTTTCGCATGAGCTTCGAACACCAATCGCCATAACTGAGGGTAAAATTTCAAACGCAATGCTAACGAGCAAAAACACCAAAGCCGACAAGAAAATCAGCAAATCCCTAGAAGAAGCTCACAATCAAATACTATTCTTGGCGGCAATGATTAACGATTTATCGACTCTGGCAAGGGCTGACAGAGGGGCTTTGGACATGGAAATTAGCCTAATCGAGCCAGCCGAGCTGATGAGGGAAATTCAATCCAACTACAAGATCGAAGCCCAACAGAAAAAGCTAAAACTTACCATCAAGACCGCCAAAGACTTGCCCTCTATTGACAACAGCAAGCTGTATATTCAAGAGATTTTGCAGAATTTTGTCACTAATTCGCTTAAATACACTCAGAAAGGCATGGTCTCAATAAGTGCTCAGAAAGGCGTTCAGAGCGGTACTGTAGTGTTTTCGGTCAAAGACAGTGGCATAGGTATTAGTACCAGTGATCGAAAGAAACTGTTCGACAAATTTTTCCGATCCGAAGATTACAGGACTCGAGAAAGTAGCGGTACTGGACTTGGCTTGCACATAACCCAGAAGCTGGCTATTAAAGTCGGCGGCAAAATAGAAGTGAAATCGAAACTAAACTCTGGCTCCACCTTCACCCTGACTGTGGGCTCGGTGAAGAAATAAATGGGATTAGAATCTAAGGGGTCCGTAGATCGTGACTCGTAGGTCGTAGTTAGAGCTTGGAATCCGCTATGCAGCGGAGGAGTTTCTTGCTTTCTGCTTTTTCAACCCTTCCATCAACCCATTTGATCGGTTGTAGTTCGGAGTTGGTCATCGCATATCGACCCCCTCATCCTACCATCCTTGCTTTGATTTGGTCTATGATGCCTTCTGGCATCTCCCCCCTGGTTGTGACAGCGTATGGTATATTTATCGTGCTGTTCCTTGCATATGCATCCCACGAAACCACTCTTGAGGACTTTACCGAGATGATCAACCTAAACATCTCTGGTAGAATCTCTATATTGACGATTGTCGGTGCTGTATTAATATTGTACTGACTTCTCTGAGAGAGCGTCTTAATGGCAGTATTCAGAAGCACCAATTCCAACCTATTCTCTGGTGTTTTAATTTTTATGTTGATGCTGCCCTCGCTGAAAGTATAATATACATCGAATACATATGCTGTTGCCGCTATTAATCCACTCAGAGAGATGGTATTTGCTGCGTAGTCTATTGTGAAATTAGTCCATTCGGTAATCGGCGTTGGGGTGGTTCTTACGACTATTGCAGCATCTCCCACATCCCCCAAGTCTGGAGAATCGATAATGTCCCCAGCAAGGGCGAGTGTCTGCGTGGTTACTGCCGTGCCAGTCGTAAAACTAAATGATTCTTTTGTCTGTAGTCTATGCTCGATTGGATCGGTTGTAAGTATCTTAACCATGCCTCGTGGGACGATATGTTCGGCTATTACTGTCTCAACATTCGCAACATTGGCTGTGGTTACGAAATCCTCATTCCTCAGCGTGCCCCTCAACATATCAGGGGTCACTATAGGTTCTTGTGCTATTTCGCTCATTGTAATCGACCTCCCTCAGTGGACATGCTCTTCGACCATAAATTCGATGTCCGAATTTGCGGGTGCTATTGTGGTTGGAGACCTCAGCTGAATTACCAGCTGGAAGTCTTGTGGAATACCAAGTCTCCCCTCTGGAACGAGTATTCGCCTCAATGCTGCCGTTTCGATATTGTATTGGTCTGCTTCGCTGATTCGCTTGAACGGTCTGTACGAGATCGGAGCTCCAATTTGTACTATTGATTTCTGTC
>CAYOYH010000052.1:0-4662 GCA_964408165.1 uncultured Candidatus Saccharibacteria bacterium | reverse complement strand
TTACTCGGTGTAGTTGGTTATTTCTTAATCAGTTTTCTTTAATGTCGGTAGGCGGGGAATAGGAAATAGGAAACAGGAAATAGCAAACAGGAAACGGGAAACAGGAAACGCCAAATGTTAAATGTTAAATGTTAAATGTTAAATGTTAAATGTTAAATGGCGAATGCCGTAGGGTAGAATCTAGAAGCCAAATGCCCAAATGCTAAATGTCGTAGGGTAGGTGGTAGATGATAGGCGGTAGAGGTTAGAGACTGGAGGCTAGAAATCAGACGAGTAGAGGGTGGAGGGTGTATTAAGCGGAAAGCGGAGAGTAGAAAGTGGGCAAAGTGGGCGGCTTAGCATAGCGGTATTTAAAAATATACTTGCTATAATGTAATAAGTATGTTAATGTAAAATTACAAATTAATCAAAAAATAAAAAAGGATACACGTAAGATGGCTTTTGGAAAGAAATCACCAAGAACAGGAATTAGAAAAACTCCGAACGCGGTGAGTCCGGAAAGTGGCGGATCTGAAGAACATTTATCTCCGACAGATGTCTTCCCTGGTATAGCAGCGGCGTTCGTCGCGATGGCCCATCCTAGATCGCCCGAGGATGCCGTACACAGAAGTAAGATATTGGAGAAACCCATACACACTACTTTTGGCGAGCATCGTGAAACGAGAAAGATAGTCTCGGGCCGCATGAATATTCTTAAGTATTTAGAGGGTAATGATGTAGTCGTCGTTAACTTAAAAGATCCTAATGGAAAATCGAAACAAGTTCAGATTGGCGCTACACCGACAAAGTATGATCCAACTAAAGGTGGGGGAATCATTTCTGGTGCCGGTAGAGAATTAGGAAAATACCCCGACGATTACCGATATTTGATGATTATTTCAGAAGAAGGCTCTAAGCCAACAGCCAGGTATCTATCACCGGATCAGATGGATGGTATATCTGTAGCTCCACGAGACGAAGATATTAAATTTGACCCTAGGCAGACAGGTTCAGGAGAAGCGACACAGGTCATAGTTAGCGGAGTGGTTGAAAGCGTAATTGCGCTTCGTTAATTCTACTAGGGTTGCGTTTGCGGTTTGCATCTGTTAAATTAGATGATGTTATAAATAAAGCAGTGTGCTAGCTAGATAACAATCCTGTCCCGATGTTTCAGTTGGGATTGCCGGCACACAAAGTATAAGGAGAATCAAAAGTGAGTAAAGTAGATATAAAGCAATTATTTGAGGCTGGAGCGCACTTCGGCCATAAAACTAGTCGGTGGCACCCGAAGATGGCGCCATATATTCATAGCAAAAGAGGTGGTTCGCATATCATCGACTTAACCAAGACGGTTGAAAACTTGGATATAGCTCTGGGCTTTATCGAAACGGTGGCGTCCAAAGGCAAGCAAGTGCTTTTTGTGGGCACCAAAGCCCAAGCTAGGCCGATTATTGAAGAAGCGGCCAAAGACGCCAAGATGCCGTTTGTTAATGTGCGGTGGCTGGGCGGCACACTCACCAATTACAAGACGATTAACGAACGAGTAAAACATCTCAAAAAATTAGAAGAGCGTATGGAATCGGGGGAGTTGACTAGCAGATATGGAAAATTGGAAGTCCAACGATACCAAGAAGAGATTGATTCTCTAAATACCGTACTTGGTGGAATAAAAAACCTAAATGGTGTGCCTGGAGTTGTGTTCGTCGCCGATGCTCAAATTGACAGCTTAGCCATCAGAGAAGCTACCAAGCTTGGTATTCCCACGGTTGCCATTGTCGATAGCAACGTTGATCCTACGGCTGTAACTTACCCAATACCGGCAAACGACGATGCTATTAAATCCGTCAAACTTATCTCCGAGGCAGTTGCTAGCGCTGTCGAAAGTGGAGTGCTAAAAATAAAGACAGCGCCACTTGAGCCTGAATCGAAAGACGAGTCCAAGACTGAAACCAAGCCGGAAGCTTCGGAAGTTCCAGCTAAAAAAGAGGAGAAGAAATAATGCCTGTGAGTGTTGAAGAAATAAAGCGACTCCGCGAACTAACTGGCGCAGGAATGACCGATGCCAAGAAAGCCCTAACTGAGGCCAAGGGTGATTTTGACAAGGCGCTAGAAGCCATGCGAATTAAAGGAATAGCCAAAGCTGACAAAAAATCTGAGCGCCTAGCCAAGGAAGGGCTTATAGGCGAGTACGTACACAACGGACGGATAGGTGTGCTGGTAGAGGTCAACAGCGAAACGGATTTTGTAGCGCGAACCGATGATTTTAAATCATTTGTCCATGATATTGCCATGCATATTGCCGCCAGTAATCCGCAATTTGTAGCGATTGGAGATGTGGACAAAAAGACCTTGGATAAAGAAAAGGATTTGATTAAAAAAGAGCTCGAAGAGAGTGGCAAACCAGCCGAAATGATTGATCGAATTTCTGAGGGCAAGATTAAAAAATATTACACCGAAGTTTGCCTGCTAGAACAGCCGTTTATAAAAAATCTGGACCAAGCAGTTGGTGATTATTTGAAGGAAACGGTGGCCAAGCTCGGTGAAAATATTGTGATTGGGCGTTTTTCGCGCTTGGAGCTATAGCAATCCCAAGGATCAAAATCTGTTTTTTCCCAGCCGTGCCTGACTGACCAAAAGCCCCGAGGTTTGCCGCAAAGGGCAAAATTCCCCATTACCGCAAAGACTTAGAGCTTCTGTCTTAATCGCCTAATGCCAAATCACTTCCATTTGTTGGTTCGGGCCATAGAGCAACCATATTTAACACGGAATTCAATTAGGAATGGGCACTGGCTCGCCTTTCAAATATTCCATCGTCAAGAATTCAAAGCTCTTGTATTTTAGGGTTGCCACAGTTCGATTGTTTGCTGTCTTCAACGGCTCAACGCGTTGAGCCGTTGAAGATTCCGGGGGTTTTGCAGTCAATTTATTTCAAAATTATCCTTGTGAGCTCGAGTTTGCAAGGATAATTTTGTGAGTAAGGCGTAAAAAAGGCAACTTAAATGAAGGGGGAGTGAAGTTCGGGCGAGGAGGACTTTCGGGGTTTTTGTTGCTGTAGACTACGATTCCACCAGAGGAAATAATCCCGGGGAACCATCTGGAATAAATTAAGTACCCGAATTTCGAATACTCCAGAACCTAGAACCACCAACAGTAGTCCAGGGGTAGCCCCTGGAAACGGTGGAAACTTTGGTGGTTGGAATTACAGGTTTTGTTTTGGAATTGGTACGGACGAGGTATAATAGATTCATGGCTACACTACTAGACGAAGCTAAGCAACAGATGTCACATGCCATGGAGCACTTCAAATCAGAGCTCGGCAAGATTCGGACAGGACGAGCTAGCGGTGCTATTTTAGAGGGCGTGAAAGTAGCGGTTTATGGTCAGGAGACGCCGCTTCAGCATGTAGCTAATATCAATGCTCTGGATGCGCAGACTTTGCAAATAACTCCATTCGACCCCAATAACTTAGAAGCTATCTCTACGGCTATCAGAGAAGACCAGTCGCTAGGGCTTAACCCGGCAGATGACGGGCGGGTTGTTCGTGTGCCGATTCCACCGATGAATGAAGAACGGCGCCGAGAAGTAGTAAAACAAGTTGGTCGGAAGGCTGAAGATGCCAAAATCCGCCTGCGAAACGCTCGGCACGAGCTGATGAAGGCAACTACGAAGCAGGAAAAAGACGGAGATATTTCCCGAGACGACTACAAGCATGCCCAAAAAGCTGTAGCCGAGCACATGGACGAGCTTCATCGAACCATTGAAGAAGCTTCAAAGATCAAAGAACAAGAAATAATGACAGTCTAGTCGACCTCCGGTCGACAGTAGTAAGTAGAAAGTAACACGTATGAAGTATGGCAAAAGCAAGTCAATGGGTAGCGTGCCAAAACATCTGGGACTCATAATCGACGGCAATAGGCGTTGGGCGAAGCGAGAAGGCAAGCCGTCTCTTCTTGGCCATATGGAGGGGTTTAAGAATCTTGAAGTAATAGGCGATGCGGCACTGAAGCAAGGCGTCGAAGTGCTCAGCGTGTACATATTTTCTACAGAAAACTGGAAAAGGAGCAAGGAAGAGATTGAGTATTTGATGGACATGCTAGTCACCAGGGTTTTGGTGAAAAAGAAAGTTGAGGCTTTGAACAGTAAAGGCGTTAGGGTGCGTTTTCTTGGATCTAGAGACAAGCTGACCAAAAAGGTCTTGGAGGCTATGAACAGAGCAGAGGAAGTCACTCGGAACAACACCAAGGGTACTCTGGCCTTTTGTTTTAATTTTGGCGGGCATCTTGAGATTACGGACGCGGTGAAAGGTATCATTGACAGCGGAGTGAAGAGCGAAGATGTTGACGAAGAGTTAGTTTCTGAGTATTTGTATGCTCCGGATTTGCCGCCGATAGACTTTATTATCCGCACTTCGGGAGAGCAGAGACTAAGCAATTTCATGCTATGGCGCGCGGCCTATAGTGAGTTGTATTTTACCGACAAGTTTTGGCCAGAGTTTAGTGTCGATGATTTAGATAACGCACTTAGCGAGTATGCCAGGCGCCAGCGTCGTCACGGAAAATAGTTCTTTTTTGTATGGTACCAATTTGGCGCTGTTAGCGTTAGCGCACAGTATCGTCCTTTTTGACAGTAAAAATAGGTGTTCTTTACAAGAACCAAAGGACGCTGTTTCGGCAGCGTACCCCA
>CAYOYH010000051.1:0-4679 GCA_964408165.1 uncultured Candidatus Saccharibacteria bacterium | reverse complement strand
TCGCCAGACGCGGTGGGTGAGTCGGTTTTTGATGTATTCCCAGGACTGTACGCAACGATGGAAGCACGACTACGTGGTCGCGGAAGAGATATGCAGACGATGAATCCAGCATGGGCTGAGTACTGTGCAAGTGAAGCTGCACGTGTTACTAGAGTTACGACAGGTGGTGCGCCAGGGACGATGGAGGTTGTCGACCAGGCGGTGGCGTATTGTTTGAATGACGCAGAGCTGGCAAGTTGGCTAGAAGAATAATTGGTATCGACGAAGTCGGGCGTGGCTCCTGGGCGGGGCCGGTTGTCGCCGGCGCTGTAATCATGAACCGTAGTACCGAGGGTCTTAAAGATTCAAAAAAGCTCACTGCCAATAAACGCCGAGCGCTAGATTTGGAAATTAGAAAAAACGCCAAAATCGGCTTGGGTTGGGTTTATTCGTCAGAAATCGACCAAGCGGGGCTCACCAAAGCCGTCAAAAAAGCGATGCACCTGGCTTACCAAAATCTGGGCGAACCGGCGGACGAAGTGATTGTAGACGGCAACATCAATTATTTACCCAGCATCAGGGGTTCAAGGGCAGTGATAGGGGCAGAGGACAAGTTCAAAGCCGTGGCAGCCGCCTCGATTGTGGCCAAGGTCGCCAGAGATGCCTACATGGTGGAGGTGTCAAAAAAGCATCCAGATTACGGCTTTGAAAAACATGTCGGCTACGGCACCGCCGCCCATAAATCAGCCCTAAAGAAGTTGGGTGCCACCCCAATTCATCGCCGCAGCTTCAAGCCAGTAGCAAAAATCGTACAGTCTCGTTAAAGATTCTAACTGCCTGACAACCCGTAGTAAGAACCTGGGATTTAGAAACTTCCAGCTCCCGTGTTCACACTCCCCAAAGGTCATTTTTGAAAACGATTATACGTATAATCGTTGATTGGTTAGTTTTCTGAAGTAGAATTAGTCTGTGAGTACGGCAAAAGGCAACAGAGCAGAAGAGGCAGCAACAGAGTATCTGGAATCTAAAGATTTCAAGATTATCGCTAGAAATTGGCGTCGCCCAAAGTGCGAAATCGACATTGTTGCCAGTAAAAAATTGTCGAAGAATCTTTTTAGAAAAGAGAAGGTGATTCATTTTGTAGAAGTCAAATATCGCCGTAGCGACGAACAGGGTGGCGGATTGGACTACATCACTAAAAACAAGCTCAACCAAATGAAATTTGCCGCCAAAATGTGGGTTAGCGAGAACAATTGGGAAGGTTCGTACGAGCTAAGCGCTATAGAAGTGGCCGACGAAGATTTGGCAGTAACTGAATTTATTGAAAACATAACTGTATGACTGTGTCGAGTACAACCCTTCTGTTATCAGCAGGGGCAAAAAAGAACCTCCCTCTAGTGAGTGTTTGCTTATTGGCTGAGGCGATTTTGCAAGCAGAGTAAGTTTCACGAAGTGCAGTATCTGTGCAGTTATTTTTTGCTTTCAAAATATTGTAGAATGATTTGCTCGTCTCGTTTTTTCCAATCGGCCTGCCAGAGGATAGTTTCTAGGCCTTGGTCTACTGAGCGCTGGATACCGGAAGTGTTGACTGAAGCAAAGAATTCTCGGTACTTAGCAGCGAAATCTTCGGAAGAAAACGATCCGGCTGCCATTTTAGGGAAATATGAAAAGGTCATGATGTCGGTGCCGAACTTTTTCTCTAGCCAGCCCCAGTTCTCTTTGAGCCAGACCCAGGCAACATCTTTGGCATGGCGATTGCTGAAGATGAAGGATACCCAGTAGACAACTTCTTGGAGCTTCACCTCTTTGCTTTTGATGAGGTCGAGTGCTTCAGCGATCAAGGCCGGCTGTTTGAAGCCGGTCAATGCGCCAGCTAGAGTGGTTTTGGCTTGAGCCGAATTGGTGGCGTGGTACATTTTTAGGAGTTTATCGAATTCGTTTTTGCTACCATGCCGGACCACAGTAGCGTAAAGGACCCCGCGAAGGTCGGGATGGATGTCTTGGGGTCTTTCGGCAACTCCAAATGCGTCGGTAGCGTTTTTGACGACTTCGGGGTTTTCGGCAAAACTTGATAATCCCAAAATAGTCGGACGAAGCAACTTGTCGAAGTGGGTGTCGGCGGACTTTTCTTCCCAGCCAAGCCGACGGAGCTGCAGAGCGGACAGCTTTCCAACATACGGCCTCATAAGATCTCGGAGTTCGTCAGAGTCTATGACCCGGCGGATACTGCCCAGTTGCCCGGCGATGATGTCCCAAACGGCGGAATTGTCTTCGCCAGAGTATTCTTCTAGTAGCCAAAGCGCGTCAGTAGTTGGCTTAAACCCTGCTTTAGCTAGTTGAAAAGTGTCGTTTAGTAGACCCAGCCTGTCCGTTGGTTCGAAATCGCCTTTTTTCACTCTGGCGCCGAGCTTGCCAAGGTAAGCACTATGGTAATTTGTCAGGTAAAAACCGGTTTGGTTGGTGTTGAATTTCGGCGTAGAACTAGTGTCGATTTGCCATGATTTTTTAGAATCTTTCAAAAGATAGGTCTCGGCGTCGTCGGTAGAGTCTATGGGAATTGGCCAAGTCAGATTAGTGGTTGCTTTCTTGCGCTCAACAGGACTAATCATGTAGCGAGTTTGTGAAAATTCAATTGTTGTTTCTTTGTCCTTTGCATCTAGCAAAGGAAATCCAGCCTGTGAGGTCCATTTGCCCATGAACTCTGCCACAGGTTTTTTTGATGTCTCCTCCAGTGAAGCCCAGAGGTCGGCAGTGGTGGCATTTTTGTAGGAGTGTTTTTTTAGGTAGTGTTGCAGGCCGCTTCTGAAATCATCTGGCCCCAAGTAAGCATGCAACATACGCACCACACTAGCGCCTTTGCTGTAGCTGATGGCGTCAAAAATATCGCGGATTTCATCGGGACTGTTAATCTCTATCTCTATCGGGTGAGTACTGGCGAGTGAATCCAGTGATTGCCCGCGCAGGAAATCGTCAGCTACGAACTCTGTCCACATCTGCCACTCGGGGAAGATTTTATCTACGGCTAGGTATTCGACCCAGCTGGCAAAGCCTTCGTTTAACCAAAGGTCGTTCCACCACTCCATGGTTACTAGATTACCAAACCACTGATGGGCAATTTCATGGGCTACAGTCAAGGCTATCCGTTGCTTTTGGGCTAGAGAAGTATTTTTGGGATCCACCAGCAAAGCACTCTCGCGGTAGGTTACTAGGCCCCAATTTTCCATCGCTCCTGCTGAAAAATCTGGCAGAGCGACATTGTCGCACTTAGCCAGGGGATATGGTATGTCAAAATAGTCATTATAAAATTCTAGACACTGCGTGGCGACATCTAAGGCGAAAGCGGTGTGAGCGACATTCTCAGGCGTAGCCCAAGTACGCACCAGGACGCCGTCTTTAGTAGTCTGCTCCAGATAGTCGATGTCGCCGTAGACCAAAGCCAGTAAATAGGTACTCATCTTTGGGGTGGTTTCGAATGAGGTTATGAGTGTAGAGTCAGCCGCGGTTTGTTCTTTTATTGGTGTATTGGCTAGGACTTTCTCGCCGACGGGAGTGTGCAAAGTCAGGTCAAAAGTGGCTTTGGCTTTGGGTTCGTCAACGCAGGGGAATACTTCGCGGGCGTGGTGGCTTTCAAACTGGGTGGCGATGAGCTTTTTCTTTTGACCACCGAGTGTGAAATTACAGGGGTAGATTCCGACCATCGGTTCAGTAATCTTGCCTTCGAATTCCAAAAACAACGAAATGTTTTTTTGAATCTCGGTGGCGAAATCAATTTGTAGTTCGTCATTGTCTAGGTGGTACATTTTCCGCGCGTTGTGCTTACCGCCACCAATCGAAAACTGAGCTTTTCTGATGTCTAGCCCGTGGGAATGGATTTTGATGGTTTGGGTTGGTTTTTTTACGGAACCAATAATCTCCACACTACCCTTGAAAGTCATGGCTTCTTTGTCTGGTTTTAGTGTTAGATTGTAGTGGCTGACTTTGAATAAATCCGCCAAACGGTCAACTTTTTTCATCTGATGAATTGTAGCACGAGTTGTTTGTGGGCGGAGACTAGATTCTAGACGACAGACGATAGATTCTAGAAGCCGGAAACGGGGGGCGCAGGCATTTGCTGGGTTTCACTGGCTTCGACCTTCGCCCCTCTGTCGCCTCCCACCTACCATCTACTATCTACCACCCCTCCCTGCGCCTCTTCCTTGTCATCGATTAGTCCGATGATAAGAAGTGAAGGATCTATCGCCAAAGAGCCGAGGATGCCTGAGGAGCGATTAGCGAGCGAGCCTGCCTGTCGGCAGACAGGTTTCGCAGGCCCTGGTAAATCCTTTACTTCTTAGTCATAGCGACTATGAGTCTCTGGCGAGTGGTTCTACGATTACTTTTGCCCATCAAAAGTAATGATGGGGTACGCTGCCGAAACAGCGTCCTTTGCTCCTAGCTCAGAGTTTCTCGCCCCTGCGTTACTTGCGTTTCTGCGTTTCCTGCCGACATTAAAGAAAACTGATTAAGAAATAACTCGAGCTACGCCGAGTAATGAGCGAGGGTTTTGTTCATTTACTCCTATGAATAACTAAATGAACCGCCGTAGGCGTTACCGAGCTCCGGTGTAGTTGGTTATTTCTTAGTAATGTTTTCGTCCATGGAGGTGGTTTTGCTACACTTTTTCTGTAAAAAGTGTAAATGGGGTACGCTCCCGAAAGAGC
>CAYOYH010000050.1:0-4707 GCA_964408165.1 uncultured Candidatus Saccharibacteria bacterium | reverse complement strand
GGACAAAGCTCGAGCTCGTTACTCGGTGTAGTTGGTTATTTCTTAATCAGTTTTCGTATACGTCGGCAAGAACTCAAAGAAACGCAGGAGACGGAGCTAGACGATAGACCACCTCCACTGGGTAGCGGAGGTAGAATCTAAAGAGGGGAATGACAAAGCTAGCGAAAGTTACTAAAAAAGTCGCATTTGGGGTGAGACTTTGCGGGAGCTGGAAATTAGAATCTAGGGTTTAAAATGGGGGAACGGCTGGAAGAAGACCCCCGGCATACTTGAAAATGTTGGGGTAATGTATCGGATTGAGGGTAAATTTTAATCTGGAAGACAGCAGATGCAGTTTACCCGCCTAATTTCCTCAACGGCTCAACGCGTTGAGCCGTTGACGGCGCGGATTATAATTTCTACTTTCCAAAATCTATCGTTTCCAATGCTCCCGCTGAAGCCCTAGCTTAAGAAGTACCGGGGCTGTTGCCTAGATTCTAAATTCCAGCTTCTAACTTCTAATTTTCCGCATCCACTACCGTTATTTCTCCTATCTCTTAACTCCCAATCTGCCGGTAAACAGGCTTCTAGCTCCTTTCGCCAACTGGCGGATACCGTCTATCGCCTAATTACTGTTGCGCCTGCCTGGAGTTCAAGGCTATAATATGTGAAAAGAAAAATTCAAAAATCAAACCAGTGGGCAGATAAAGCTTATATATTTTAAAAGTGGAGGATTTATGGCGCGAGGCAAAAAAGACGAAGGCGAGCTACTTATGGACGATGAGCTAACTGCTGCATTTTTGGAAGAAGATGCGCCTGTTGCCGTAGCGACAGACAACGAAGACGACAACTGGGAAGATGATGTTCCTGGTCAGCTAGCGGTAGATGTTTATGAGACCAAAGAGAAGCTGTACGTGAAAGCTCGCACTGCTGGTGTAAACAAGGACGAGCTTGATGTCAGCATTTCAGACAACACCCTGACTATCCGTGGCACACTTTCTTCGGGTGAAGAAGTCGACACTGAAAACTTCCACGTACAAGAATGTTACTGGGGTGAATTTTCCAGAACAGTTGCCCTGCCGGTATCAGTCAAAGAAGATGAGGTGGAGGCAGTGCTAAAGGACGGCGTACTAACCATTGGTTTCACCAAGCTAAAACAAGACACTGTTAAAAAGATTCAGATTAGCTAACAGAGCTTGCGCATTCACGTAAAGTTTGATGGCGGTTGGTTTTTGTTGAGCCACGCATCCAAAATTATTTCTCTGATGAAAACACGGCTCCAGGCTGCAGTTGATTGCCGGAAAGACAAGCCTGAGGCCGCTTGATGTAAACGGACGCAGACGGTGAGTGCGTAAATATATCGGTCTCTTGCGAATGAAGACACCCGAGCTGATGCCTGCAGGTAGGCTCGGGTATCTTCTTGACTCGTGCATCCGCGCGCGTGCTGCGCATGAGGCCTATCCGCTCCTAGGGGGCAACTGTGCTTGCCAGCAAAATCGGCGCCGACAAATAGGCCGGCTCTGGGTAATGCCTCTGGCGCTCAACCAACACTGAGTTTAAAGTTGCTAAAGAAAAATAGTTCTGGGCGCGTAGCCATAAAGTAGGCGATTTGGCACAGCTTCTTCTGGACAGCAAAAAAACCGCGACCCCTTGGCGAGAAGCGGGTTTTTTACACCCTCTGGGCTTTCACCTGTCCTGGCCTTAGGCTGGTGCCCCTAAGAGTCCAGCCAGTATGAAGTTCACTATTCCGTAAGCCACGACAGCCACGACAATTCCTATTACGGCGTACATGATAGTGTTTTTAGCACCAGTCACTGCATTTTGATCTCCGGCAGAAAGAATATAGCGTATACCGCCAACAATCAGCATCACTACTGAAATAGCGCCAACTAGGAACAATAAAATACCGATAATTCTTTCGAAGATCGAACCGGCGCCAAAAAGCTGCGCTCCTCCAGTGGCTCCTGCAGTTTCACACAGACCATCCCGGACAACATTAAATCCTGTGGCGCCAGGCTCAAGGGTGCAATCATAAGGGACGGCGGCAGCCTTCCCCGTCAATGATGCGCCAATTACTAATGTCGTAATCGAAACGATGCCTATGTTCCTGTATTTTGCTACGATGCTTGGTGTGCTCATTGTTGGCTCCTTTGTTTTTTCTGCAATTAGTTATGGTTTGATTTTACCATAAGCTTATTATTAGTGAAAATCACGATTAGTACCGTTCGGCAAACTAGGACTATCAACCGGTAGGGGAAATCCC
Source organism: uncultured Candidatus Saccharibacteria bacterium (assembly GCA_964408165.1). Taxonomy (GTDB): domain Bacteria; phylum Patescibacteriota; class Saccharimonadia; order Saccharimonadales; family CAYOYH01; genus CAYOYH01. The sequence goes on along the minus strand of CAYOYH010000050.1, from coordinate 2,465 downwards.
AGTTAGCACAAAATTAACTATTCCGTAGGCAGCTACAGCCACGATGATACCTACAATGGAGTAGAGTACCGTGTTTCTGGCGTTAGCGGTTGCCTGAGCATCGCCAGCCGATACAATAAACCGAATACCGCCAATAATCAGCATTATTACGGACACGACACCTACTAAAAAAAGTAGAAAACTAATTACGGCCTGTATCAATCCTGGAGCAGTGGTTGATGAAGTGCCGCCGCCCAAGCCAGCAGCACCCCCCCTGGCATCATTAATGAACTGAGCGCTAGCGAGCTTCTGCGTAAAAAACAAAGTGGCTGTTGTTGCTCCTAGTGCGACAGCGGTGGTGGTTGTGAGTAGTTTTCTTTTGATTTTCTTCATAGCCTGCCTAGCACAAATGACACTACGGCCTGTCCAGATATCGCAACTACCAGGCCTATTACCGCGTAGAGTACCGTACTTCTGGCTCTGCCTACAGATTCACTGTTTCCTTGGGAGAAAATAAACATCAATCCGGCAATTATTATGAGGATTACCGCTAGCACAGCGCTAAACCAGACCAAGACTTGGGCGATGTGCGTAATCAGGCCGTTTGGACCAACTAGCTCATTATCCCTGTGTGTTTGATCGATGTCTACATAACAGATAGATGGTTGGTTGGTGCTGCCGTCACAGAGCGAGGGGTTAATAATTTTAAATGGTGGTGGGTCAACAATTTCAGATGCGCCAGTCGGCGAGACTTGGGACAAAGAAAAAGTTGCTACCAGTAGTACTGAAACTAGCAGTACTAGAAACTTCATCGCCACATCGCCATAGTTCCCGCTAGCGCAATATTGCCTTGTATCGCGTTAAGTATGAAGCCCACCAACATGAAAGCCGACAACGACACTACTAACCCAATGACAGCGTAGATTATGGCATTTTTAGCCGTCGCCGTTTTCTGCGGATCGCCAGTAGAGATGATGTAGCGTAGGCCACTGATTATAACCATCAGCACCGACAAGGCACCGATAATCGCAAACAAATATCTTAGTGCGTTTTCTATGGCATTAGTATCGGCTTCTACTCTGGGAATAATAAAGGTATCGGAATCGATGGCACTAAAAATAGCTAAGAATTTACTCATCATAGAAATATCCCCGCCACCATAGCTACCAAGTTTGCTGCCACCACTGCAATAACCAGTCCGATAGTGGCGTTTAACATGCCCTTTCGTCCAGCGGCTACTCTGTCGGGGCTGCCTTGGCTAGTCATAAATACGAAGCCACTGTAAATAAAATAGCCAACCGCTATGGTGCCGGCAAGCCACATCAACATCTCCAGGAGCACTACGCCGATAAGCCAAAAATCATTCAGAGATTCTACTCTAGGGTTTCCGACATCACCACCGGGTAGGTATTTATACCAGGTGGGTATGCCGAAGAAGTTGCCACGGTCTAGGTTTGTTTCTGCAAATCTGACTATAGGTTCTAGGAAGTTCATAACTTTAGTTTACCGTATTTGCTCATAACATTCCGCTCGGCATGAGCCAATTGAAGAACGCAAACAGAAAAATAAAGGTGATTAGGGCAATGAGCGCGTTGGTTATGCGGCCGATGGCTGCTTGGGTAGATTGCGGATTACCACCAGCCGTCATGTACTGGATACCGCCAACCATTACACTGCCGATTATCACTATTCCCACACCCATAGACAGGAAGTTTACTATGGCAGTGAGGTAGCTGACGATGGGGTTGACGCCAGGCACACACTCTACATCTATCGAAATGCTTACTCCCTCGCAATCGTGGGTACCGCTGGTAGTGGTGGAGGTGAAGCCATCACTAAAACTATCGGCGGCGCCTGAACCTTCACCTGGGTCGGCAACCCGACCCGGCTGGTTTGGGCTAGTCACTGATGCAGGACAGGACCATGTTAGATTGGTCTCGCCAATACCCCCATGAACTGAGAGCTCCGCTAGGGGGCAAGTATGGTTGCGTCCGTCTGTGCAGTATATACCTACACCTCCAAAGACTGTCGCAGTTATAGTCCCTTCAGGACATTCATCGAGGGTATTTGCTAGTGCTGGGGAAGGGGTTAATAGTTGTGCCGCTCCGAACAACAATAGTGTTGCAACAACAAGCAGGCCGACGAATTTAGGTGTTACTGCTTTGAATACATTGTTTTTTATGTTCATTTTGATTGTTCTTAGCTTAACTAATTATTAATTTTACCCCATAGTCGGTGATATTTCCACTAAAATTACGCCCGGCAGCCAGCAGAGGTTAGTGGTAGATAGTAGGGAGTTGGAAGTTCCCGACGCTACGGTCGGGACAGGTGGGAGTTGGAGCTTGGAGAGAGTTCGTATTTCGTGACTCGTAGTTTGTAGTTTGTAGTTTGGGATTTCTACTATCTACCATTCCCTACCCTCTATCGTCTATCGTCTATCGTCTAATTCTCCCCGACATTAAAGAAAACTGATTAAGAAATAACCA
>CAYOYH010000049.1:0-4900 GCA_964408165.1 uncultured Candidatus Saccharibacteria bacterium | reverse complement strand
TTATATTTTCTATATTCTAGAATTTATTTTTTGTGTTTTCTTATACTGATTGTATTATTCGGTATTTCTTTTTTCTATTCCCTGTTTCCTATTCCCTGTTTCCTATTCCCTGTTTCCTATTCCCTATTCCCTATTTCCTGTTTGCTGTTTGCTGTTTCCTATTTCCTATTCCCTATATTCTATCGCCGGCGGCCAGACCAACTTTAAATTCTGATTTCTAAAATGGAAAACCATCAGGCACTTCAGCCAAAATTGCAGTGAGGTTTATTGTCTCGTTGGCGCGCAATACCTCCAGCACTATTTCGTCGCCTACATTTTGCTGCGCCAGTAGTGTCGCTAGCGTATTTCTCTCGTCAATTTTTTGACCTTCTATTTTCACAATGACATCTTCTTCTTGCAGTCCAGCTTCATCTGCAGGACTGCCGGGTATGACCGCCTCGTCAGAGCTAGCGAAAAGATAAGCACCACGCACAACACTCAGTTCCAGCGCCTTAGCAATGTCACTAGTTAGGCTAATGTAGCGGACACCCAGATATGGTCTGATTATTCTGCCCTCCTTCTTAACGCTCGATATTGCCGACTTAATGTCGTTTATCGGTATAGCAAAACCTATGTTCTGTGCGCCTCCAGCAACTGCAGTGTTAAGCCCTATGACCTCGCCGTGAATATTCACTAGCGGCCCGCCTGAATTTCCCGGGTTAATGGACGCATCCGTCTGGAGAAGATTACTCAAGCTGTCGAAGGTGGCGCCATCGCTGGTAACTACTGGTCTGCCCAGTCCCGATATTATTCCGGCAGTCACGGTATTGGCGTACTGCCCCAGCGCATTGCCAATGGCTATAGCTTTGTCGCCGACTCTTACCTGGCTTGAATCTCCTAATTTTGCCGGCACTAAACCGCTAACATTTTTTATCTGTATGAAAGCCACATCAGTGAACGGATCTCTGTCCACCACCTCTACGTTTTCGTATCGTGTGCCATCCGACAAAACAACCGACACCGAAGTAATCCCCCTTGGCACTACATGCCTGTTGGTCAAGATTAGTCCGTCTTCAGTTAAAATCACTCCTGTGCCAGCCCCTTCCCGAACAAACTCCCGACTAAAAAACGGGTTGAGGGTTGCCTTTTCAACGGTTATCGAGACTACACTAGGGCTAACTTCCCGTGCAACCTTGCTTACAGCGCTGCCTTCTGCCGAAATTGCCTTTGTAGAATCTGCAGAATTTATCAGCCCATCGCTAACTAAAAGATTTGTAGCCATGAATCCACCCAGAAAACCAAACAACAAACTCATCAGCATCACCGAAAATATGCCATGTTGATGTTCTTTGTGGGCGGCTTCTTGATTGGAAATCACCTCCGGTTCTTTCGTACTTAGAGTCGAGCTCTTGGTAGCTAGCGCTTTTTTTGGCTGGCTTTCTTTAGTCATTTTTAGAGCTCAATCGTCCAGTTCGAAATCAATATCACTACTGCTAGCGCTACTACACCTAGTGCTAGATACCGCCGCATAAGTTTTTTATTCAATTTCTTAGACTGAGTTAAATGATAGATCGTCGCTGCCACATATCCAAGTACTGCAGTCACTACCGCTATTTGTGGAATGACCAAGTTTTCGGTTAGAGGATAAACTACCAGCCACCTGTTGAGCAGCCACGCCAGTTGAGCCACAAAGAGAGCCCAGATAATACTCATAACTTTAGTCAGCGGTTCGTCGTAGCCGTTTAGGTAATGTTGCGCAGAAACGCTAGCTATAAACCAAGCGCCGAGCACTATTGAAACTTCCGGTAAATTGTCCGCCGCCCAAAACAACGCCGTCAAGCCCATGAACTGACTAATCATCGCCTGTGCGCCTACGTAAGCTGGATCAGTTTTTGGTTTCAAAAAAAGCAACCAACCGGTGTATAGAATCACCCAGAGTGTCGTGGCTACGGCTGATTGCGCCTGCGCCATAAACACCACAAAACTAAGCCCTACGATTAAATCAGGGCTGTTCGAGCGAATATTCACCAGCCAGTGGTGAGGTTGCACCGCAAAGACCCGCCATTTACTCAAAACCACCAGCAAAACTGCTATTGGCACCAGTCCGATATTTACCAGGAAGGCTGTAGCTAAAACCAGCCCAACATTAAGCAATCTGTAAGCCCAGAGACTCCAGCGAATGTTGCCAGGCCTAGTTTCCCTGGCCATCTGTCCCTAGTATTATTATGAAATTTGATGTCGAATTTCTTAGCTCTTGCGGAAGCTCGGAATTCGGGCTCGCCAACACGCCGACTCTTTGCTCTAAATACCTTCGAGTGAAAGGGTTGCCCTCGGACAAATCGTACAACCTAGGGGTGGTGTAGCTTCTATCGGTCATACTACCGATATTCACCACGTTATAGCCAAAAGTCCCTAGCATGGCGGCGTACTCTGTTGCTCGACCTTCTGTCGCCGTTCCATTGAAAACCTCTATGGTTGCATTCTCCTTTTTGATAAAACCATCTACGAAAATCGAACGAACGAATTTCTGTATTTCGCCAAAATCACCGGCCCTAGGCACCAACACTGCTCTGGCTCCGATAGTTTGATCTACCAATAAGCCGTCGGTTCCGTTATTTAAACCTACTGAGACAATTCTGTCCGAGGTAACATCGCCGGCTATTTCGTAAAGACGCAGGATTTCGCTTTTTGATAAATTAGTTCTCACACCGCCACCCACAGCGTCTATGAGACTGGAAATCCTTAGCGGATTAGCAAATGTTCCTACGCTAAGCACTTTGTCTTTAAGGGCTACAATAATATCGCGTTGCCTATCCGATCTGGCGAAATCTCCGCCCACACTAGTCAATCGTGAGCGAGCGTAAAACAGCGCCCTTTCGCCGTCAAAATACTGCTTGCCGGTAGCCACATCTAACACTCGCCACTCCCAAGCGAACGTCCGGTCATACACTGGTGTCTTTACATCAAGCACGATGCCGCCTACAGCGTCCACTACATCCTTAAAAGCAGCGAAATCTACGCGTACATAGTAGTGGATCGATATGTCCAGCGTTTCTTCTAGGGTTTTTTTCAGCAACCCTATGCCGCCGTCAGGATAGCCAACTTCTCTAAAACCACCATCTTCACCTATAGCATGTGCGGCATTAATGCTAGTGGACCAGTGCCCGGGAACAGCTACATACATGTCTCTGGGCACAGAAAGCATAGCCACTTCTTTAGCAAACGGATCGATACTAACGATGATGATGGTATCTGCCAAGTTGCCCCCGTCATGCCCGGCGCCGCCAATACCTGCGATCATGACATTGACTCTACCGTCACCCTCGCCAGTAAGCTCCGAAGGATCTATGTTGGCTCGAAGCGCCAAAGCACCTCCACTATTTCGATCAAACACATCTGCCTGCGCCAAATAAAGCCTAACACCTAAGAGACCGCTTACCAGTAGTAACGCCAGTCCGACAAACATCAGCAGACTTTTTATTGGGCTTCTGAGGAGAAACTTAGGGATAAATTTCATTTTTCGGCTACGCTTTTCGGCTTTTTTGCGCTTTTTTTCTTGCTTTTTTTCCTTGCGATTTTGTTTTCGACTGGGTTTAGGTGGTTTGGTGTCGTCGTCAAATATTACTGATTCGACTTCTTTGTCTGAAGTAACAACATTAGCTGGTCTTTCATTGCGTACACCCGAAGAACTTAGCTGGGAAACGCTAAGTTTGCGCGGGTTCTTGAAATCACCAATAGGACCGCGCGGTGAACGTGGTAAAACACCGTCAATATTTGGTATTTTTGAATTTGAATGCTTAGCCATTTATAGCCGCTCAAGTATACTGTTATTGCCCGTAAACTTCAAAGCTGATTTTAATCTCCTCGACACCTGGTAGCAATTCCCAATCCGGACTTTAATCCACTAACGCCTTCACTTTTAAGCTCCCCCAGCTAACGCCTCCTGACCTGAGCCCGCCTAACTGTACGCCGGAGGGTACCCGGCACAAGCAAACAGACCTACCGACAGGCAGGCTCGGGATATGCCCCAGGCACCTAATCGATGGCAAGAAGCAAGTTGCAAACTCCCAATTCCCAACTTCCTCCACCACCAGCGGAAGGTAGCGCTGCTAACGCCAGCGCACCGCGAGACACTTTTGACAGTAAGAGTAAAGGTTCTTTCCAGAACCAAAGGGCGCTCTTTCGGGAGCGTACCCCATCATTACTTTTGATGGCAAAAGTAATCGCAAAACCACCTCCATGGACGAAAACATTACTAAGAAATAACCAACTACACCGGAGCTCGGTAACGCCTACGGCGGTTCATTTAGTTATTCATAGGAGTAAATGAACAAAACCCTCGCTCATTACTCGGTGCAGTTGGTTATTTCTTAATCAGTTTTCTTTAATGTCGGTAGGAAACGCAGTAACGCAAGTAACGCAGGGGCGAGAAGCTCTGAGCTAGGAGCAAAGGGAATGTTCTTTGTGAATGCTTGTCCGCCTACCTCTGGTTTCTAGAATCTGTCGTCTGTCGTCTAGAAACGGCAGCACCCTTTGGTTCTTGAAAAGAACACCCCTTTGCCATCAAAAGCAATGATACCGTGCGCTGGTGTTCTTAGAGACTAGAGCTTGGAGGCTGGGGATTAGACAACAGACAACAGACAACAGATTCTAGAAACCAGAGGGAAGGTTCGTAGCTCAGAACCTCTTCCTCTGGCGTTCCCCTGCGTTTCTTCCCGACACTAAGGAGTTCGTAGTTAGAGCTTGGAGCTTGGAGCCGGGAGCTTAGAGTTTCTTACTTCCTGCTTTTTCTATCGTCTGCTATCTATCGTCTATCGTCTAATTCCTGCCGACATTAAAGAAAACTGATTAAGAAATAACCAACTGCACCGAGTAATGAGCTCGAGCTTCGTCCGTTACTCCTATCAAGTAACTAACGGAC
>CAYOYH010000048.1:0-4971 GCA_964408165.1 uncultured Candidatus Saccharibacteria bacterium | reverse complement strand
AAGTCCGTTAGTTATCCCGCAGGAGTAACGGACAAAGCTCGAGCTCGTTACTCGGTGTAGTTGGTTATTTCTTAATCAGTTTTCTTTAATGTCGGGAATAACTCAAAGAAACGCAGGAGGCGGAGTTAGACGATAGACTACCTCCACTGGATAGCGGAGGTAGAATCTAAAGAGGGGAATGACAAAGCCAGCGAAAGCTTACTAAAAAAGTTGCATTTGGGGTGAGACTTTGCGGACGAACGCGTAAGTCCTGTATTTGTGATATGCTTAAGCTTGAACTGAGCAACTGCCAATATGAAAAATAACCATAGCAACCAGACTCCTAAAAAAAACAAGAAGATTGGTTTGTTTAGATTGCCCAAATGGCTACTGCTTATAGCTTTGTTGCTGCTGGTTGCAGGTGTTTTAGGGATGGTTTATTTGGTGAATAACCGAGACGGCGGTAGCAGAAATGTAGAGACAGAAGTTGTCGATAAAGAGTTTGAAGCGGCGCTGGCCGATGCAACACCAGCGACTACGCTAGAAGAAGGGCAAAAAGAAGTGGCAACACTAAAGAGTGAGTCTGAAGGCTTAACAGGTGAACCACTAGCCAAGAACCAAAAAGCGTTAGCCCTGGCGCTGATGATGATTAGTCAGCTGGACGAGGCTTTGGCGGTGAACGCCCAGGCCATAACCATAGCCACTGGCCTAGGTAATCAAGAGTTGCTAAAAGAGCTGGAACACCAAAAAGAGGATATAGTGATTTCAAAAGAGAGCCTGGAATTTTGGGGTGGCACTAACCATGAGTAGGAATATTGCTAGAAACTACGCATTGGTTAAGGCAGTAGCTTTTTTGACCGTAGCTTTGATTACTCTAGTTATTTTAGGGAGGGGTGCTGTAGCGGTATCTTCAGTTTTTCCGGACCACGAACAGCCGGATAGTGTAGCGGTAGTGGCAAAAGCTGGCGATGGCTATGCTTTAGATGCACCAATAGCAAGATTTAAAGTTTTTTCTCCGAATCCAGACTTTGATATAATTATTAAAGATATTTGCAGCGGACTAAGGACGGAAAATTGGGCTACCATAGTTAGGGTATACAGGAATAACGAAAGTGAGAACCCGTATTCCCACCATAGTAATTTTGGCACTTCCCGATGCGGCGGTAGTAATGCACGTTTTTCTGTAACAGATGCTGCCAGGTCAACGGTGGCGGGGCATGGTGGATATTATTCGGCAACAGTAATTGTCCAGCGAATGGGCGTTGGTGGCGGACTGAATGGTTTCAAGGTAAAGGGGCCGAGTGATGGGTTTGTTACCTACGTCGAGCTACCGATTGAGCTGGCAACAAACAATACTGAACCAACCGAAAACGCCTTCGCTTTGGTCAGTGAAGATTTCAACCATGATTCATTGAGGAGCTATACCCTTAGATTTAGAACTCCTTGCGAGCTTAATCCCGGGGTCACGACAGCATATTTGAAATGGAAGGATGCTGATTTTGGGCGTGATAATCAAGACGGCGACATCAGTTTTACGCTCACAAATACCACAACTAGAGAAAAGGTGTTGTCTATATCTGGCGCTGAGCTGGGAGGGCAAGGCGAGTATAAATATGCTAGTTTTCCAATAGCACCAGATAGTAAATTTAAATGGGAGTGGAGCAAGGTCAATGGGGACAATGGCATACAGATTTGGATGCCATTTAGCACCGTTGCTTATGAATTTGAATGCCCGACAGACCAACGATGGGAATATCATGTGGCTGTCAGCGCGCCTAGAGAGCAAGATGTCGAGTCGACTTTTAATGTCTCTAGCAGGATATCGAATAACACTAGTGTGGATGGAGCGTTGCCACCAGGAGGAAGGAATGCACACAGGATAGAGATAGTTAGCGGGGCGCATCTAGTAACCAGAACTAGTCAAGGCAATGGCAATGCGGGTAACGGCAGAGATGCTCTGTGGTGGGGCTTTCCTATCATAGCTGCAAGGAGTAGTTTAAACCACACTGGTTCATGGCGGGCTACCTCCCCGGGTACGGTTTGTTTTAACAGCAGAGTGTACCCTTCGGAAGGGCCGCCTGGGAGGTCCTCGCCAGATAGAGCAAGGAATGCCCCGGCTCGTAGCTGCGTGACGATTAGCGCGGTGCAACAGCGAGCTACTTGCGCCGATGTGACGGTGCAATTTGATGAGGCGGGGGATTGTAGCGGTACTTGGACATGGAGTGTGCCTGGGTCTGTGAGCAGTGGCGGCAACACCTATAGCCTATTCCAAGTCCGAACTGTTGGTCGTAATGCATATGAAAGTAGTTTTCACGCACAGACATTTAGCGGTAGCACCACTTCGGGCATGCATACTTTCCCATATGATGATATTAACGGCAGGGTCGTAACGCGCACCTATGCCTGGTATCAGCGCTTTTGGTCTGACTGGGAGTGGGTGAGAGAGCGGGAATTTAACTCAACAACTGGACGATGGGAGTGGGTAGAAGAATACCAGTGGGTGCATAAGTCGGCTACAACATTTAGAGATTTTGGAGCAGTGAATAGGACATTTGCGGCCTGCAACTGGCGTATGACCAATGATTCACGAATAAGCGGGACGCAACGGCCAAAGCCGGGTGATGGTGTAACACCAGGCGACAGCGTCAGTGTGAACATGCGAGCTACAAACAGAGGCATCCAGCCTAGCGGCAATCAACTTATCTGCGCCTATGTGGTGTCGGGCTATGAGTATCTTGCTAGCTCTAGTATGCAATACATTATAAGCAGAGTGGGGGCCGACAAAACTCAAAGCAAGACTGCAAGTTGGCAGCTGAGGGATTCGACGGAAGTAGAGATGCCACACAACGCGCTGATTCATATAAGAGTGCAGATGACCCCGATATCCGGCGATAGAAGGGGCTATACCTACCCAGTAAGGTCTTTGTACCAAGATTTCTACTACCGTATATTTAATAAAAGGTTTGATTTCTTCGACGGCACTCATAATAATAATAAGAATATTATTAATGCTCTAGCTCGGAATGCCTATTTTCCGGGGCAAGAGGTAGCAATAAATGCTGAATTTCCAAACAGAGACACGGCCGGCAGGCTCGATTTCAGAGGCTCGGTAGCTGGGCATGCTCCAGCGGGTGCGCTGACGGCTACGCTTTCAATATTAGAGGGAGCTGACCGAGTCACGATTGAAAGAGGAAGTATGCGAAACCCTAGAGTAAACTGGGCCGATTCGTTCCGCACTGGTAGCGAGCTTGAGATAAAGGTTAACGACACCGCCATAGTCGGCGAAAGAGTTTGCGTTAGAGTGACGCTAACACCAAACAAGGGATTTTCTGATGGCGATGACCCTAGAGGAATAAATAGTCGCCTCGTAGCCATAGCCACCGATTGTTTCTACATCAAGGACGGCCCCTACATCAGTGTGCTTGACGGCGATATTTGGGCGGGGGCGAATTTTGACCCAGGGACCAATGTCAATGTCGAACCAGTTTGTATTGACCCTAGCGATTCAAGTTTGAATGCTGATTCTATAATAAGAGGACTGAGATCTGCTAATTTAGCTACGCTATGGAGGGGTTCTTTCGTTGAATACGCGGCTTTTGCCACCGGTGATATTACCAATTTTGCGACTGGTATTGTTGGGGATCCTAGAGGGCAACCGGCCACCGCTACCAGCCTGACTTTTGCTAATCACCCTGATCTAGGTAGTTTTACTAACGCTCCGCGGTGCATACCGAATTATTTCGGGCTACTGCATGGCGTTGACCCAGCTGGTACCGAGCTCCTAAACCCCACCTTCACTCTGGGCGGAGCTAATTCACGAGAAAGTGGTCAGTATTACCACAGCGGCAACCTGACAATACGAGCTACGGGCAGTGATTTGCAAGCAGACAGAGATGTGACCCTGGTGGTTGATGGCGATGTGTCCATAGTGGCTGATGGCGGCAACACCACCATAGCCTTTGTTGCCGATTATACTCGCAACGCCAGAGGTGAGCTTAATGTTCCATCGCTAATAATCGTTGCCAGTGGCAATATTTACATAGACGCTGGGATCACCCAGGTAGACGCGGTGCTGATTTCGCATGGTGAGGTCTGGACTTGTGCGGACGACTTCAGGGGTGTAAAGACCGTAGATACCGCAACCTGCGTCCACCAGCTGACCATCAATGGCGCCATCATTGCCAACAGGATTAATTTTATGAGGACGCACGGAATTGCTGGCGGAGTTCATAATCCTGTTTCACAGCCAGCGGAGATAATCAATTTCACACCCGAATTTTATTTGTCGAACCCTATATTTAAATCTAACGTAGCGGACATTCAACAGCTGAGGGTTATGTTGTTTAAAGACCTGCCGCCGATTTATTAGTCCCAGGCTTTTTGGCCTCATGATTCTGCCGAGCTGCGAAGCGCCTCGCTCCAATCATGCTCTTGGCGCAGATAGCGAGTTTTTCCTGCGAGGCGAAAGTAGCGGTATCATTCATGCAGCTACTTTTCACTTCTCGAAAATAACTTACTATCTGCACTCAAGCCAGAAAGCCTGGGTTAGAAGTTAGACGTCAGCCCCGATGTTGCCGGGCGGGGCTCCGATTGTAGCATCGGAGACGACAGATTCTAGAATCTAGAAGAGCACCCCGAAAAGGGGTGTTTTCTTTTGAAAAGAAACCAACTCGCACTGTTTCGGCAGCGCACACCATCATTACTTTTGATGGCAAAAGGAGAGGTTCTTTTCAAGAACCAAAGGACGCTGTTTCGGCAGCGTACCCCATCATTACTTTTGGTGGCAAAAGTAATACAAAACCACTTGCCAGGGAACTCATAGTCGCTATGACTAAGAAGTAAAGGATTTACCTAGCCTGCGGAACTCCCCAGTACCTTTTCTAGCGAAAAGGTACTGGGTCAAACATCCCGCCTGTCTGTCGACAAGACGGGCATGGCCTCGGCTCATTGGCGATAAATCCTTCACTTCTTATCATCGGACTAATCGATGGC
>CAYOYH010000047.1:0-5028 GCA_964408165.1 uncultured Candidatus Saccharibacteria bacterium | reverse complement strand
TTTTTTTCATTCAATTAATGTATCTGGACATTAATTGAGAGTCAATAACAGAGGGGGAATCGCTTAAAAACCACCACGATATTGCCTATAGCCCAAATTCTAGCAATAACTATTGGTGATGTTGCATTTAGGCATTTTTTATTTGTGTGATTTACTTATATTCATGAAAACAGTATTGCTAATTTTCACCACAGAGAGCGTAGATTCTGGCAGAGCTAATCCCGAATCATTAATGAGTGCATTGAACGATGCGTCACATGGGATTATCTATGACTTTGTATTGTTTGACGAGCTGGATTACAAAGCCGATCAGTACACTGCTAGTATCACTAATACGAAAACAAACAGAGACATACAGTCCTACGATTTTGTTTACCTCAGGAGATGGGGGGACTCACCCGACCAAGCCATGGCATGCTCTATATACCTAGAGAAGAACAACGTGCCGTATAGTGATACCGAATCAATTGGGCTGGGTTCACGTAGCAAACTAACACAATACTTTCGGCTTTGGCAGTATTCGTTACCATTTCCCAGCATAAGAGTTGCCTCTGCGGCAATAATAATTAATAGTGTGGGTACGCTAAAATTTCCATTAGTTGCGAAGAGCGTAGATGGAACTAGGGGCGAAGATAACTTCTTAGTTACCGATAAAGAAAAATTATTACTTATTTTGAACGAAAACAACAATAGTCGATATATTATTCAGCAATTTATCGAAAACGATGGTGATTACCGTGTTTTTATAGTCGGCAACAAAGTGCGACTATTAATCTATAGAAAGTCCGACTCTTATCTAAATAATATTTCACAAGGTGCAAGTGCAGAAATGGTTCCTCTGTCAACACTTAACAAAGCTCAGACTGACGATTGCATCAAAGCTGCCTCAGTAATGAAAAGAGAAATTGCTGGAGTAGACTTAGTAATCTCCAAGCGTGATGACAGACACTATATCTTCGAGGTGAATCGTTCGCCTCAGATTGAGAACAGTTCTTATGTTGAAGAAAAAGTGCAAGTACTTGATAGGTATATTCAGTCAATAATTGATAAATAATATGGGGATTGCACAGAAGATTCTAAAGCAAGGCTCTTAAACTAGCCACGATGCCTGGATCTTTACGATGATTAAATCGCCACCTACTTCTTTTAAGTACAATGGGAAGTTTTTAGGAGACACACCGTTGTACTGGCTCAGGATGCGCTTGGCATAAGCCCAGAAGCTTCTCAATGCCGTTAATGTGGGCCCTGCCTCTAACGTAGCGCCTAACGTGATCAATGCTGAGGTGTTTGCCATAACGGTGCAAAGAATTATACGACCTGAAAGAGTCGGTGTAGTAAACACTGCCTTTTTCGATTGTTCTTTCTATCTCAGACAGCAGTGTGGCGGCTTTAACATTGGTTACGACCACTGTATGTGTGGCCGCCGCACTCCAAGATACCAGAAACTATATGTTTATTAGCCGACGACCGACGCCACTGCCATGCTTGCGTCCATCAAAGTATGATTCATCAATCTCTAACTTGCCTTTAAGCTTTGTTAGGTTTCGTTGATTATCTTCAGCCAGTTTGACTCTTAGGCGCTGGTAGAACAATGCAGCTGTGTTTCTATGAATTCCAGCAAACCCGGCAGCCTTTAAAGCCGGCAAGCCATAGGCGAAGGCTTCCAAGAGCTTATCTATTTGACACCTTATGATCAGACAAACTAAAAGCTTAAAGTGGGGCTCATCATGTGAACCATGACGTAAGTTGACTTATAAACGTTATTTGTTACAATTTGCTAAAAGCAACACCTATAAAAAAACCTAAAAATCAAATTTTGCAATAATAACCGAAATTTGAAATGGATAATATTAAAGTTTTGGAGTCGTTATGGATCAATTTCTAAGAGACCCAGAAAGAAACATAGTGCTCATGGTCAATACGGTGCATCCGCGCTCGCTTAAAGCTACTATTGAGGCTGTGAATAATCTTGAAATTCTACTGAAACGCAAGATGAATGTGTTAGTTATTGTCGAAAGACGCGATAAACGCGCCATTAAAGACAGAAGCCTCTATCCAAAATCTTGGAAAACAGTCATTGCCAATACCAAATCCGTCATACAGCTAGAAGAAGCCTTGAAGCCATATTCAAAAAATATTATTGCCATTACTTGTCAATCTGAAAAAGCTATACCATTTTTTAGGAATATTATTCCTCATGTGCCTTATTTAGAAACGCCGACTATGGAATCTCTTTCGTGGTCGGAGAACAAAATCGATATGCGTAGTCGGCTTCGAGCTTTCAGGAAACGAATCAGCCCTGCTTATACGATTATCCAGGATGTATCCCAAGCATCTATCAGCAAGATGAGCCGAAAAGTAGGCTATCCGGCTATAGTTAAACCAGCGGGACTAGCGGCTAGCGTGATGGTTGAGGTTGCTTACGACGAAGAAGAAGCTACACAGGTAGTCAAAAAAAGTCTTCGCAAGCTCAACAGTGTTTACAAAGCCAGAGGGTATTTAAAAGCACCAAAATTACTCGTCGAACAGTACTTGGAGGGCGAAATGTATTCTACCGACATTTATGTAAATTCGCGTGGCACTATGTACACAACCCCTCTAGTTCATATTTTGACCGGACACAAGGCCGGCAAAGGCGATTTCTTTGGTTACCGCCAGATGACCCCAGTGCTAATGAAGCCCTACAAGCATCAAATGGCGTTTGATGTAGCCAAAGAGTCTGTAGAGGCCATGGGGTTTAGAAGCATTACGGTGCACGTGGAGCTTATTAAAAGCGTCGAAGGCTGGAAGATAATAGAAGTTAATCCGCGAATTGGCGGATTTAGAGATTTTCTGTACCACAGCTCCTACGGAATAAGTCATACGCTAAACGACATATTAATTCGGCTACCGATGAGACCAATCATTCCCCGCAAAATTCGTGGCTTTTCGGCTGTTTTGAAACTGTACCCCGACAAAGAGGGGGTGTTGACCAAAATAATCGGCAAGCAAAAGATTAAAACCATTAAATCTTATAAAAAATACAGCCTAAACCGTCAGTATGGCGACAAAGTTAAATTTGCCCGCAACGGCGGGTCGAGCATTATGGATATTTATTTGTTTAACGAAAAACGTTCGGGTCTTTTGGCGGATATTCATAGGCTGGAGCAGATGATCCGTATCGAGGTAGATTCAACTAGAAAACCAATCACACAAATGACCGACCCAGTAGAGCCAACCAAAGACAACCTTGGTGCTGTGCCCCAGGGGTAGGCGGAAAGGCAAAGGGAGTAATTGGAGAAGAGTGAGCGGAAATTATCGAAGTTGCTGGTAGGTGTTGCTTTGTTGGTTTTTGGTGCAGGGATAATTATTTACGGCTTAAACAGGACTGAAACCGCCACCGCAACTGTAAATAGACAAGTTATCCAGATTGAGGTTGCCCGTACTCCCGAACAGAAACAGCAAGGTCTTAGTGGCAGACAATCGTTGCCAAACGACGGAGGGCTCTTGTTCGTATTCGATGAGCCGGGGCAACAACAAATCTGGATGAAAGACATGAACTTCCCCATAGATATTATTTGGATTGCGGAGGATTACCGGGTAATTGACATCACCAAAAACCTCACACCCGACACTTTTCCAGAAAGGTTTACTTCTAGCGAACCGGCACAGTATGTACTAGAGGTAAACGCTGGGTATTCCGACGAGCTGAATATCCAAATCGGCGATGAGTTTGAATTCAATTATTGATACAGCTTCTACTGCATTTCCATTCGCGTTTTCCTTCAGAAACTGTTCAGGCTCCCATAGATTTAAGGCACCAGACACATGCCCAGAAATAACGATTGAAACCACAAACCATTAAATTCACCTCAGCAATACTTCGGCGTACATTGAGAATGTTCGGGGTGTTACTGAGGGTTGATTAGGTGCCAGAGGCATACCCCGAGCCTACCTGACGTTAAGTACAGGCATGGGTAGACTCGCGCTGGGTAAGCACTGTGCTGCCCGCCTAGAGGCGGACGGATTTCGTGCGTAGCTTGGGCATCCTCTTTAGCAGACTTTTACCTACGACGATATCCTTGTAAACTCGAGTCTACAAGGATACTATTTCGTAGGAGTTAATCCGTGAGCAATCACTGCTCTGGGTTGAGGAATTTCATGTTAACGCGATCAAAAAATGCAAACCGACACTCGCTATCTCATAAAAAAGCGGAGTTAACTCCGAGTTAATCATCCTGCTTGGGCAAGGAATTCGAAGGTGAGCCATTAGCACAAAACTAGAAATATGTATCTGGCGATAATCAATCCATAAACAACCATAAGCTTGAACAAAAGCCTCCCAGGAGCGATACTGGTAAGCATTATGCCGCATGATTTACTAATTGCTGGCGCGCTGAGCCTTTTCGTACTAATCGTACTGCGGCTCAGAACCAATATTGCGCTTGGAATACTGGCGTTGACGGCAGGCTATGTTTTGAATGATTTAGTAGCCACCGATATTTTCAACGCTTTGTATAGAAATACCTCCGAGATAGTGAATTCAGAGGAGCTGATAAATGCTATTCAGCTAACTTCGGTGATTTCGATTACCATAGTTTTGTTGCCAGCATTTTTAGTGCTATTTCGGTTTAAGAATTTTCAACCCGGCAGGTTGCTGGTACACATAGCGCCGGCAGGTGCTTTTGCGTTGCTGGCAATGCTATTTATATTGATTAGTTTGCCAATGGAAACACAGGCGTTACTACGCGAGGAATCGTTTGTTTACGCGCAGTTCGAGTATTTCCAGGCGGTGATTGTGATAGGCGCGGTGGCTATAGCAATCTTCGACCTCATGGCGCATGAGAAAAAGCTTCGAAGGAAGAATAGGAAACGCCGAAGCCGCTCTAAAGCAGATGAGCAATAATCGACAAAATTATATCGCATTTTCACATATACATATTCTGCAGAATATGTATATGTGAAAATGAATTGAATTGTTTTTCTACTAACACCTGTACTAAGCCCCAGTTGTCTACACACCTAGGCATTGAGTAATTCCTTCCAGTA
>CAYOYH010000046.1:0-5885 GCA_964408165.1 uncultured Candidatus Saccharibacteria bacterium | reverse complement strand
CCGACTACACACTCATTCACATTGCCAGCCTTGAGGAGTTAGTAATTTGGAGGCGAGCTGTCTGAGTACCAAATAATCTGAATATTCTGTTCCATGTTCCTGGCTCCTGGGGTCGGATTCGAACCGACAACCCTCTGATTAACAGTCAGATGCTCTACCATTGAGCTACCCAGGAATATATGGCACCCTGGTCAGATGTCCGCCAGCCGGCGGACTACCCAGGATTATTTACTCCGTTGTCGACGGAGTAAATTGCTTAAGGTACGCCCTGCCTTGATGACTTTTAAGCTGTATTTCACGCTTAATTGCTTCAGAGCGGGTGATTAATGACTCTTTTTGAATCAACACCCAATCGCCCTCAAACTTGGCTGTAAAATGATTCCCTTTCTTTTGATTATGCTCTTCGACTCTACGCTCTACGTTTGATGATTCACCAATATATATCTTGTCGTTCTTTTTGTTGTAGGTCGCATAAACGAAGTGCATAGGTCGTATTATACCTAGTCTGCCTGCCGACGGAAGCCAGATGTCCGCCAGCTGGCGGACTACCCAGAATTATTAATTAGCGTTATTCATCAAATGATAAATGTTAAATGGAATCATTTATTTACTATTCTGCCTCTCAATTTCTTGTTTTTTCCATTCTAGATTCTAGATTCTATCGTCTAGCTTCTAACATTGATTATAGGCAGACGACCTCCTGTGGTCAATCTGCTTCTACTATTTATAGTAATCCCAGTACAGAAGCTGTAAATTCCTGGTGATGGATTGCTGAAGCCAAAAACCTACTTTTCCGATTGAGGCATATCTGGTGATATGTCGAGTGAGAAAAGTAGGTTTTTGGTCAGCAAGGCGCGGTAGGAAATGCAGGTTTTGTGTTGGGATTACTGTAGCTTGCCCAAGCGAACTGCAAAAGACCGCGCCACATCTTCAAACCCAAGTACCTTGAGAGCGCCAACCAGGACATACAGCTCATTAATTTTTTGTAAATCAGGTTTTTTACTCTTCTCGACTGCCTTAAACCGAGTGGTTATCTCGTCCGCCAGCCATTTTTCCTCTTTTTTGGTAATTTTTACTAGCTTTGGCTCGACCTCAGACCCCTTCACCACTTCTAGCGATCTGGCGGATTTGTCTCGCTTCGCCAAATGTCCTCGAGCTATCAAATTGTCTACATGGCTAGCCACCGTCGAAACAGATTTATAACCCAAGCCTTTTTGAATCTCCCGATAGCTCGGCCCATAGCCATGCCCAGAGATAAAATTCTCTATAAACATCAGCATCTCCCGCTGCTTCTTCGTCGGTCTAGTTTTCTCACTCACAGCTAAATTATACACCACCCTTTTTTTATATACATATTCTGCAGAATATGTATATAATACTGGCAATGAGAATTCCTACACTAACTAACGCCGACAAACTACAGTTGGTGGTGCGTGGTTTTTCAAACAGACATCGGATAAGAATGCTGTTCCTGCTTGAAAACGAACCCAAACTCACCGTCCAAGAGCTTGCTGATAAGTCCGCTATCAATTTCCGAACTGCTAGCGAACACACCAAAAAGCTACGAACGGCGGGATTAATCTCTAAGAAGTATAACAATCGCGAGGTCGAACATCAGTTAACCCCGCTCGGTGAACAAACCCTCGTTTCGTTACAAAAGCTAAATAAACACCTCTAGATACATACACATTCTGCAGAATGTGTATGTATCTGGCTAGCTAACGGAAGGCGTACAGACCGGCAATACCCCAGTAAGTAAGAGCCACTTCTTCGTTGGCCCATCCGTGTAGTAGCATCGAAACTACGCTAAGCCCGATGAGGCTAGCGAATAAAACCGGTTTCATGTAGTTTTTTTCTCGGCCCTGTAGTAGCGCTTTCCCTAGCAGTACATTTATCCATACAAACAGCGCTAAGCCAACTACCCCGACCTCCTGTCCTATTTGCAAGAAGTAATTTTCACTCAGCTTGACTTTGCCATCATTTCTAAGCGACGCCGGCCCAGCAGTACCCGGTCCTTGGCCAAGAGGGTTTTGCAGAACATCCCTGAGCCCAGCTGTCTTAGCCTCCCAGTGTTGCTCGGTAGAATTTACTGCCCCACTTTCGCCAGGATCTTGATGGAGAACCACATTCTGCATCACGTCAGTGGTTATGAATACTGTCATAGAGACCACTCCAAAAACTAGCAATACCGGCAAGACGCGCTTGGTGATTTTCTGAATTTGCGGCGGTGCAAAAAAGAGTTTTATTGTGCTAAGTGAAGTTAGAAGCCCCAGCCAAGCACTTCTTGAAAATGTCAGCGCTATTGCTCCGGACAAGAGTAGTATTTGAAGCACTCTCTTCCAGTCATATTTTTTGAAAAGCAATACTACCGCCATGGTGATTGGCAAAATCAGGTAAGCTCCCAAGACATTTGGTCCACGAGTAGTTGCCGCGTAGCGCACAAAATCCAAATTCCTGTCAATCGTAAAATACGGCTGGATGGTTTCTTTGCCATACCCAAACCATTCCAAAAATTCCCTCGGCAGTAGCGTCTGGATCAAGGCTATCGCCGACACCACGGTAGCGACTATTAGAAGTGTTTTGTTGGCGCGAGTCCGTAGCTCCGGCGCTTTCACTATCTCCACCAACACCTGAGCAATCAAAAAGAAGCCCAAGAAACGCAGATTTATCGCCAGACCGTGCATCAAAGCTGAGGTAGTTTGCTCGGTAAGCACCGCCATCACTAAGTGCAGTAGAGCGTAGACTGCTATCAATCTGTTGATTAGCCGATTATATAATTTCACTAAAATCTGCCTACTGCTGATAGCTACCAGGGCGCTGGCAACCAACATGGCGAAAATCAGGACTTCTTTCCATGATTTCATAAGCAATGCGTGGCCAAAAACACTATAAGCCCAAGTGCTAACGAACCCATGAAACGGCAAGTAGGCGATTATAAAAATAAACAACCACGGAAGATATTTAGACGCAATATTATTCATCGTTTTGGTCATAACTGAAGTTTATCTATGGTTTTGTTTAATTTCAACCGAAAGGCTTCGGTGCTAAAAACTTGCGCCCGCTGGGCTATGGCATCGTAGTCCCAAGTTTGTTTACCGAATTTTAATAGCGCGCTTTTCAAGCTCTCCACTGTTTGCTCTGCAAAAAACAAACCGGTTTCGCCCTCGGTAACGGTATCCAGCGCACCACCAGCCCTGTAGGCGACAACTGGAGTGCCAGCCGCCATTGCCTCTACCGCTACTATTCCAAAATCGTCATGCTGAGGGAAAATAAAACCCTCGGCAAACTGGAGCTGTCTGACTAAATTGCTGTCATCAATACGACCCAAAAATTTCACCGATGGACCAGCTATCGATCTTAGAAATTTATGCTCCGGCCCATCACCTATTACCTTCAGCGGCAGGTTAAGTTCACTGCAAGCCTTCACCGCCAAATCAAACCGTTTATGATGCACCTGCCGGCCGACAATCAAAAACCCGTGGCGCACCGAAGCTTTACTTGAACTCTTAAATTTTTCTATCTCCACCGGCGGGTGAACGACTTCGCTATCGCGGTTATAGAATTTTTGTATGCGCACCTTCACTGCCTTGGAATTTGCCAAAATGTAGTCTGGGTTCTGGGCGGCTAAATAATCCCAACGCTTCATCCATGGCTTCAGCAGTTTCAGTCCAAGCCGCCACAAAGGATTCAGAATTCCAACACCACCAGCAGTTTTAGCTGACATGTATTCCTCTGGGCGCACCCAATAATACTGCGTTGGGGAATGGCAGTAGTTAATATGAAGCGGTTTGTTCTTACCGTCTGCCGTCTGCCGTCTGCCGTCTGCTCCTGCTCCGCCTTTCTTCCCGCCATCTACCATCTGCCATCTACCGTCTACCGCCCCCATGTTCACAGCCTTAGCCTCAGCGCCCGAAGAGGAAATAACCAAATCGTATTCAGTCAGTTTAAGTTGACTGAAATATCTTCGCCTCAGTACCGGCCACAGCTGGTGTTTGTCAGAAAATGGCAATTTTTGAATGAAGCTAGTGCGCACATCGGCATCTTTGAACAAAGGCATACGCTCCGGCGCAAAGGACGAGGTGTAGATTGGCGCTTCTGGAAACATTCGGTGCAGTTCTAAAACTACGCGCTCAGCACCGCCCATTGTAGTCAACCAGTCGCAGACCAAAGCAACCTTAAGTTGCTTTGGGTCATTTAACATTTGCCATTTAACATTTGTCATTTGGAAGAATGGCTCATGGTTGTTATTGCGCTTTGAAGTATCCTCATCATCTCATCCGTTTCATCATAAAGCTTTGAGAACGCACTATCCTCGTCCTTGAGGCCACGAATAATTTTTATCCAATAAAGCGATTCTGCAGCTTCCTTCTTGGCGATATAGAGCTTATTCCTAAAATCCGCTTTTGAGCTAGCGTTATTTGCTTCAGCATAGTTTGCACCAATACTGGTAATTGAACGAATTAACTGTGATTGAACAGAACGGGGAAATGAGGAGTCGCTTCTTAAAGCTTTGATGGTGTCGACACTTAGTTCAATAAGTCTTTCTTCCAGTTTCTTAGATTGTTCGAATTTATTCATGATTGTCCCTTGTTAAATGTTAAATGACGAATGTTGAATGTTGAATGACGAATGTATCATCATTTCGTATCATTCCCTCTGAAAACAACCAAAATTGTTTTCAGCAATATTGTCATATCCAGCCAAATAGTCCAATTCTGCACATAGTAGAGGTTTAAGCGGGTTCGCTCCTGATAATCTAGATCGCTCCGGCCGGCAACCTGAGCCATGCCGGTAATGCCGGTTTTTACGGCTAGTAGTGAATTGGCGTGTTCTTTGTAGAGCTTCATCTCCTCGGGAATGATTGCCCGCGGGCCGACCAAGCTTATGTCGCCTTTGAGCACATTCCGCAGCTGTGGCAACTCATCTAGGCTAGTCCGACGCAAAAATCTGCCGAAAGTGTTCACTCTGGGGTCGCCTACTATCTGGCTGTCTTTATCTTTATCTTGAACTTGTTTAACCAAATCTTCCCTGCCCATGCTTTCAAATACTTTAACAGGGTCTTTACCGGAATAGCGTTTCTTCATGGTGCGGAATTTATAAACATTAACTTTGCGGCCGTAACGGGTAATCCTCTGATGTTTGAAAAAGACTGGTCCCCGGTCGAAAGCTGGAACCAATATTGCCACAACCGCCAAAACTGGCGACAAAGCGACAAGAACAACCAAACTAATGAGCAAATCCATCAGCCGTTTCACCACCTTGCCCCAACCCAGTAGCCCAGTGCGATGCACCGAAACCACTGGAAAACCGTGGAAGATATCTACCGAATGATTGCCGGTAAAAAATTCCTCGTGCGTCGGTATTAATTTATAACCAAGATGCTTTTTCTGGACGGTATCTAGAATCAATTTATTGCGATGAGCTTGCTCGTAAAGCTGCGTTTGGACTACAGAGTGAATGCCTAGCTTATCGATGTCGCGCAAGGCGTCAGTCAGTAGTGAGTAATGTCTCCCATCAAAACCCGGAGGCAAAGAGGACTTGCTACCCACAATTGCTACCACACGGTAGCCGGAAGTCGGAGTGTGAAGCAGTAGCGATGCCAGCTTTTTTGTGGCTTGCGTGGAACCGATGAGCATGACATTGGTCACCCCAAACCCAGTTTTGAACATCCAACGCCTGAATACTTTAAGTAGCGTTCTGCCGAGCAAGAGCAGAAGAAAACTAGCCGCCAAGCCATACAAAGCAACTGAGCGTGCTGGAAACACCGTCGCTGCTGTAGCGAATTCGTAACCGATGATTAAAAGCACGCCAATAAACGAACCGACTGCTAGGCGAACTGTTTCTGGAAAACGATTATCAAAAATGTGTTTGTTGTACAGCCCCAG
>CAYOYH010000045.1:0-5910 GCA_964408165.1 uncultured Candidatus Saccharibacteria bacterium | reverse complement strand
ATGTTAAATGTTAAATGTTAAATGGCGAATGCCGTAGGGTAGAAGCTAAAGAGGGAAATGACAAAGCTAGCGAAAGTTTACGGAAAAATCGCATTTGGGGTGAGACTTTACGAATTTCATTTGAGGCGCCTAGGCCATACAATACTACAAGCATATGTCAGCAATACTTATTCACGGCGAAAACGAATTCACTGCCAGCGAATCTTACAGAGAAACTTTGGCGCAGTTCGTCAAACGCAATTCACCCCAAGCCCTGCGCGTTTTTGA
Source organism: uncultured Candidatus Saccharibacteria bacterium (assembly GCA_964408165.1). Lineage (GTDB taxonomy): Bacteria > Patescibacteriota > Saccharimonadia > Saccharimonadales > CAYOYH01 > CAYOYH01. The sequence goes on along the minus strand of CAYOYH010000045.1, from coordinate 5,643 downwards.
CGGCGAAAACGCTACGGCGACAGAGGTTGAAGAAGCGTTGAGTGCTCAATCGCTTTTTAGTAGTGGCCAAGAAATGGTAGCCATCAAAAGACTGGGCGAAAATACTGAACTGAAAGACAAGCTGGCTCAGTTAGTGGCTAAAATTCCCGACCAAACCCAGCTAGTTATTTACGAACCAACGCTCGACAAGCGCTCGAAATTGTACAAAACACTGAAAAGTCGCAATTTGACCAAGGAGTTTAACAACTTGAGTGAACCGGAGCTACTGCGGTGGGTAAGTAGCCGAGTCCGACAAGGTGGTGGTCGGCTTGAGGCCGGTAGCGCTAAGGCGTTAATCGACAGAGCCAAGGGCAATCAGCTGCGTCTTTGGGGTGAGATTGATAAGTTGCTTGCTTTTGATAAGGACATTTCGCTAGATACGGTGAGGTTGCTCGTAGACGAAACGCCGGACGATAATATTTTTACCCTACTCAACTATGTGGCGCATGGTGATAAAAAAAAGGCGCTAGCTAAATACGACGAGCTTAGGGCGGCACAGGTTGAGACACACTATATTTTGGTAATGCTGTGCTGGCAGGCGACTAATTTTATAGCCGTTAAGTTTGGTGGCACGAAATCTGACAAAGAAATTGCTTCACAGCTGGGAATGAACCCCTATGCCGTGGGTAAAACTCGCCAGGCGGTGAAAACTATTTCTCGGCAAGAGTTAACCACTTTGGCTAAAAAGATTGCCGATGCCGACAAAAGGCTGAAAACCACATCGCTAGACGCCGATCAGTTGATCAAACAGCTCCTGGTAGAGCTGTAGACTCAGAACTTGACCGGCTTCACTTTCTTGGCACCGTCACAATTTCACCACACCCACTCTATAGACACGGCTACGCCACTCTCAACCTGTTGGCTTAATTCAATAAGCCTCTGCTAATATGTGCGGCAAAGTTTCTGCCACACAGCTTATCTAGAACCTACTGGGCGTTCGTCAGAGTTCTGTGCAGGTTATTTTTTAGCTACAGGCTTCTTGGCAGGGGATTTCTTCGCCTTAGTCGCGGGCAGGCTTTTAACCCGATTAGCGTAGTGGGATTTCTTTCGGGCGGCTTTGTTTTTATGAATCAGATTTTTTTTCACAGCAGTATCGTAGGCGCCGTAAACACTGGCTAGAAGTTCATCAAGCTCTTTGGTGTCCTTGGCGTCGAGAGCGGTCTCTAGGGCTTTAGTTTTCTGGCGTAGTGTGCGCTTGTGCCCAACATTGCGAACTCGGCGCTTCCCAGACTGTCTAACTCTTTTGATGGCAGATTTTGTAATAGGCATAAAATTTTACGATGGCTCCATTAATATTTACTGAATCGGCGAATCGGTGAGCTACTATAGCTGAATGGCTACTGATGGTCAACAGATGTGTAGATGTTTGCGGTAGCCAAGAGCTACCGCAACTTAAAATTACTAGTGTGATGGATATTTGCAAATCGGCTTGACTGACATCTGTTACTGTGCTAGTGTTAACTGTACAAAGTATCATTAAAATAAAAAAAAGCAAAAAATGACATACGAAGAAGATATTATCGCTGACATCCTGGACTGGTCGAAGGCTCTAGCGAAGACTCTCCTGGAAGACATAAATTAAAGGGTAGCCGTTTTTTTATGGATCAAAGTGCAAAACAACAAGCCGTAGAAAACATCAAGCAGGCTACCAATGTCTTGGTGACGGTTAGTGCCAATCCGTCGGTAGATCAATTGTCGGCTGCACTAGGTTTAACCTTGATGCTCTCGAAACTGGAAAAACACGCCACGGCGGTGTTTAGCGGTAAAGTTCCAGAAGCCATCAAGTTCTTGGAGCCAGACAAAACGCTTGAGAGCAACGTCGATAGTCTGCGTGATTTCATCATTGCATTGGACAAAGAAAAGGCCGACAAACTGCGCTATAAAGTGGAAGATGACATTGTGAGAATTTTCATAACTCCATATCGAACCAAGATAACCAAGGAGGATTTTCAATTCACTCAAGGCGATTTTAATGTTGATGTAGTGGTGGCACTAGGAGTAGAGGAGCGCGAGGATTTGGATAGCGCCATCAAGGCGCACGGGCGAATACTCCACGACTCAACGGTAGTGACCGTCAATGCTGGCACCGCCAAAAGCCAGCTAGGGGCGACGAATTGGTCTGACGGGGCGGCTAGTTCACTCTGTGAAATGCTGGTGAGTGTTAGCGAGTCCTTTGGCTCTGGTTTGCTCGACCAACAGATAAGCACTGCTTATTTGACAGGTATTGTTGCGGCTACAGAGCGTTTTAGCAACAACAAGACTTCGCCGAAAGTCATGACTATGTCGGCACAGCTAATGGCTGCTGGCGCCAACCAACAGCTTATTGCTAGTGAACTGCGAATTGAAGTTAAGCCAGAGGTCAAAACTGAGCCAGCGCCGAGCGACAACCCTAAAATCGACACCGCTAACCAACAGATGAACGAAATAAGTCTAAGACCTTCAGCGAACCTACCTCCACCTTTACCCGTTTCGGACACTAACCTACCAAATCCAACGCCTGTTTCCGAATCTTCGACGCCAGCCCAGCCGTCTCCACCAGGCAAAACACTCAAAGATCTGGAAAACGAAATAGCTGCAGTAAGCTCTGGCTCTAAACTTCCTAAGCCAAGCCTAGCAGCGGAGGGATTGCCGCTACCGCCTATCCAGCCTTTGGAGCCAGAAATCAGCAACGCCAAAAGCCTAGGCAACGCGTTGAGCGCTGTCGAAAAGCCAACCATGGGTGGCACTTTTAACGCCACCGCTTCTGAAGCCCGCGACGAAATAGAAAAACAGCGTCAAGGGGAACTCAAAAGCACCATATTGGCTCATTCAGACCAGAGTAGTTCAACCGCCCATGCGCCGCTAATGGAGCCCATGCCTAGTGCGTATTTGCGGGGAGAGCCGGGAGCGGTTAACGTGGGAGCAGCTAATGTAAACGCAGCCAGAGATGCAGTTAGCAATGCTGTAAATAGTCAGCCGTTTGACCCTTCTAATAATCCGTTGTCTAGAGTTGGTTCGCAGTCTGTACCCCTGGACGATCAGCCCCAACAGATAAATATCGACGACAACGGCATGATTAATTTACGCGAGGAGCCAGCCCAGCCCCTTAAAGACCCGAACACACCGGCTACTCCTTAAGACCAATGGCGCAACTTTCAAAACCCAGCGGATTACTACTGGTAGACAAACCCATAGACTGGACGTCTTTTGATGTGGTGAATAAAGTTCGATTAGTACTAGCCAAAGAGCTGGGCATTAAGCCAAAAAACCTAAAAGTAGGCCACAGCGGAACACTAGATCCCAAAGCCTCGGGGCTATTGGTGCTAGCTGTGGGCACTGCCACAAAGCAACTGAGTGCCATAATAAAACAGACTAAAATCTACGAAGTTGGAGCTATCCTAGGGTCGTCGAGCACCACTGGTGATAGCGAGGGTAACCTAACTATTAACCAATTTGCCTTGGCGCCCGAGCTAAAACAGGTGGAAAAAATTACAAACAACTACATCGGCGTTATTGAGCAAAAACCACATCGCTTCTCAGCGGTAAAAGTTAATGGAGTTCCTGCTTATAAGCTAGCCAGAGCAGGGTGCTCGGTAGATTTAAAACCGCGGAAAGTGACGGTGTTATCCCTGAGTAAAATTAAATACGATTGGCCGCAGTTGAATTTTGACACCGAAGTATCTAGCGGCACCTACATCAGATCGTTAGTGGAAGATATTGGCACTGATCTAGGTTGCGGAGCCTATGTTAGTAGTTTGCGACGGACGGAACTCGGTGATTTTAGAGTCAACAAAGCTTGCGAAATTCATGATCTGGATTTTGAGACAATTCAGGACCATCTCTTCGCTCCTTTTAGAGAGGCTTAGTCAACTAACATGGAACAAACACTTCCGTAAATAGGCTTCAGGACTAGTAAAGAGCTCTGGTAGGTTGTGCCTAGCTTCCCATTCTCTCAAAATGCCAGGTAGATACTGAACTCTTAAGCAAAAGTTATACAGCCTACGCATATGCCGTTTCATCTCACTCCAGACAGCTTCAATGCGGTTAGTACCAGCATATTGCCCTTTAGAGTGATTCCATTGTTCATGCAGGCACCCTAGCAGTGGAAGCTCCTCATACGCCCACCAGCTATCACTAACCACTAGACTACCGTTCTCAACAGTGGCTTCTACGAATGGTTCCAGTGAGTCTCGGTGGCGGTTTTTCACCAAGTCTAGTCGCAGTTGGTTGCTAGTAGCATCGATAGCGCCAACAACTAGCACTTGACCTTGTTTAAAGCGTTGCCTGCCGAAGTAACTCTCATCTACCCGTACTACGCCTGACAGTATTTGGTTGGCTTTTGGTAGATTGAGCCTGAATGTTTCAAACCACCTAGCTACGGTGGGGTAGCTGATGCCAGCTAATTGTCGAGTATCACCTATGCTCTTGCGTTGTTGCCAAGCCCACAGTAGACGATACAACTGGGCGCTGGATATTTTCATACCGTAGAGCCACGAGCCACGGTAGCTGGTATAACGGTACTTCTTGCGACAGACACTGCACCATAAATATCTAAGGCGATAGTTGCTTCGCAAGCTCGTGCCTGAAACCGGACAGGACAACTGTTCGCCAAAGATTAATTTGTTAAAGATCGTCCAGGCCTTTTTATTGCCTGGAAATACTGGTAGTTTATTCATTGGAACAACTCTTCTTGAATTAATTGTTACTACAAGCCTTAATTCTACGGGTTGTTCCGTTTTAGCTTAATAATTCGTTAGTTTTTAGATGACAAAAGCGTGCATAGAAGTTATACTTTTAAGTAATGGCAGGATTCATTCACGATCAGAATTTAGAAAAATAGCCTCAGGGTGTTCGGAGCGAAATTGACCAGAAAAAACAGGAGTTAGAACCTGAGAAGGTTGAGGACGAGCCGATTCCAGAGAAGCCAATCCTCCATCATGTAATTGGGGAGAAGCTTGGCAAGCCGTCGCCTACTGACCCTGCTGCTGTACCTGCGCCCGCGGGTCCGGTTGGTGATGAGACTCCATCACACAAGCTACCTGAACTAAAGGCTGGAGTTGAGGAGCTATGTTGGGCTCGTATTCCAAAAAAATATTTGATATCGCGATTAAGTAAGGTTAAGAAAAAGAATGATCTCGTACTTAATTGACGCATTCCACGACGCCCTTGTTGATGAACTCTATTACCGCCTTGTGGGTGAAGATAAATTAAAAGAACTAAAATAGCATGGTTGTAGTTGCTACAGAACTGCAAGGAGCGCACTAAAAAAGGTAATCTCATGGAAAAGCTGGATGGCATAAATAGAAAGCCGATAGAAAAAGAGGCGTCGGACAACCCAGAGTCCGGGGGTAATTTTTGGGAAGCCGATGTATTGGATAAATTATTGCTCCCCGATGAAGGTGGGGTAGTAGATTATGGCAAACTTGAAGAGTCAATTGTGCGTAATCTCGAAAAATATGCTGATCGTCACCAAGACATCGCAAACCGACTAATTGAAGATGGCGAGAGCTGGGTAGTAGCGAATAACCTAGACAAATTCTCCGGCCTAGACAACCCAACAGCGTATAAGTTAATTGAAGATGGCGAGAGCTGGGCAGTAGCGAATAACCTAGGCAAATTCTCCGG
>CAYOYH010000044.1:0-6025 GCA_964408165.1 uncultured Candidatus Saccharibacteria bacterium | reverse complement strand
AAGTAATCTCCTTGTAGATTACTTATGCATGATTAACAGATATGCAAAAGCTAGATATTCAACTAGAAATGGGCATTAGCTCCAAAATTTTCAACGGCTCAACGCGTTGAGCCGTTGAAAACAGCTGACGTGCGCTTATCGAGCTGACGCGCCAGTCTGCTAAAGTTGTTGATTTGCCTCCGCGCGCAGACTATGCATCGAAGAACTCGTCCGCCCCTAGGGGAGGCAAGTGCTTACTTGCAAGCTGACACTTGTGCCTACCATATCGACCGACCGACTGACTGGACGTCGAGTACAGGCATGAGCAGACGTATAAGTTCGGAGGTATACTTGCTAGCATCTACTCAACAAGCCGTAGCGACCCTCCAGATACTGGAAACCCCGAAAGTACTAGCGATAGATTACCAAAAAATTAAAAAACTTGAGTTCTATCGATTCGGGAGATGTACCGGGTGATTCCAGGACTCAATTGCGCCCAGTAAGGGGTAGATTCCTGCAGGAAGCTCCCTGTAGAGCAAAGCCTAGCCAGGAAGATGCAGGTTTTACTCTTTTGTAGCGATTGCCGTAGAGCTTTTGCGCCAATAAGGTGCGGTCAGGGGAGCACGGTAGTACTTTTAAAAAAAGGGGTTGGCATAGCAAAATGACGCGCCCACAGTAGTCAAGATAAAAATAAACAACGGCTTGCGAGAAGCCGTTGTTTACAGTTTCAGTTTTTGTTTTTGTATGTCTGAATACTTTTTTTATTCAGACACAGGTACATCTTATAGCACTAGCGAAATAGGTGTCAATGACTTTTTTGCATTAGTTTTCAGATCGGTGCAGTCTGCTCTGTGCTTTTTGGATATCTCGGTGCTGTTGTCTTGATTTTATTTTCTGTCTTTTATCGTGAATTTTCTTACTTCGACCTACTCCAAGTTCGGCTTTAATATATCTTCCGCCAGTACCCACAGACAAGATGACTACATGGTTGCCATTTTGCATACCAGCCATCAATCTAGCCAGTTCTGATTTACTTAGTAGTAACTTGCGGGGTCGCTGTGTTTCGTAGCCAGCTTCAAAGACTGAGTGTGCGTATTTCGTAACATGCATGTTGTTGAGCCAAAGCTCGCCACCACGAAAATTGGCAAAAGATCCTTTAAGGCTCAGCGAACCATTGCGTATACTTTTGGTTTCCCGACCGCTAAGTACAATACCGGCAATTAGCCTGCTGGATATTTCATAATCGTACAGTGCCCGACGGTTCTTGGCGATTGGCTTGTAGTTCGGTTTTTTCATAACGATTTAATTATAGACAACTCTTGGGGCTCAAATCTAGTTTCATGCAACAAAATATGATACCGAGGAAGCAATACTGTGGTTTGCTGAGCGCATTGAAAGTGCGGACTGAAAGGCGCCCCCAAGCATACTACAGGTCGTACCCCAGGCTACCGCTGAAAATTAGCAAACCGGAGCCTACTACTTGACCGCTAATTTTACCTGAAAGTAGTCAGTGTCAAAATGGAAGTTCTCGGGCTGGGCTAATTTTGTGTACGACAAATTACCAGCCCTACTCTGCATTAATACGTAAAAACTACAACAAATATATTTTCCAAATAACAGATGACCATTGTAAATAGCACTATGAAAATTAGATGAAACTGATTGAAATAGGGTAGTGCTTATGCTAGAATTATATCCGTACTGATAGTCGTACTTTTAAAACAAAAATTTAGTGGGGCACTTGGATTCATTAGCTTCCGCGGTTCTCGTCCTGAGACTGCGTTATGTGGATCCATGCGCCCTACTGAAATAGTCAGTAGCGGCTTGTTTTGTCTACCCTGGTAGATAAAGCAGTTAACGCTCGCATCGCGAGCGGTCAGTCACCGCTAGAGCGGCAAGCGCCAATTAGTAATTTTACAAGGGCGGATTTGTTGCTCTAGCAACCTTCACACTTCTTTTGCTTTTGCGAGAGGAGTTTTTTTATTTGGCAAAAATCACTTTAAAGTAGTAGATTAGAGCTATGAAATTAAAGAAATTGAAACCGAACTACATCTATCGGCTACCGATAAAGCTAACTCTGGCCATGGGGGTTTTACTAGCCACAATCCTAGCTCTGTACATTCTAGTTATCAGCACCACCCCAAACGAAGTAGGGCCGGTAGGGATTACAGGGCTTTTCGTACTAGTTTTTATTGCAATAATGACAACACTAACTTTAGTTAAAATGCTGGCTATGCGCTCCACTAAAGTGTCGATCGAAGGTTTGGTTGGCCTGGCGTTAATACCGACAATAATTCTGGCTCTGGGTAGTTTGCGGCAACTTAATGTGCTCGATATTGTGTTGATTATTCTATTCGCTGCTTTGATGAACTTCTACGTAAGGAGGGCGACAATAAAACCTGACGCCAACTAGTGTAATGGTGTGAGTGTTTTGCTATACTCGCATGGTATGCAAGAACAAGACCTACCTAAAGTTATAACTCCAGAGGGGAACAGCGTTCCCGCTGTTGAGGTCACCCCTCCAGCAGGCAACTACGAACAAAGTCCCAATACTGCAACTAGCCCAGAAATTGCTCCGGCTCCAGGGGATTCGATCAGTCAAGCTGATCCAGCTCTACAATATCTACCAGTAAATCTTCCCCAGCCTATATCTCAGCCAGCACCAGTTCCAGTCACAACCAGCCCTAGTGATTCCACAGCTCCTGCAGTGGCAGACGACGTAGATGTTATCGAGAAAGTCTGGGTGGAGAAAGCCAAGGCTATCGTTAAGCAGACCCAAAACGATCCCTACACTCAAGAGGAACAGGTGAGCAGTCTCCAGGAAGACTATCAAAAGAAAAGATACGGGAAAGATAAACTTAACAAATAGAAAGAGTTGCCCGTGATAATACTAATCATAATCGTAGTCACGATAATCTCGCTTCTAGGGCTATTCATTTTTCTGCATTCACGCAAGGTGTTCCGAGAAGCAAAAAATTACGAACGAGGACTGAAGATGGTGACACTCTTGATTCATCTCCCCCCCTCTAGTGTTGACACTGAAGTTGGCGGGCGCGACACTCGGGACGTAGCAGAGGAAACAATCTCCAAAGCCCAGGTTTTGTACAATATTATTTCTAGCACCAGCAAAAAGGGTTTCCGGTCTCGTTTCTACGGTCAAAGACACATGGCTTTTGAGATTATTTCTAGCAAAGGACTGGTTCACTACTACGCTGCCGTACCCATCAGTCTGGTGTCTGTTGTTAAGCAGGCGGTGGTCAGCGCCTATCCTGAATCTCAATTACAAGAGGTGGAGGATCACAACGTGTTTAGCCCGGTCGGCAAGATAAGTGGAACAATTGGGGGTGAGTTCACCCTCAAAGAGAACTACGCCAAGCCCATAGCCACCTTCAAGGACACTAAGCGCGATGCTATGCAATCAATACTTAACGCCTTTGCTACACTCGGGAAAGAAGACGGCGCAGCTATTCAAATACTGTTTAGGCCAGCTAGCTCTAAGTGGGTTAAAAGCGCTCTATCGATGTCCAGCAAAATACGCAAAGGCAAACAAAAATCCTCTACAACGAAAGTAGCTGGTTCTTTTGCCTCTGATTTGCTTCGCGCATTATGGAAGCCACCCGATACTCAGGAGGCTGGAAAGAGCGAAACCAAACCTATTTCAGGCATAGACCAAGATCTGGTCGATGCCATAGAGGAGAAAACCAAGCACCCGGGGTATGAAGTGTTGGTGCGTTTAGTGGCATCGTCGAACACGGCGGTTAATTCGCAGAAGATTCTCAGTAACATGGTGGCGACTTTTGCTCTGTTCGATGCTCCGGGGAGAAATGGGTTTAAATTCGCCCCGGCTAAGGATATCGAGAGCTTTGTGACCGCTTTTATCTTCAGGTTTTTTCCGCAAGAAGCCAGCAAAACCATTCTCAATAGCGTAGAACTGGCAACACTGTTTCATCTGCCGGACCAAAGAGTGACACCGACATCACAACTGCAACGCCAATCTTCAAGACAGGTTGATGGGCCGGTTGATATCCCTGAAGACGGATTACTACTGGGGTACAACGTGTTTAGAGGAGTTAAAAAAGAAATCCGTCTGTCTCCAGGAGACCGTCGCCGGCACATGTATTTGGTTGGTCAAACAGGTACTGGTAAATCAGTGGTACTGGAGAATCTAGCTCTGCAAGATATGCTGGACGGCAAAGGCTTCGCCTTCATCGATCCCCATGGAGACGCCGCCGAAAAACTACTAAGCATGGTGCCCAAAGAGCGAACCGAGGATGTGATATATTTCTCGCCAGCTGATATGGATTATCCACTAGGGTTGAACCTATTCGAGTTCGAAACCCCTGAAGAAAAAGACTTCCTTATCCAGGAAGCCATCAATATGCTCTACAAGCTCTATGACCCTGGTCGCACTGGAATTATTGGTCCGCGCTACGAGCATTGGTTCAGAAACGCTGCTCTAACGCTCATGAGTGATCCAGACGGCGCCACCTTCCTCGATATACCAAAAGTCTTTACTGACCCTCAGTACGCCAAGCAGAAGCTAAAACATGTAACCGACAAGACGGTACTGGATTTTTGGAATAAAGAAATGGCCAGCACTTCCGACTATCACAAGAGTGAAATGCTGGGTTGGTTTGTCAGTAAGTTCGGCGCATTTCTTTCCAATGAAATGATGCGAAATGTCATTGGGCAAACCAAGAGCTCTTTCAATATGCGTCAAATAATGGACGAGGGCAAGATTTTGCTAGTCAATCTGAGCAAGGGCAGGACTGGCGAGCTCAACTCTAAACTTCTGGGAATGATTTTTGTCATGAGGTTTCAGGCGGCAGCCATGAGTCGAGCCAACATTCCCGAAGATCAGAGGAGGGATTTCAGTCTGTACGTAGATGAGTTTCAAAATTTCTCGACTGATTCTTTTGCTACAATTTTGTCTGAGGCGAGAAAGTACCGACTCAGCCTAGTCGTAGCTAACCAGTTCATAGGGCAGCTAACAGATGAGATTAGAGACGCAATTTTTGGAAACGTTGGTTCGAAGATAATCCTAAGAGCTAGCGCTAACGATGCTGATTTTTTAGTTAAATATTCTCAGCCCACATTTGAGAGCGAAGACATTGTCAAGCTACCTAACTTCAATGCTATTGTGAGCTTGATGATTGAGGGGGTGCCGTCGCAGTCCTTCAGCATGGCGACACTGCCACCCCTAGGTCACCCCAACCCACAGCTGGGCGACGCACTCAAAAGACTCTCGGCAGCCAAGTACGGACGACCACGCGCGGCAGTGGAGAAGGAAATTTTCGACAGGCTAGAGACCAAAGAACCGCCAAAGCCTTCGTTTGGCGCCGCCAAGCGTCCAGAGGGAGGGCAGAGAGCAGAATCTTCTTCTTTCCTAGATGAGTGGCTGGCAAAAAGAAAGAAGACTCAGTCAACCAACTCGAAACTTCCTGCCCCCAAGCCTGCGCCTGCAGTAGATGTAGCACCGGCTGAACCTGTCGCAGCCCCCACCTCTTTGCACCCCAACGCACCGGCTCCTGCACCCAAAATAACTTCCAGGCAAGTATCGATGGAGTCAGCGCCTAGAGCCACCCCAGCCCCAGTGGTACCCCCAGTGCAGAAAATCGCCAACCCTGAGTCAACTAGCCATCAAAGCCTGCAGATAGACGAAAGCGAGATATTAAAAACAACCAACTTAGCTAGCGCCAATCAGGACAAAGAAGATGTAGACAATTTAGCTACACTAATCAAAGATCAGATGAAAAAAGAATCCACACCTCCCGTTGTGGATAATGCAACACCGCCTACTCCTGTCAAGCAAAACAAAGAGGACATCTATGTCGACAAAGACGGCAAGATTCACTACCCAGAGGAGAGCGCGTAAGTTCTGAGTTGGAGCTGGGACGATAGAAGTTGAATTGGTAGATAGTAGACGGTAGATGGCGGGGAATTAGGAGTTGGAGGGTTCGTATTTCGTGGCTAGTAGCTCGCAGCTCGAAATTAGACGATAGACGATAGATTCTAGAGATGGAAGGTCGGGAGCTGGAAATTGGAA
>CAYOYH010000043.1:0-6201 GCA_964408165.1 uncultured Candidatus Saccharibacteria bacterium | reverse complement strand
GATGACAAGTGGTTAGTGATATCGGTTGCCCAAAGCTGGTCGCAGAATGATTTGTTTGTCTTCGATTCATCAAAAGACAAGATCAGCGAGCTAATTGTTGGCGTTGATGCCTTGTGTAGTATTTCGTTCACCAAAGACAAAAAAGCCATCATGCAGACTAATTACCGAGCTGCCAATGGGCGCTTGCTGGTTTCAGAAGCCGACGAGATGCCTGGCAATATAGACGACTGGAGTGTTCTGATTGACCAGCGCCAAGAACAAATTGAAGGGTATTTAGTGACGGCCGATAAAATACTAGTTGTCTACCAGAGCGATGCCTCGCAGTTTTTGTTGGCTTATGACTATAGTGGCAAAAAGCTGACAACCCTGCCTACTGCCGATTTTGCCTCGATCTATGAAATATCAGGAAGCTTAGAATCATCAGAGTTTTTCTATAGCTACGCTGGATTTGTTGTCTCCCCTACAGCCAATAGGTACAATCCAGTAACTGGTAAAACTTCGCTTTATCGCCAGTCAGAAACCGACATCGACGAAGCCGATTACGAAGTAAAGCAAGAATGGTATGCATCGAAAGACGGCACCAAGGTACCGATGTTTATAATTCACCAAAAAGGCGTAGCGCAAAACGGCAAAAACCCAACTCTACTCACGGCCTATGGCGGTTTTAATCTCTCGATTCTGCCACATTTTCTGCGCAGTTATTCGCCGTGGCTAGAAAGAGGCGGTGTCTATGCAGTAGCAAACATCAGAGGTGGCAGTGAATTTGGTGAAAAATGGCACGCCGGTGGCAAGCTTGCTAAAAAACAAAACAGCTTCGACGATTTTTTGGCTGCGGCCGAACACCTCATCGGAGAAAACTATACTAGCAGAGAACATTTAGCGATTATAGGGGGTAGCAATGGAGGGCTTCTGACTTGCGCCAGCTTAGTACAGCGACCGGAGTTGTTCCGAGCGGTGGTGTCGCTCGTTCCGCTGGCTGATATGGTTAATTTCGCAGACTTCTCTATCGCTAGCTATTGGATTGCCGAGTACGGCGACCCAGCAAAGAAAAAAGATTTTGAAACGCTTCTGAAATACAGCCCCTACCACAACATCGATAGCGAAGGTAAATACCCAGCAGTTCTACTAACCACAGCCGTCAATGATAGTCGAGTCGATCCGATGCACGCCCGCAAGATGACGGCGCTTCTCCAGAGCACTGAAACCGACAACCCCGTCCTGCTCTGGACAGAGGACGACGCTGGCCATGCTGGTTCTTTGACGATGACCAGTTTTTTCAAAAGCCACGCCCGCATCTTGGCCTTCTTGGCAGAACAGACAGGGCTTAATCGGCGCAGACCAATCTAGCGTAGTAGCCCCCAGCTAACAAAATCTGCATTTTATAGACCCACCCCGTACAACAACTAAAAACCTACTTTTTTTACTCGATATCTAGCTCCCACCAGCTACTGTCTACTGCTTACTACTTCCCTTTCTCCTCGACCCTGCCCTTGCGTATCACCTATGCAGGAAAAAAAGAGTGAGCTTGGAGCCAAGAACTTTAGAGCCTGCCCGTGCCTACAGGCTTAGAGCTCTCAGAGCCTGCCTGTCTGTGCTCGACGTACAGTCAGGCAGGCTGTGGAATAACCGCAGGTTTTTTGGAGGTAACTTCCCCAGAGAAGCCCTGAAGTTTTTTGTTGTTTTACCGCCAAGTCTGTCTGCCAACAGGCAAGCTCTCGACTCTAACCTCCAACCTCCAATCTCTAACCTCTGTCGTTTGCCGCCCCCATTCTAACTTTTAGATTCTAACTTCCGGATTCATAGCTTCCAGCCCCTAACTGCTGTATCCTAATTATCATGAGTAACGAGGCGAAGAAGCCTGCTGTCACCAAGGCCGGGCATACTGAAACAAAAACCCCAGAAGTTAGAAAAGGTTTTTTTGTGCGCCGAAAAAAATCAAAAACTTCTTCGCAAATAATTAACAATAAAGCAACGATCTCAGAAGGACTTGTTGGTACTAAAAACAGGACGCCTGCTAAACAGAAGCATTCAAAGCAGCTCAATAAATCCAAGCGCACCACACGGACGAACAAAACACGCCAACAGCGAACCGGTAGCTCCTTGAAACTAAACAGGAGAACAGTGTTTGTGGGCATTGCTGCCGTACTGGCGTTAGTAATAGTTGGCTACAGTATTGTCTCTAACGATAAGCAACAATCAGCAGGCTCAGCTTCTAGTGCGAAGACTGAAGCACAGCTGCTCGACGCCAGAGACGGCTCAAGTGGCGGCGCACCTTTTGCAACAGTCTCACCAGGCACTACTGAGGGCAAACTGAGGACTCAATTCGACGCAGAAAAGGGGTTTTATAGTTTCCAGGAAGAAGTCAACGGCAAGATAATTACTGTCAGTCAGACAGTGGTGCCTAGTGATTTTATTCTTGATGTACAATCGCTACTTGAAACCACCAAATACTCCTCTGCATCTTCGCTAGAGACGAACAAAGGAACCACCTACATACTGATGTTAGACGGCAGTCTTTTGCAGCAGGTATTTTTCAAATACAACAATTTTCTGGTTTCAGTTTATGCCGTGGAGGGTTTACCGAACAACGCGTGGATTGAGTACATAAATTCGCTGTAAGATGTAATGATTTCAATGCAGAAAAGGCTTGTTTAAATAACCGCACAAACACTCTGCATATAAATTAAAACTGTTTATTCTCCGCTTAGGCTGTAGAGGTGATTTCAATTAAGTTATCAAGTTTCGTTCCTATCTCTTTAGTTAGATTCCCGGGGCAACTCCTGGGACTAAGCGTGTCTATCTGCCTTACAGGGTAGACTCTTAAGTTAGAATTCGTTGAAAATATTTCATCGCAATCCTCCACTTCACTAAGAGGAAGAAAGTCGTATTTAATCTCTAAACCCATTCGCAACACTACCCCTATCGTCTTTTTTTGCATAATGTAACAATTGTTTTAATAAAGCTCTGCGAACTAACATCCGCGAGGCTTTATTTTTAGTCGGAGTTTACCAGAATCTGCGAAATGTCTGGGTGGTAGTGTTCGCGTAACCTTCCGGCACCATCTCTTCTTGTATCGCCATTAACTCCTAATCCATCTATTTGCTTTTTTACCCAGCCACCTGACCTGCCGATTGCCCTTGCCAGCCCGGAAATAGTCAAAAAATCTTCAGCCTCTGGGTAGGACATTATATATTCTAACTCTGTAGCGAGCTGGTCTAGTACTTCTTCAGGGTATTTAGCGTGCAGGCGTCCCCTTTTATCTCTTCTGGATTCGCCAAGTTCGCTAAATGGCTCCATCCGATTCTCAACCCACGACGGGGATTTTCCAAGTGCTTCGCTCATTTGTGGTATCGAGAGATAGCCTTCCGATTCTAATGTAGCTTCGATGGTATCTGCTTCGTCAATAAGACCAGTCAGCGCATCTGCTGGGTAATGCAATCTAGGCACTCCCTGTTCATCCAGTCTTGGCTCAGCAAGCCCCCTATATTCCTCCAGCCTAAGCCTGATCCAGTTACTAGACTTTCCAACTATTTTTTCTATTGCCTGGGCGGTTAGCCAGTCGTCACCTTGTGCTGGACGATCTTCAGTAGCCTGTTTTAACACCTCCAAACATTTGGCAGGATAGTGTGTCAGCGAATGACCAGTGATGCCGCTTCTACGAGCTTCAGACTCTATTCCGGCCTCAGCTAATCTTCTCTCAATCCATCCTCTATCTTCACCAGACATCAAAGTTAGTTGGTGTAAATTCAGCCAATCTTCGGCAGGGGGACTTTGAGATTCAATGTATTTTCTTAACTCCCTAATCACTGACTTATCATATTTGGCGTCTTTACGACCAAAAGCCTCTACATACAGTGAAGGCTCTAATCCTAGATCACGAATAAGCCCTGTTGTCGTTGCGCGGTGCCTGTTGATGGATATTGAAATTTGTGTAGTTCCTACTTCTTGAGGTAGATTTTGATAATCAATTTCCGCGTTGATTTTTTGTATTGCTATACCCGAAAAGGCAGCTCGTTTTCTATTTCCAACACCAATATATTTTAGATCCAGATCTAGCGCCATAGACACTTCAAATAGAGCCATTTCATCCAAGCCGAGTCTTCTGGCGATCATGCTCTCTGTTAGCCATTGACCTTCTTCTGTTGATATCCGATCTAATCCAGCCAGCACTGATAGAGCGTCCTCTTGTAAACCAAGTTGATTGTTCTCTTCCGAAGGTGGATTTATCTCACTAAATTCCATAACACTTATTTTTGATAAATAATTGTACAAAAGCAAGAATAAGCAATTTGGCTGAGGTGGTATCTGGAGACTTCTAACCACATGATGAGCCTCTGGGATGTAATAATTGTTTTAATCACACATTTCGCACTTTGCTTTTATGGGCCAGAAGTTTCTAGTAGTAGCTGTGGTTACAATAGAAAAGCTGTAAGATGGCTGCTACTAGGACTTTACGGGGTCGAAATTGAAAGTGCGAAATGCGTGTTAATGAAGCTCCCCAAGCTACCATCTGCCTGACTGTTCGTCGAGTACAGGCACGGTACTGGCAAGCGGGATTACATCCCAATAAAAAGCTAGACTTTAGATAAGGTTTTGGCTTGGATGTAGAATCTAGGCTGTATCTTGAGTTCAGGCTATCTGGTATAATTTTGGTTAGTAAATAAAGGAGCAATTATGGGAGAAGAGAATTTCATAGACACATTAAAGGGGTCGGGGTACGACCTGGTAGATGGTTTCGTAGAGTACACTCCAAGAATATTAGTAGCACTATTACTTGTACTAGTAGGTATGTTGCTAGCACGCTTTGTCAGTAAATGGGTTGCAAAGTTTGTCGACATACTAGAGAACAGCGATTCAGTAAAGAAGACTGCTAAGAGTATAGGCATCAAAAAACTAAATATCGACGGTATTGTTCGGATCTTTATTTACTGGGCAATTCTATTGATATTCTTTAGCGCAGCAGTAGATGTACTAGGGCTACAAGTCCTAACAGACACATTTAATGCGCTGATTGGATTCGTGCCGAGCATACTTGCCGCAGCACTGATTGCCGCACTTAGTACCGTTGCTGCCAACGCTCTGCACGGTATCGTCTTAGAATCGGCCAAAAATACAGGCATCAAGGCGTACAATTTTCTAGCAGTAGCGACAAGGATTATAGTCTTGGTTTTCGGTCTTACGCTAGCGGCTACACAGCTGGGACTTGACCTATCTATCATAACCAACAACATTACCGTAGTAGTGGCAGGTATTATGCTGGCCTTCGGTATTGCGTTTGGACTTGGTGGTAAGAATGTTGCCGAAAAATGGCTCAACGACTTATACGAAGGTAGTTGGAAAAAGTAGTTCTTGTCTGGTAAATAATTGGCTTTGGCAAAGAAAGCTAGGGGTCATATGGGTCTAGGTTTTTAGTCTAGGCTTGGAGGACACTAAACGTGACTGGCGTTACTGAGCATGGTGGTCTGGGGCAGAATGAGACATTTGAGATAGTATAAAAAACTTTATTTGCTAGCTAGCTTTTAACGTATCTTATCTAATATTTTGATATCAAGATTCGTCATAAAACTCTTTTCTTAGTTCCACCTTTTTGACGTCAAAAAGGTGGCTAAAAAACGCTGTGTGCTGACTTTATGTCCAGACCCCTGGTACTTACTATTCTGTACTTAATACTTAATTGGCTCTTGCCCAGATAAACTTCCAGTTCTACACTAAGAACCAATGAAATCTAATACTACTCCATCAAATGACAACGAGACGACTACTGTATTGAGTTCTAAGCCTTTCGAACTAAAATCAAAAACTATCTCGTCAGAACAATACAACACGTTCTACTATGCAGAAAAGGAATCGGAGGGTTTCGATGGTTTTGATAAGGTCATGAACATTCTATCGCCAAGAATCGGCGAGTGTATTATTGTGTATAGCGAACTTGAAAGTACCCTGGAAAGTAATATTTACGAGCTTATTAGCGACAGGGGTGATCAGCTTGGCATGATGATTGCCCGGCAAATGACATACATACAGAAAGTGGTCTTGTACATAGATCTGCTACGCTCAACCAACACTGAGGATAAAGACTATCGGAAAGATGTTAGTTTACTTAAAAAACATCTAGTAAAAGTAGCTGAACTAAGGAACATAATAGCGAGCTATAGGCACTTTCGTGGAGCTTTTTAGCTAGATTTTCCTCTGTTAATCACG
>CAYOYH010000042.1:0-6257 GCA_964408165.1 uncultured Candidatus Saccharibacteria bacterium | reverse complement strand
TTATCTCTTTTCTCTTTTTCGCTTTCCGATTTGGTTTTTTCCTGTTCCACATTCCCTCTTCCCCATTCCCCATTTCCTGTTCCCTGTTTCCCATTCCCCATTCCCCATTCCCCATTCCCCATTCCCCATTTCCTGTTCCCTGTTTCCTGTTTCCTATTCCCTATTCCCTATTCCCTGTTCCCTGTTCCCTGTTTCTAATCTTCATTATAACATTTTTTTATAAAGACATGCATTTTATGTATTTGATTTATAATGAGGATTTTTTTACTCTTGAGTGACGAGTTGATCGTTGGCAAATGTTTTAGTAAGAGTTGAGGAGAGTATTGGCAAATAGCCAGCGAGAGGGAAGAAGGATTGAGTAGTCGCCAGTGAGGGCGAGAAAATCTAATCAATAGCAAGTAATCAGTAGGGGAAGAAATGAGCAAGATCAAAATAGCGATAGTCGGACTGGGCAACTGTGCCTCTTCCCTGCTTCAGGGTATAGAATACTACAAAGATGCTAAGGACGACGGCTTCATTCCCGGTCTGATGCATGTGAATTTTGGCGGATACCATATTAAAGACATTGAAATTGTGGCTGTTTTTGATGTCAACACCCACAAAGTGGGTAAAGACGTCTCAGAAGCGATGTACGTAGCTCCGAACAATACCGCGGTGTTTGCCAAGGTTCCAAAAACAGGGGTCAGAGTGTCCAGAGGGCCCGAACTTGACGGAGTGAACAAATACACCAAAGGCCTAGTGCCGGTAGACGCCAAGAAAAAACCGGTCGATGTAGTCAAAGTTTTGAAAAAATCTGGTGCCGAGATCGTGGTCAACTATTTGCCCGTCGGCTCTCAAAAGGCCACTGAATTTTACGCCCAAGCCGCCATCGACGCCGGCTGTGGCTTTGCCAACAACATCCCTGTTTTCATTGCCTCTGATAAAAAATGGGCGAAAAAGTTCAAAGATGCTGGACTGCCGGTCATTGGCGACGATATTAAATCCCAGGTAGGCGCGACGATAGTCCACCGCAATCTGGTAAATCTGTTCATAGACAGAGGTATGAAGGTTGAGCGAACCTACCAGCTCAACACTGGCGGAAATACTGATTTCCTAAACATGCTAGAACGGGAACGACTGGATTCTAAGAAAGTCTCTAAAACCAAGGCTGTTACCTCGATGATGGATAATAAAAACCACGAAGTTGTAGACGAAAATGTTCATGTCGGCCCTTCCGACTATGTGCCGTGGCAAAAAGATAACAAAATTTGCTTCATCCGCATAGAATCCAAACATTTTGGCGATGTGCCGATGAATTTAGAGCTACGCTTGTCGGTAGAAGACTCTCCAAACTCCGCCGGTGTAGTTGTAGATTCTATCCGTTGTCTACGCATAGCCATGGATAACAACCTCAGTGGGCCACTGGTGGCGCCAGCAGCCTTTTTCAAAAAACACCCACCAAAACAAATAGAAGATCGCCAAGCCAGAGAGTTAGTAGAAGATTTCATAACGCAGTACGGCAAAAAATAACCTACTTAGAAGCCTGCGGCACTAAAGCCTCAAGTTCTTGTCGATGAATTACCTAGAAACCACAAACCTACTTCTCCGACTAAGGTACATCTAGACCTACGAGGCTACGATTAGCAAGCTTAGGCTTCTAGTCACTGAGGCGCAGTTCAAGAAGATGCTGATTTTGTTCATTGCGAGTAGTTGCCAGTCCGCAACGACATTTACGCCCTTCGTTGTTGTATTGATGGGTCGCTATAGAGTAAAATTCAATCAAGGGAAGAAGGACAAATGCCGGTTATCAAACTCACTAATATCAGCAAAATCTATGGACTGGGCGACGCCACCACGGTGGCGGTGGACGATGTTGATTTGTCTATTAGTGAAGGGGAGTTTGTGGCCATCATGGGCCCCAGCGGTTCTGGCAAGTCTACGCTGATGAATATAATCGGACTACTAGACACGCCAAGTCACGGAAATTACACTTTAAACTCTACACCAGTTTCTCGTCTTGACCATAACGCTCGCGCTAAAATCCGCCGGGACAAAATTGGGTTTGTTTTCCAGTCATTCAATTTGTTGCCTAAAATGAGAGTGATAGAAAATGTCGCTCTGCCTCTGATGTATAGTGGTGTTGGTCATGCTGAGGGACTAGAGAAAGCCTCAGCCGTGCTGGGTACTTTGGATATGAAAAACCGTGAATACTACCATTTGAACCAGCTTTCTGGCGGACAATTGCAACGCGTGGCTATTGCCCGAGCTTTAGTCAATAACCCCTCCATAATCCTAGCTGACGAACCAACCGGCAATTTAGACTCAAAAAATAGCCAAATCATTATGGAGCTGCTTGGGAGGCTGAACAAAAAGGGAAACACCATCATCATGGTTACTCACGACGCCAAACTCGCCAAATACGCTAAACGAATCATCAATGTGGTTGATGGCAAGATAGCCAACAAAGCCCCGAAGGTTGCCAAAAAAACAACGAAGAAAAGCCCGAAAAAGACTAAAAAAGTAACCAAGAAGAGGGGCAAGAAGTAATGCTGGTGCTTATCAACATCAAAATGGCATTTGCCAGCCTGCGTAGCTCTAAACTTCGATCCGGGCTAACTATGCTGGGCGTGATTATTGGTGTTATGTCTGTAGTCACCTTCATGTCTTTTGGCCAGGGGCTCAAAAACCAAGTAACTGATGAAATACGACAGCTTGGTGACGATTTCCTGATAGTTTCTCCGGGGGAATTTATAACTCGTGACGACCAGGGCAACATCGAGAGCTTTGATTTTGCAGCCACATTTAGCGCTAGGACTTTTAGTGAACCAGATTTGCAAAGTATCCAGAAGCTCGACAATGTAGCTGTCGCTAGCGGTATTATGATGGTGCCAGGCAAGGTGTCGGACAATGATCAAGAAGCGCCACTTTCCACCATTATTGCCACTACGCCAGATTTAGCAACCATCTCGAGCCAAGAAGTCGAATACGGCGGCTTTCTTGACCCTAATATAAAGAACGATTTTACAATAGTTTTGGGCAGGCAGGTTGCTCTTTATTTGTTTGGTGAAGGTTCGGCGGCCATCGGGCGCAGTGTTCAGATAGGGGGTCAAGATTTCACTGTCATTGGTGTGATGGCTCAGCACGATTCAATACTCAGTAGTGGAGCGTTCGGTACCGATTTTAACAACTTCGCGTACATCACCTTCGAGGCGGGAAAGCAGATGACTAGTGGGCCGGTTCAATTGATAGAGCTTAACCTCAAAGTAATTGACATTGAAAAAACTGACCAAACAATAGACGACATATCCGCAGCTTTGATACAAAGCCGTGGCGACGACGATTTTAGCATCACTAAGCCAGAAGAATTCCTAGCTATCACCGACCAAATACTCGGACTTATGACTACCGCGGTCGTGGCCATCGCCTCTATCTCGGTACTAGTTGGTGGTGTGGGGATAATGAATATCATGTTTGTGACCGTCAGCGAAAGAACCCGAGAAATAGGCATCCGTAAAGCCATTGGCGCCACCAACAGGCAAATATTGTCGCAGTTTTTGATAGAATCGATAGTCATCACTATGCTGGGTACGTTAGTGGGCTTCTTAGTTTCGGCGCTGATAACACTCTTGGTGCGAATGACCACTGAATTCTCCCCTGTAATCACGCCAGACAGTCTGATTATTGCGGCTATGGCTTCTATCACCTTTGGTGTAGCTTTTGGAATAATCCCAGCTATGAAAGCCGCCAAAAAAGATCCTATTGAAGCTCTGCGCCACGAATAACCACCAGACTGCTCGATTTATTCCCCTGTCTTCGTTGTCTGCCTCTGAAACACCAGTAGCAGTACCGTGCGTACAGCTACTAGCATTTCTCGTTGACGCCTCGACAGACAAACAAATCGAGCAGTCTGGTTCTATGGCGGCATGATTTTATCCCCCTGCTGTCTTCGTTATCTGCCTCTGAAACACTAGTAGCAGTACCGTGTGCGACACTCTACCGACAAGTAAAGTGTCTTTGGGAATACCTTTGCCTTTAGTTGTTCAATTCTTCTTTGAATTTTTCAATCAAATCGACTGGCGTAGGGTTGATGCCATTCAACAAAGCTACATACAGGCTAACAAAATCCCCTAGCATGATAGTCCACAATAGATGTTCGAGTTTGGATTCGCCTTCGGCCTGAACTTCGATGGCCTTGGGCATGCGTCCACTCAACAGGCGATTGGTGACTTCAAAGCGCTTGTTGATGCGTTCGTCCTCCAGCTCTGAAAGCAATTCAATTGGCTGGAAAGGTTTTTCGATAGGGTGCGATGTCCAGCCTATAAACTCGTTATGATTAAACTCTGGAAACTGGTTATAAAAAGCCACATTTTTGGCATTTTCGTTAAAGCTAATCTTCCATTTGTAGGCGGCGGCACTAAGCCCTGGACCAGCGAAAATAACCGGTGTCTTACCCATAATTTTCTCGGCAATTTGCTTGGCGTAGTTGTCCTTAGTGGGGACATCGGCCCGCCACTGCGACGCCGCCTGTTGTAGAAGCTCTGAGGTTGACTCTAGTTCATCGGTAAGTCCAGACTCTAGTCCGGCAGTTTCCAAAAGCTCCAAAAGGGCGCGGTAGTTATACCAAGCGGCCATTCGCGGCTGTATACCACTGGGAATCTTCGCCATTGGGTAATTTTTTTCATGAGCTATCTCCTCAAGCTTGCCGTTGGCGGTAATCACAAAAATCTGAGCGTCGGTTGCCTCGGCGGCGTCCAGTGCGCTTAGCGCTTCCTCGGTGTTGCCGGAGTAACTAGAAACTATAAAAAGCGTGTGTTGGTCAACAAAACTAGGAATTGAATACTGTCTATTGACCACGAAGGGCACTTTAGGGCCAGGCCAGGCTACTATCATGCTGGCTGCCAGCGCCGAACCGCCCATGCCACTAACTACTATGTTCCGGATCTCCTCTTTTGGTTCAAATTCAAAATCGAAGGCGAATTTTAGCTGAGAAATTTGCCTCTGCGCCAAACCCAGCGCATCGTCAGCATCTAGTTGTGAGATTCGCCTTAAGTCGTCTAGCATATCTACCTCCCTAGTTGTTTACCAAGTCTTGACTTATATCCTAAGCCTTACGGTTAAAAAAGTACACTCAATTCACTACCAAAGTGCTATACTTTCTACCATAAAGAGTAAAATAAATTCACAGGGGGTGGGTATGGATAATGATCAAATACAGCAGACAAATTTAGTTTCAGATGACGCAGCGGCAGCAATGACCGACGATGCACATACAGAAATTGTGCAGCCACAGCAACCAGCTGTCGCTTCACTGCCTGCGCCAACTTCTAAGCCCGCCGAAGAACCTAGCCAAACCCCCACTACTCCAGAACCTACGGCAATACCAAAACCCGAACCCGAACCAACTGCAACGGAACCAGCTAGTAGCTTAGGCGAACTAGACGAGATTAAGAAAAGCGCCCTAGATGATTTACAGCCACTGATAAAACACGTTGAGCAGTCGCCAGAAGAACGCTTTGAAACGGTCATGATGATGATTCGCTCAAACGACGACCCCAGCCTAGTCAGCCAAGCCTATGAAGCCGCTAAAGAAATTGAAAACGAGAAGATTCGCGCCAATGCCCTGCTCAACATCGTTAGTGAAATAGAATACCTGAAATCCAAGGCAAAGAACCAGGCGAATTAAAAGACCCGGCTCTGCGAGAGAAACCGAGTCTAGTCAACTTTTTTGTTTGCACCTACATTGTACACAATTTTTATCAAAATCAACCTGTTTTAAAATAACAACGCTACAAAATTTCCCATCTGTTAACTAGCGCTTGGAACAGATTAAAATATCTTTGTTGTGCATATTACAAACAGGCTGTTGAATACTAGCTTGAATACTTTTTTGGACAATTTCAATTTTGTAAAAACTTTCAAATCTTTACACCTAGTCCGTTAAAAAATCGAATTCATTTTGGGCTCTTTTATGCCTACTTTGGTAAGGATTTCAATACCAAGCACTCGAACTCTACGGGTTTGATATTTCGTAGCTCGTGACTCGTAGGTCACAGTTGGGAGTTCCGAGGCGGGAGATCCGAGGTTTGAGTTGGGAATTGCGGGATTCTAGCTTTCCACTTTATAACTTTCAACTTAATACCCCCCATCTCCCTCTTCCCTCTTCCCTCTTCCCTCTTCCCTCTTCCCTCTTTCCTCTTCCCTCTTCCCTCTTTCCTCTTCCCTCTTCCCTGTTTCCTGTTTCCTGTTTCCTGTTTGCTGTCTCCTGTTTCCTATTTCCT
>CAYOYH010000041.1:0-6486 GCA_964408165.1 uncultured Candidatus Saccharibacteria bacterium | reverse complement strand
GGAAATGGGAAATGGGAAATGGGAAATGGGAAATGGGAAATGGGAAATGGGAAATATTAAGTTGAAAGTTATAAAGTTATAAAGTGGAAAGTTAGAGTCCCGCAGCTCGGAACTCTAGCTACGAACCCTCCCTCTAACTCCCAACTCCTACATTCTACTTCCCACTTACTTGCAGGGTAGCACCCTAGTGAACTGCGGTAAAACTCGGCAATAAAGTCTCCCTTGGAAAATAAAATTCTAATAAATGTTGCTATAGCACGTTTATTAGAATTTTACCTATCTACCTACTCCCCTTTCTTCCTAGTCTTCCGAATTCTATATTCTAACTTCCAACTTCTAACTTCCATTCCTTGCCATCGATTAGTCCGATGATAATAAATAAAGGATTTATCGTCTAGAGCCGAGGATGTCTGACCCAGCACCTTTTCGTTGAAGAAAAGGTGCTGGGGAGTTCCGCAGGCTAGGTAAATCCTTTATTTCTTAGTCATAGTGACTATGAGTCCCTGGCAAGCAGTTTTATGTCACTTTTGTTGCCAAAAGTGACGATGGGGTACGCTCCCGAAAGAGCGTCTTTTGGTTTCCGCCGGCAGGCGGACAAGCTTTGAAAAGAACATTCCTTTTGCCTACCAAAAGTAATGATGGGGCGTGCTGCCGTTTTTAGACGATAGATGACAGATTCTAGATTCTAGAATCTAACTCAAAGTATATGCCTCCCCAAAACTCGGAGCACAAAGCCGGTTACCAGCAAGAAAATGCTTAAAATTCCAATCACCTGCTCTCGATGCATTTCTTTGAAAACTTTTTTGTCGATTTTATGTTCACTTTGTATTTTGCTGTGGACGGCGATGACGGTGTAGGCTAGCAGTACTTCACCAGTTACAGTTAGGGTGTCGCCGATTAGTTCAAGGATATCCATAACATTAATGTTAATGCTTGAAGCTCAGGAGTCAACCTCTGGACCCCAAACAACTGCTGTCGCGGGATTCTGGTTTACCCAAGAAAACCGCATTTCGAAACAAAAGTTCGCGTGACGGAGTACTGTCATTTTCGCCAAACCCTACGTACTCAACAAAAAGAAACGAAAAATTATGTTTCTCAAGAATATTTCTCAAATGAGCCCTATCACAAACAGAACCAGCGTTTCCGTTGTAGCTCACAATAATATTGTGTTCGTTGCTACGCTTGCAATAAGTTTTTGTGCCGTTTATTATTTTTGCATAGCTCCGGTCATGAGAGCTAAGGTAACCCAATTACTATCTAATCGATAATAAGGTCTGGGTAACCGAACTTAGCATCTAATGCGTAAGGGTTGCAATGCCATTGCAAGCTGTTATACTTTCGCTCGGTATATTTTCAAAAAGGAAAATTATAAAGAAAAATACGACCCCTACCAAAAGTGAGCTGAATACTGAGTCAGCGCTAAATTCTGCCGACCGATTAGCTGTGCATTTAGCACAGACCGCTTGGCGTGTGGCGCTTCCCTTTTTGGTGCTTGCTATCGGCGGAATAATGCTTGACCGCACACTAGGAAGTGAGCCGCTTTTTTCAATTGCCGGCGTACTGTTGGCGGTGGTAGTGGTTTCGGTGGTTATTTATAGGTATGTTGACGAACATTTCCCGGAGACTTTCAAAAAAGGATAAAACCCCTTCTTAAAAAATATGCAAGCCAATTCCTTAAAACTACTAGCAGAAACCAAAGGCCCGGATGTCGGACTAAACGCCGAGCCACTGTTTGAAGTACTGGGCTTTACTATTACTAATTCGATTTTGTATGGTTTAGTCATCTCCATTTTACTGGCTACGGTGGGAATATATTTAGCGAAACGATCGACTGTTAAACCGGTCCGTGGCGCCGTGGCGATTTTCGAAGCGATTGTCAACGGACTCATAAGCATGATGGAGGGAATATTCCATGACCGCAAAAAAGCGCTTAAGTACACTCCGGTTTTTGGGACATTTTTCATTTTCATTGTTGTTAGTAATGTCACCGGGCTGTTGCCGATTGTTGGCAAGGGTATTACTTATGACGGAGTGTCGGTTTTTAGACCCTTCACCGCCGACCTCAACGGTACTTTAGCGATGGCAATTATTGCGATACTTCTGGTTCAGTATTATTCTATCAAGGAGTCTGGATTTCTAGGGCATCTGGAGCATTATTTTACAAAGAAACCGCTTAGTCCTATAAATATGTTCATAGGGATACTCGAAGTTTTCGGTGAACTCACCAGAGCTATAAGTTTGTCGCTGAGGCTCTTTTTAAACACTGCCGTGGGTAAAATTTTGGTTTCGGTGTTTGCTTTTGTGGGAGCCTACTTGGCATCTTTTACAGTTTTGCCTATTGCTTTGTTCGAAATTCTGATAGCCTTAATTCAAGGTTATGTGTTCACTGTGTTAGCGGCGACGTATTTAGCGCTAGCTATAGCCCATCACCCAGATGATGGCAAGCAAACCGAAGAAGAACATCACCCCCCGAAAGCTTTTGCTAAGCCCCAGCAAAGCCGGATATGATGTTTTCGAGGAGAGTTAAGAGTCATAAACTATTAATTAGGGGCGGAGGTAAACAATGGATCCAGTATTGACAATATTTGCTGCGGAAACTGCAGTAGCGGCTTCAGAGTTGCAGGCAACAATCAGTAAAGCTGTAATGGCCGGCACCGTGCTAGCCGTGGCAGCAATCAGCTTGGGCTGGATCGGCTCTAGCTACATGAAGGCTCTTGGTCGTAACCCAGAGGCTGGGAAAGCTGCTGGTCAGATCATAATCATCGCTGCGATGATTGAGGTGACTGCTCTACTCGCCTTTCTACTGGGCGCTTTCTTGCTTGTCTAAAGACGATAAAATTATGAGAGGAAATATTTAGAAGAGCATGGATCTGTTAGTTAGTGTTTTAACTACATTCGCGAACGAAGAAGCTACCGGCATTGCGGCTCTTGGCTTGGACTGGAGAGTGATGTTGCTTCAAGCTGGCACATTCGTATTGCTCTATCTGATTTTTAAGAAATTTGCTCTGGAAAAAGTCGTCAGTGTTCTAGATGCGCGTCACAGTAAGATAGAGGAAAGTCTAAAAACTGCCGAAGATATTGAAAAGCACTCAGAAGAAATCGGCGAAGAAACAAGGAAGGTCGCCGCCAAAGCTCGTAAAGACGCCGAAGCGGTGATTGCCAGGGCGCATAGCGAAGCCGGCGAGATGCTCAAAGAAGCCCAAGACGATGCCGAAAAAAAGCAAGAAAAAATGCTCCTAGAGGCCAGAGCAAAGATAGGCGCCGATGTGAAACAGGCGAAAGTAGAGCTGCGAAGCGAACTGCTATTGCTAGTCGCTAGCGCCACAGAAACAGTGCTCGGCGAGAAAATTGATTCAGACAAAGATCAAGCGCTGATTAAGCGGGCGCTCAAGGAGGTGCAATCGTGACTAGGCGGATACTGGCAAAGAAAATCGCCCCACTTCTCATAGAAGGAAAAGCCGAACAATTGATTAAACAACTGGCGGCATATTTGGTAGAGGAAGGTCGCACAGGTGAAATCGATTTGCTAATGAGTGATATCGCTTTGGAAATGGAGCGCCTAGGTCATAGTGATGTTCAGCTAGTGAGTGCCTATGAGCTTAGCCAAAGCCTGAAGACAGAGCTAGAGAATATCATCAAAGTAATGACCGGCGCTAAAACAGTTAAATTTTGCGAAACGATTGACCAGTCTCTGATTGGGGGAATTATCGCTACCACCCCCAGTGCAGAGATTGATTTATCGGTTCGCAGTAAACTAAAAATGCTCGGTGCGAGCTAAGTTTCAAGGAGAAAATATGTCTAACATTTCAGTCAAAGAACTATCAAACGAACTGCGCGAAGCTATTTCAGAGCTCAAAAACGCCACTAGCACCAGTAGCACTATTGGTTTAGTGACTAAAGTTGGCGATGGTATCGCCTGGATTTACGGACTTAGCGAATGTGGTTTTGCCGAGATGGTGGATATCGAAGCCTCAGACGGCTCCAAGGTTACAGCTTTTGCACTCAACCTCATGGAGGATGAGATTGGCGCAGTGCTACTAGGCGCCGATACACTAGTTAAAGCTGGCGCTAAAGTTACGCTGACTGGACGGGTTTTAGAGGTGCCAGTGGGGCCGGAACTTGTTGGACGCGTTGTTGACCCGCTAGGCAATCCGCTTGATGGCAAGGGACCTATCGGATCCAAGCAAAAAGGCTTGGTTGAGCAATCAGCCCCCGGTGTGTTGGACAGAAAGAGCGTTCACGAACCAATGATGACCGGTATTGCTGCCATTGACACCATAATTCCTATTGGTCGTGGCCAGAGAGAGCTGATTATCGGCGACCGTCAAACCGGCAAGACGGCTATTGCTTTGGACGCTATGATTAACCAGACCAAGCAAAAATCGGGAATTATAAACATCTATGTGGCTATTGGGCAAAAGAGCGCTACGGTGGCTCGGCTCATTGAGCGTCTAAACCAAGAAGGCGCTATGGATAACACTATTGTTGTGGCTACTAGCGCTTCCGATCCGGCTTCGTTGCAGTATTTGGCGCCGTATTGCGGTGCAGCTATGGGTGAATATTTCCGAGACAATGGTCAGCATGCGTTGATTGTTTACGATGATTTGTCTAAGCATGCTGTGGCCTACCGGCAGATGTCGCTACTGCTTCGTCGACCACCCGGCCGTGAAGCTTATCCTGGCGATGTTTTCTATTTGCATTCACGGCTCTTGGAGCGAGCTGCTAAAATGAGCGACGCTAAAGGTGGCGGTTCATTGACTGCCCTGCCTATTGTGGAGACTCAAGCTGGAGATGTGTCTGGCTATATTCCAACTAATGTCATCTCCATAACTGATGGGCAGATATTCTTGGAAACAGATCTGTTCAACCAAGGCATCCGGCCAGCGGTCAATATTGGGCTTTCGGTCTCGCGAGTTGGCGGTGCGGCTCAGACTAAAGCGCTAAAGAGTGTTTCTGGTAGCCTACGGCTAGATTTGGCTCAGTTTAGAGAATTAGCGGCGTTTGCTCAGTTCTCTAGCGATCTAGACGAAGACACCAAGCAACGCATCGAGCGCGGACGACGGTTGACTGAGATTTTGAAACAGCCCCAGCACTCCCCTCTAGCTATCTGGCAACAAGTGTCGATAGTCCTAGCTGGCACTGGCGGAGCCTTCGATGAGATTCCTCTCAACAAGGTGAAAACAGCCATGAGTGAATTATTTTCACGCCTGCATTCTCAGCACAAAAAGGCAATAGACGAACTAAACAAGGGCGGAAAACCTACCGACAAGACCGAAAAACTAATTTTGAAAACAGCTCAAGATGTGGCAAACGACTACGCCAAGCAAAAAGAAGCTGAGGCAAACAAGCAAAAAGAGGCTGAGGAAAAATAGTATGCTCTACACTTGGCAAAATTGGCTAGAAGACAGAAAATTGGAGCTAGAGGTTGTGGTATTTTCCAAGCTCCCAACTTCCAACTCCCTCTGCCTACTGACGGATCCCAACTCCCAACTCTCTTCGTCCCGCCATCTACCATCTGCTATCTACTGTCTACCATTCCCCCACTTTCAATTCCCAACTTTAGAGGCTTCCTAATGGCATCAACTCAGCAGGTCAAGCGTCGAATTAAATCAGTCAGTTCTACGCAGAAAATTACCAAAGCCATGGAGCTAGTGGCTGCCTCTAAGATGCGCCGAGCGCAGGAGGCCACACTCAGAAGCCGGGCTTATCGCAACACCGCTCGTGAACTTCTGACTCGCCTAGTGAAGCTAACCGATACCTCAAAAGAGCCATTATTTAGTGAGCGAACAATTACCAACAGGATGCTCATTGTCATCAGTGGCGATCGCGGACTGGCTGGCGCGTACAACAGCCACATCATGAGGGCTTTGACGGCGGAGCTAAAGGAAGATGCTAGCAATAATGTTAGTACTAAGGCTATTTTCATCGGGCGCCAAGCCGCTAGATTTGGGTTCAAGCTCAAAGGTCTGGAAATTGTTGGCGTTTACGAAGACTTTCCGGATCGCTCAACAAGCTCGGATATTCAGCCTATTTTGGACACGGTTACTACCAGCTTTCTGGATGAAGACACCGACAAAGTGGACATTCTGTTCACCGATTACATTTCTTCTATGAGCCAGCAAGTGCGGGTTCAGACTATATTGCCGGCCCACTTCGAGGAAGCTCGGAGCCCCGAGGATTTAGAGAATGTAGACTTTGAGCCAACACCGGAGAAAGTAGTCAAAGCCATAGTGCCTCGCCTCATCAAAGTTCAACTCTATCAAGCACTTTTAGAATCACAGGCTTCGGAGCATAGCATGAGGATGATGGCCATGAAAAGCGCTTCGGATAACGCTTCGGATTTGATAGACGATTTGACATTGATGTTTAACAGCGCTCGGCAGGCAGCCATTACCCAGGAACTGGCAGAAATAAGTAGCGGTGCGGAGGCGATATCGTGAGGAAATTTATAATAATCAGGAGGTTTCAGATGAGTCAAGAATGGAC
>CAYOYH010000040.1:0-7121 GCA_964408165.1 uncultured Candidatus Saccharibacteria bacterium | reverse complement strand
GGCACGCGGTACTCGGAACGAGGAACTCGGAACTGGGAACTGGGAAGTCGGATGTCGGAACTCGGAACTCGGAACTCAAACCTCATAACTCGGACCTCTCGCCTCAAACCTCGGAACTTTCACCTCTGACCTCATACCCCTAATTCCCCATTGCCCATCTACCTCTTGCTATTCCCTATCTCCTGTTTCCTATATTCTAGATTCTAAATTCTGACCCCCAACTCGGCAACATTACTATTCAAAGAAAGCTGAAATGTCTTTATACTACTGCTGTAGCCAATCGGTTGTTATAAAATTAGGGCTCTTAGCTCATCCGCCGGCTGGCGGAGGCTAGACCTGCCCGAACTGACTTGTTCAGTCAGGCGGGGGCGCTTCATTGACACTGAAGGCTGGACAACGGTGGGTCTACGTGAGGGCTCGTAGCTCAGTTGGCTAGAGCATCACATTGACGTTGTGGGGGTCACAGGTTCGAGTCCTGTCGAGCCCACCACGTAGACCCACCTACTTCAAACAGAAAATACATGAATCTATGCGAAGCGGTTTGGGGCGTATGCAGAGGAAGTCTAATCACGCAGTGGATTACAGGCTTAAGCCCTATCTAGCTAATCAATATCAAACTTTTCGATTTTTCACGGCTATTTTCCCGGCACTACGCGCTATCAAAGTAGGCAGGCAAAGAGTTTCCGCATGTTTTGCGCACAACCAAACAGAGATTCAAGCTAATTTTTTTTCTTCTTCATCACCATTTCATAAATTTGATTAGTCACTCAAGCATACCTCAAGCCTGCCTGTCGGCAGACAGGTGTAAACTCGCGGAGATTCATTGGGCTTAAATTATGACAGTACAGTAACAATTAGAAAGGCGTATTACTTGGTAATGGTGCATACTTTTTGTTGGTATTGCTTCATGTTAAGCAACCAAGATTTAGCCAAAAATGTAGAACGATTACGAAAAATTCTTGAGGTGAAAGCTAGCAAATTGATTGGATAAGATTATGAAAGAGCCACTAAAATTTATTAAATCTCAAAAGTTAATGACAATTGCGTCGCGAGACGAAAAAGATATTCGGGTTGCAAACGCATATATTGGTATTGATGAAAAGATGGTAATTTATTTTGTCAGTTCAAAGGACACAAGACGCAGCCAGATGATATTAAAAAATCCAAATGTTGCTTTTTCGATTGCATGGTTTAATCCCAAGAACAACAAAAACCGCAAGGCGGCGTAGGGACTTGGTGTTTGTCGTCCTGCAAAAAGTTCGATTGAAATAGCAACTGGTGTCAAATTATTATATAAAAATTTCCCAGACCTTCGTGATATACTCACAGTCAAATGGATAACTACAAACGCCTCGCGCTCAAAAATTTGGATTCTCAAACCAAGTCATATGAAGTATTGGGATGATGGGCTCTATGGCGAAGATGAAGCCGAAGAATTTACTATCAAATAACTTATGAATCTGAAAGACAAAAAAATTCTTGTAACTGGATCTTCAAGCGGCATTGGACAGGCCATAGCGGTTTCTTGCGCCAAAAAGGGCGCGAATGTCCTTGTTAATTATCGAAAAAATCTAAAGGGTGCAGAGCAAACTCTCGAAGGAATTGAAAAACACTCCAAGGGGTTTATTTTTCAAGCCGATCTTATAGAGGAAAAGCAAATTGAAAAAATGTTTGCTGAAATTTCCAGTACGGTCGGCGAGATAGATATTTTGGTAAATAATGCTGGTCAGCATAAATCGGGTAATTTTTTTGATAATGAAAATTGGGGAGATCAGTTTGAAAATATTTTCTTTTCGACCCTCCATGTTTCTCAAAATTTTCTCAAGCAAAATAAGAATTCTTCTTTGCGTAAAATTTTAAACATTACTTCGTGCTACGGAAATATTGGAGGGGGCAACATCGAAGCCTTTGCTTATTCGGTTGCTAAGGCGGCATTATCCAGCATGACAGTAAATCTCGCAAAAATTGATGGAAAGGTATTGGTAAATGCCATTGCGCCAGGGTACACATGGACGCCTGCATGGGGTGAGATGTTAGAGGTCGAAAAGAAAATTCGCGAATTAAGAACAATGATAAATCGATATGTGACTGCCGCCGAAATTGCACACGCAGCTGTCGGGGTTTTGGAAAATGACGCTATTACTGGACAGATTATTACAGTTGACGGTGGTCTTTCCTTGCAGAAATTGGAAAGAAAATAGGACGGGCGGCGATTTTTTAAATCTTTCGTTAGAGTGAAATAGAGACGATTAATTTCATTCAAAATATATTTGGGTAAAATTGTATAATTTCATCAGGGGAACGGAGTAATGTTGCCCAAACTAGTACTGGGGGACTAGTAACATGAGGATAGTTTCAAGCTACTTTCCGGCTATTGATGTAGAGAAGGCGACACTTCTGGTATAGTTATCTCTAGAGTAAAAAATTAAGCGAGGGGTTGTATATGTCAGACAAAGCCGACGAACTGCATGCCATGCGCCACAGCCTAGCCCACATCATGGCTGCCGCCATGAAAAAACTTTGGCCAGGGGTAAAACTCGGTGTTGGCCCAGTAGTAGGCAATGGTTTTTATTACGATGTTACAGTAGATGACTATAAAATTTCTGAAGAAGATTTCGAAAAAATAGAAAAAGAGATGAGGAGAATCATTTCTGAGGATCAAGAGTTTGTCCGAACAGACAAGAGCCTAGAGGAGGCGTTGAAATGGGCAAAAGCCGAGAAGCAACCATACAAAGAGGAACTGTTAAACGACCTTAGCCGCCAAGGCACTACCAGTGCCAAAGATATTGATGCTTCCCAGCTGGGACTCAGCAGCGATAATCAGAGTGTGGACACGGTGTCTTTTTACACTAATGGTGATTTTACAGATCTTTGCCATGGGCCACATCTGCCCAGTACCGGCAAAGTAGGGGAGTTTAAATTGCTCAGAGTTGCCGGCGCTTATTGGCGTGGCGACGAGACTAAAGCGCAGATGCAACGCCTCTACGGAGTAGCGTTTGAAACAGCCGAAGATTTAGAGCAACACCTTCAAATGCTAGAAGAGGCCAAGAAACGAGACCACCGAA
The DNA here is from genome assembly GCA_964408165.1 of uncultured Candidatus Saccharibacteria bacterium. Lineage (GTDB taxonomy): Bacteria > Patescibacteriota > Saccharimonadia > Saccharimonadales > CAYOYH01 > CAYOYH01. Next base: position 4,056 of record CAYOYH010000040.1, on the reverse strand, counting down.
AGCTAGGCAAACAACTAGACCTATACGTTTCATCAGATTTAGTCGGCTCTGGATTACCGATGTTCACTCCTAGGGGTACGGTACTCAGGGAACTACTGGGGAACTATTCTCAGGAACTTCGAAAAGAACGGGGTTTTGAAAGAGTCTGGACGCCGCACATAGCAAAAACTGATTTGTATAAAAAATCAGGTCATTGGGACAAGTTTGGTGACGAATTGTTTAAAGTGGAGAGCCAAGAAACATCAGATTCACTAGTGTTGAAACCGATGAACTGCCCTCATCACACCCAAATTTATGCCTCCAGCCCTCGGAGTTATAAAAACTTACCGTTGCGGTACATGGAGAACACCACCGATTACCGTGACGAGAAATCTGGAGAACTGCATGGGCTTAGCCGGGTGCGTTCGCTAACTCAGGACGATAGTCATGTTTTTTGCATTGAGGAGCAGATCGAAGAATCAGTAAGTTCGTTGATTCAGGCGGCGCAGGAAATGTACGCCACGCTAGGCATGGGGTTGAAATTTCATCTGTCATTTCGTGACGATACCGATGCTTATTTGGGGGACAAAAAACTTTGGTCACAGGCCCAAGAGACGCTAGAGGCGATTGCCAAAAAGAATAACCTAGATTTCAAAATAGACGAGGGTGAAGCGGCTTTCTATGGCCCCAAAATCGACTTCATAGGAGTCGATGCTATTGGTCGAGAATGGCAGCTGGCAACAGTCCAGCTAGACTTTGTACAGCCTCGACGATTCGAACTAGAATACACAGCCAAAGACGGCACCAAGAAAACGCCGGTAATGATTCACTGTGCGCTACTGGGGACAATCGAGAGGTTTCTGAGTGTTTACATCGAACATGTAAATGGAAATTTTCCATTTTGGTTGGCCCCAGAACAGATAAGAATTTTGCAAATCAACAGTGATGTAGATGAATACGTAGAACAGATAACTAGGCAGCTCGATTCGGTAGTGCTAAATGAACCACTACAGTTCAACACGCTGCGCTACAGCGTAGATCACCGCAACGAATCACTAGGCAAGAAGATTAAAGAAGCCAAGGAAATGAAAATCCCTGTCATGCTTATTGTTGGCCCTAGAGACGCGCAGGCTAACACCGTAAGCGTGCGCACCGGTGACGGCGAAAATAGTGTCGAGCTAGGTAAACTCACAGAGTGGATTGATGAACAAAACACCAAATTTTTTCAAAGCATGGATTTCGCACTTGCGCGCTGATTCCAGCTTGCAGCCTGCCCGTACTGACGCACAGTCAGGCGGGCCTGAGCGAGCGAAAGCGCTTAATCTGAGTGAGGCGTACCTAGAGGATACGTCGAGTGAAGAGTCAGCGCTTGGAGCCGCCTCAGATGTGAGCTGGGACAGTGGGAAAGTGCGAAATCTGTGCAAAGATAGAGTCTATGAAACAGTGGCGACGATTCCAGAGCTGAGGGTGATGACTTACGGGCAGATTGCCGCTATTTGTGGTAGTCCTCGCGGTGCAAGGCAAGTCGGTGGACTGGCTCATTATGGCCCCTTGGAGCTTCCGTGGCACAGGGTAGTGAATAAATCGGGCACATTGGCGTCTGGCTACTACGGAGGTAGAATTGGTCATAAAAAAGACCTTGAAGCTGAGGGTTTTGAAGTATCCGAAGATTTCCAAATAGATATCGATAAACATATTTATTGGCCCGATGAATAAACCCCTGTTAGTAGTAGTTGGCGAAACAGCTAGCGGTAAGTCGTCCATCGCTCTACAGTTGGCTAAAGTGTATGGTGGCGAGATAATTTCGGCCGATTCGGGAGCTGTTTACAGAGGCATGGATATAGGCACTGCTAAGCCCAGCGAAAAAGAACAGCAACTGGTGAATCATCATTTAATAAACTTGGTTGAGCCAGATCAAGCCTACACTGCCGGTCGGTACCAAAAGGACGCCCGCGTCGCAATGAACCAAATATATACTCGGGGCAACATACCGATTATTGTGGGCGGAACAGGCTTGTATGTTGACGGAGTTATATTCAACTTCAGTTTCACCAAGACCAGCGACAAGAAAGCTAGAGTTCACTATAATTCGTTGTCGATTGCACAATTAATCGATGAAATTAATGCTAAAAAATTAGATTTAACAGGGATAGACACAAGAAACAAGCGGAGACTAATCAGGGTGCTAGAAACCAATGGCGAAGTTCCAAAGCGTAGTAAATTACGCACCAACACGCTAGTGATTGGCGTAAAAATTGACAAAAGTCAGTTGAGAAGCAACATTGAACAAAGAGTAGAAACGATGTTCAAAAAAGGGTTGAAGAAAGAAGCCCTGGGTGTCGCCGAAAAATACGGTTGGGACTGCGAAGGCATGCAGGGAATTGGCTACAAAGAGTTTAAACTGTGGCACGGTGGAGAACTAAGTATGCGCCGAACTAAACAAAGAATAGTCAAAAACACTTTAGCCTTGGCAAAAAGACAACGAACCTGGTTTAAGAAAAATCGCCAGATTGAATGGGTGGAGACTTCGGCCGAAGCCCAGTTGCTAGCAGATAGATTTTTAGTCGCTCAAAAGGCGCGGTAGGAAATGCTGGCTTTGTTCTAGCATTGCCATAAAGCTATAATATCACTCATGAGAAAGATACTGGCAATAATTACGGCGAAGCTAACAATAGTCGTTAGTAGACTGCTTGGCAACAGTGGCTCAGCCTTGCCTGGGCTGGTAGCTCAGAAAATAGCCCCAAAGCTACTACTGAGCTTTAGCTCGCAGTTTGAAAAAGGAATAATATTAGTAACCGGCACTAACGGCAAAACTACCACTACGAAGATGGTAGCTGGGATACTGGAAGGTACAGGCTTGACTGTTTTTACCAACAAAACTGGGAGCAATTTCACTAGAGGAATTCTGTCGGCGCTTATTGACAACTCATCTGTAGTGGGTAAGGTCGAATTCGACATTGCCGTCATCGAGGTGGACGAAGCCCATTCCAGACATTTGGCTAGAGACTTGCAGCCGTTAATCATAACCGTGACCAATGTCATGAGAGATCAGCTTGACAGATACGGCGAGATAGACCATACCGCTGGGCTTATTTCTAAAGCGCTCTTTCACGCCAAAGGAGCGGTGCTGAACGCCGACGATCCGCCGGTGGCTAGTCTTGAGGAGCAACTTCCCAGCGAGGCATCGGTAACGTTTTACGGAGCGGCGGAGGATATTAAAAGCTTGCTGCCGACTGATGAGGAGCTGCTAAGCAAGGGTGCTGTGTCGAAGAGCTTCAGTGGTCAAGTAGATGTAGTGTTGAAGTCGCAGATAGGTCAGGAAATCGAGGTAGAGGTTGAAAATGTTAAGTACAAATCGCAGCTGCAGTTCGAGGGGGTTCACAACGGAGTCAATGCTACCGCTGCACTGGCGACAGTGCGGCATCTGCTACAGGATAATTTTAACGTAAAAAGCGCGCTAAGCAGCCTAAGCCAAGTTCGCCCAGCGTTCGGCAGGGGCGAGAAAATACAACTCCAAGACAAAGCCGTACACATCGCTCTGGCGAAAAACCCCAGCGGATTCAACCAAAACATACGGACATTAATTAACGAAAACACTGAAGTAGCGTTAGTGTTGGTAAACGACAATTATGCTGATAGCCGTGATGTTTCGTGGCTGTGGGACGTGAATTTCGATCTACTAAAAAAGCACCAGCCAACACTAGTAGTAGGTGGCACCAGAGCCTATGATATGGCGCTTAGGTTTCAGTACATGGGCTTAGAGGTGGACAAGGTAGACCAGGATATCGAGACAGCCCTGGAGTATGCCCTTGATGCCGGCGAGGCAACAGGGGATATCACCGTCTTTCCTACCTACACGGCAATGCTGGAGCTGAGGAAGATATTAAAATCATACACTGACGATGTGGAGGACATATGGTAGGCAGTAAAAGCTTAACCATCTGTCATCTGTACGCCAAAGAAATGAATATTTACGGCGACACCGGGAACGTAGTGGCTCTGAAGTGGCGCTTGCAACAGCGTGGTGTAAAAGTGAAGCTTATTACCTGCGGAGTAGGCGAAACATTGCCCAGCGAC
>CAYOYH010000039.1:1225-7135 GCA_964408165.1 uncultured Candidatus Saccharibacteria bacterium | reverse complement strand
TGGCTGAGCTGTTGGTTGAGGCTGGACTGGGTGTTGGTTCGGCGCTGGCTGAGCGAAGGGGTTAAAGTGAGCGCTGCCTACTGCCGGTACGGGAGCTGGCGCCGAACCAGGCTCAGAACCGTAGATAGCATTTAACTGTTGTCGAATTAGATCGGCGGCTTGGTTTGAATCTAGCGGCCCTTGGGCTGGAATATTAGGCACCTTAAAATCAGCCCCATTGCTTGGGTTTGGCTGGTTTGCTTGCTGTCTTGGATCCATAGAACTCTTTTTCTGCGCTAGTTTAATTTGTTTATTTTACAATATTTACGTCATTTGTTCAAAATCACCAATAAACCAATTTATGCTAATGACTACCTCTGCCTATAATTTTAACAGAAAGCTGCCACCTAGTCCTGCGGATTAAATTTAGCCCAGACTGCTCGATTAGGTGTTAACTCGGGGAGATTCATTGTCTTTTCTACCCCACCAGATTTTTTTAAAATATCGGGAAAAAGGCTTTTGTCGTGGTACGCTTCCCTAGAGGACAGAGGCATCGGGGTTTTCGCTACAAAAGTAGAAACAGAGTGTTCCGCTCTGTTGGCTACCTGCTTAACTAAACCAACTGCGTTTTTTCTTTTTCTTTTTGCCGGTTTTTGGGTCAATTTCACCCTTATCGTCTTTTTTGTGCTTATGGCCATATTTATTACCGAGGGAGTTTTTTAAGCCTGTTTCAAAGACTGGCCGAAGCTGGTTGTCCTGCGCTAGGTCAGCTCCGTGATTATGTCCCATGCAAGCATGTGCGAACTCTATTGCCATATGGTTCATAACAGCCTCATCATTGCGCACCCAGTCGTTAGTAAAGAATGTTTGGGTTTCGCTCCGTAGCTCGTCGTATGATTTTTGCGAGCCATCAGCTTTTTCAATGGTCATTATTTCAGCTAATGCAGTAGTTGCTTGCTCTTCGATAGAAATATCTGATAACTGCTCTTCGTATTTAGTAAAAAAGCTATCATCAAATGCCTCTCCAATAAAATCTGGTGCCTTGGGTGAACCTATCATGATAACCTCGCTATCTGTTTTAGTTGGTCTGATACCGCTTGCCGGCCTAGTCTTTGATGCATAATCTGCAAACTTGCACCGTAAGCAATGCGGGAGGCGTCGACATAATGAACACCGTAAGCAGCTTCACTGTGCAGAAAACCTTTAGGGAAAAATATAGCGTCTGTCGGCTGGGCTACCCCTTGTTGGAACGTCAAAGGCACACCATAGCCTGGAAAATCAGCCGTTCTGTCACCGTCAGCAACGAAAATATTGCCCAAGCTGCCGTTAGTTAAGCCGGTGGCTACTGATGTTCTTGTTCGCTCGGCATGCTGGACATGCTGTCCGTTTTCGGTAATCGTACTCTTACCAAGCGAGATAGCGCCGATAAATGTCAGCTTATGCTCATAATCCTTCTCGGGTGGCTTGTCGTGGCCGCCACTGCCCTTGCCCTCGGCATGAGCTGAGCCTGCCAGCATAGTAGCCATTCGCGCGTCAGGCAAAAGATCGGTCCCTCGACTTATCAGAGGGTAAGGTGTTTTGAGTGGCAATACTTTGATTGCTGGTAGTCGATGGGTTCCGTGCTCATCAAAGTTAGGCGATAAGATACCCATTGCCATACGATTGCCCTTCCGTGCGTAAACTATTGGCTCGTACATTGCCATTTCCCACACTAGTCCGAATACTTGCGGGTCATTCAGTAAAAGCGTATGTACCTCTACATTGCGTTTTGTACCATCGTTTACTTCGCTCTCAATCTTGCTCGTTGGAAATCGGTCAACAATAGACGTAAAATGCTGCATATCCTCAATGGCTACACTTGGCCGTGGTACTGCCACATCAATAAACTCTGCACCTTCCTTGCCAATATCTAAAATATTTCTCATGCGTATAAGGGTACTTTACGATAGCTAAAATTGCAATTTAGTTGCAAAAATGTTATTTTTTTTGCATATGGATAGCGCAACGCGGCTCAAAAAACTACTGGAAGAGCACGGCAAAAGCAATACACGCCAAAGACTGCTTGTTTTTGAAGCACTGCAAGATATGAATGAACCCATCACGACTGTCCAGTTGGTAGCAAGACTTAAAGGGCTTGATAAAGTTAGCGTGTATAGAACGGTTAAGCTTTTTGGGGAAATTGGAATAACTCATAGATTATGGACTGGTTTTCAGAGCAAAATTGAGTTAAGCGAAGCGTTTTCACCTCATCATCATCATTTTACTTGTATAAAATGCGGTCAATCAATCAGCCTAAAAAGCGAAACGCTGGAGACAAGTCTACATGAGCTTGAGAAACAACATGGCTTTCAGCTTACTCACCACTCCGTAGAGTTGAGCGGCTACTGTAATAATTGTAGCAAAAAACCCTGATGCCTCTGTCCTTCTAGGGTAGCGCGCTAGGACAAAAGCCTTTTTCTCGATATTTTAGAAAAATCTGATGGGAGTAAAAAAGACAATGAATCTCCCCGAGTTAACACCTGTCGGCAGGCAGGCTCGGGGGTGTGCATGGGCACCAAGAGAACTCTACGACAAGAATGTCACAGAAGTTTTCTTGGTGGGCGAGGAGGTCTGCCGGTGCTGACACACAGTCAGACAGGAACTCGGCCTAACCGTCAAAAGAAAACTACTCTTAGGGCTACCCTCAATATGCCACTGGCATATCTTCGGGCAAGGGACCGGGGAGTGCCGACTGGCATTCCCGTTCGAGCCCCTCCCTGCCGCATAATAGAAAAAATCCCCTCGCCTGAGGAGATATTTTCTATGGTGGGCAAGGAGGGACTCGAACCCTCAATCCACTAGGGAACACGATTTTGAGTCGTGCGCGTATACCAATTCCGCCACTCGCCCGTAGCGCGCATTAAAGATTATCGCATACTTTGGGCTGTTACAGCTCCAGCAATTCCTTACTACTCGCTGGCTACTTTGTCCACCAGCGAAGTCGTCACTGCTTGGAATGTTTTCTGGGGGTGCTGCAGGAAGTAAACTGTTGCCGCGGAGGCCACTGTGAACTGCCAATCATCGGACGGTTCGGCAGGCGTGGTGCTGACCTCGCCGTACATGGCGACCATGACACTGCCCTGATGGCTAGTGACTATCATCGATTCGCGTTCCCCAGTAATTCCATGCAGAACTTCTACTAGTTGGATTAAGCCCATGGCGTGGGTGACAGGCGTCGGCAATCCTAGTTTTAAAGTCATCTTCTGAAGTTGCTTAAAATTAAGAATCAGCAGGGCGTTTTCTTTGTTGAAAATCTTTTCGGGGTTGTCGTAGAAAATTTCCAGCGAATCTCCACTCAAGATTAACGGAACCTTGGTTTGATCGACGAATTTCTCCATAAATATTGCTGTTTCGCTACCCTGCCCTAGTTCGCCGGGAAAGTACACGCCATCGCCCCACTGCGAGTATTCGTGCATACCCGACACTGCGTTGCTGGAGAAACCGCCAGAAGGACTGCTGGGCAAAAACACGACATCTTCGATTGATTTACCCACGGTTTTTTCTAGCGCGTCTGGCAAAACCACCCTGCAGTCGCCTATTCCAATATCCGCCACTTGCTGGTAGCTGGCGGCAATTTGCCCAAAGGCCTGCGAGTTCCCGCCAGCAATCACTAGTTTTTTCTTTAGGCGTTTGTTCTGGGGTTTTGCCCAAGCAATATCTTCGTACAGTGGTTTGTTTTTTTCTTGACGATGCCAGAAATCGTGCATTACAGCACCTCGTTTAGCGGAGGTAAATTGTTGGATTTACGCAGAGCATTTTGGAGATTGCGAATCTGGATATTTTGGCGTTCCTGCTGGTCAAGATGTTGGTTGGAAGTTAGCCAGTATGTGAGGGTGGCTGTCAGAACTAGTGCGACGAACGAGATGATTAAACTAACGATTATTATTTTTTTCGACAGCTGGCATTGAGGCTGGCTTTGGCTGTTGTTGCTACTGTCTTCCATTAATCCTCCCCTAGATTTAATGTGTCCAAAACCAAGCTCACCGGGCAGTGATCCGAACCCGATACATCGGCGTGAATTTGTGCAGATTTGACTCTTTTTTCAAGACGTCCGGACACCATGAAGTAATCTATGCGCCAGCCGATATTTCTTTCCCTAGCTTTAGCCCAATGACTCCAGTAGGTATAGTTTCCGTTTCCCTTGGTGAACATCCGAAAAGTATCTACAAAACCAGCGTTAATCATGTCTTCGAAGCCATTGCGCTCTTCGCGAGTAAAACCTTTCTTGCCCTTGTTTTCTTTTGGCCGAGCTAGGTCGTCTTCGGTGTGGGCAACATTGAAATCTCCGCAAAAAACCACCGGTTTCCTCTTCTCAAGCTCGGTGCAGTATTCTAAAAATGCTGGATCCCATTGTTCGCGCATTGGAATTCGCGACAGATCATCCTTGGCGTTAGGAGTGTAGACGGTTACTACATAGAAATCGTCAAATTCCACTGCAACTACCCTGCCTTCGGTGGTGGTGTCGCCGTATTTGTCGCGCAGTTTGTATTTGGATTTAATGTGTTCGGGAAGCCCTTTGTAGACATTCAACGGTTCAACTTTCGACAGTATACCGGTGCCGGCGTAGCCTTTTTTCTGAGCGCTGTGCCAGTAGCTGTGGTAGTCGGGTAGTTCGAGTTCAATTTGGTCTGGTTGAGCTTTAGTTTCCTGAATGCAAAGAATGTCGGGCTGGTGCTCCTTGATAAATGGCAAAAACACCTCTTTACGTATTACTGCGCGCAGACCGTTAACATTCCAAGAATAGATTTTCATTGGACTCCCTTTTCATTTTTATAGTATAAACGACGCGGTGCTTGCGTGAAAGACCGACAGTATTGTAGACTTGGCTCCAATGAATAAAACTAAACGGTATCAGCGCGCACTCTTGAAAGTTTCGGGCGAGCAGCTGGCTGGCAAGAATAGTTCAGGGATTGATGTTGATTATTTGCAGTGGTTGTCCAAAGAGATAAAGCAAGCCGTAGATGTTGGAATTCAGCTAGTGGTGGTTGTTGGCGGTGGCAATTGGCTCAGAGGAGCTAATTTCGCCAAGGGCGATATTGAACGGGCAACGGCGGATTACATGGGCATGATAGCTACGGTTATGAATGGCTTATCGTTGATGGATACCCTTGAAGCTCACTCTCAGCCGACTCGCCTGCAGAGTAATATCCACATGAACCAAGTTGCCGAGCCGTTTATTCGTCGCCGAGCCATACGACATCTGGAAAAAGGCCGAGTGGTGATTATCGCCGGAGGTCTAGGTAAGCCTTATTTGACCACAGACACGGTTTCGGTTTCGGTAGCGCTAGAGCTTGGTTGTCAAATTGTTCTCAAGGCCACTAAAGTCAATGGCGTCTACGACCAAGATCCAGTTAAGTATAAAAACGCTAAGTTGTTTAAATATATTTCTTTCCAAGAAGCTATCGAGAGCTCTGGCATCAAGGTCATGGACAAAGCTGCTCTGGGCTTAGCCATGGAGCAGGAGATGCCAATTTCGGTATTCAACATTAGTGAAAGTGGTAACATAGCGCGCGTCGTTTCTGGCGAGCCGGTAGGCACCTTAATCTCTTAGAAACTCCTGCGAGGTGGCGATTGACGGATTTGGTTTTCGTTAAGCCCTGAAGGCTCTCACTAGGGTCTTGTGGTCGGTCTTTTTAAGTAAAAAGAAGCTTGCGGTGCTGTTCGCTTAGTCAACTGATGCGGAGAAATCGCACCCTTCATTTTAAACGCGATCTGCTATATCGCCCTCTGTAGTTTTCTAAAAAAAGTCAGAGGGGGGCTACGCTCAAGAGGCGCTAGTCTTAGTAGGCTAGATAGGGTTGGTGTGTATGAAGCCGTTTCTAAATTCGATATCACAATTCCCCCAAAGTCCCCGCTTGGCTTCTCGGGCTTGGCGTTCTAGCTCTACGAATT
>CAYOYH010000039.1:0-1211 GCA_964408165.1 uncultured Candidatus Saccharibacteria bacterium | reverse complement strand
ACCGGGAAAAGCGTATAGGCAAAGGCGTAACCCTGTTCAATAATTTTTGCGTTGAGCAAGGTGCCGTCCGGTAAATGTACGTATCTGAGTAAACGGCCGTAGCGGTCGAGGTTGTTGTTTGTCGGGTCGGCGACGAGCTTCACATCGCTATCGCCTATCAATATTTCAAGGTATTTTGCGGCCTCGTGGGAGTAGCACTGCACCGGTCGGGTGTGGTGATCTTTCTCAGGTGCGTCAATACCGATGAAACGAACCTTATTCTCGCGGCCATTAGCCCGGACGGTAATGGTGTCGCCGTCGTTGACATGCAGAACTTCATAATACCCCGGCTGAGTAGCCATTAGATAACTTTTAAAGTCAGTGCCAATATGGCGTGCGTCATCGGCGTTGACTCCAAAACCAACAGCTAGCATCAAGAGAAGTATTACTGCTACCGAGCCAGCCCGTTTCTTGGGTAAGTTTTTCTTCATGAGTAGATTTTGAGGCACAATTGGTGGTGGATTTTTTGTTTCATGTTAGTAGTCGATGCCTTTGTTGGCTAGGAACTTATCGTCGAAATGATGTTTTAGCTTGGTCATGTCGGTGGCGATATCAACTTTTCTTAGTAGCGGTGTGGGAAAATTCCTGCCAGTCAGACAAAGGCTGGTTTTTCCATGTTTAGCGTCGATGAGTTTTTCTAGTTTAGAGACGCTCAGTAGTCCGTCGTGGACGGCGTTGTTTATTTCGTCGCAGATGACCACGCCGTATTCACCGTTTTCGACAGCACTGAGGGCAAAATTGTAAGTAGCCAGGGCGGCTTTTTTATGGTCGGCATCGCTAACGCCTTTAGCGCTGTGTTCCTGGGCATCGTAAAACCCCTTGCCGCCTTTTTGGAGTAGTAATTGGTCGCCATACAGTTTCTGAATGTCTCTGATGAAGCTGTGTTCACCGACTTCCCAATGTTTTATGAACTGAATGTAGGCTACCGATTTCCCCGAACCAAGTGCGCGCGCCATCAACCCTAGGGAGGCGCTAGTTTTCCCCTTGCCCTCTCCAGTGTAGACAATGACTACGCTGTCTTTAGTCTGAAAATCCTCATATGCCATGACAGTGCTAAGTATACTCTAGGAGCTAGGATGCAGGATACGGGATATAGGAAACAGGAAATTGGGAATGGGAAACAGGAAATAGGAAACAGGAAATGGGAAACAGCTAAAAGGAAAGAGCTAAGT
>CAYOYH010000038.1:0-7287 GCA_964408165.1 uncultured Candidatus Saccharibacteria bacterium | reverse complement strand
ATTTGTCTGCCCACTATTGTCATAGTAGGGTTGGCATTATAGTCTGTCGACGAATCTAAGGAGCGCGTTAGGAGCGCTATTACTAACAGTGGATTTAGGATGCCGCGCCAAAGAATAACCCTGAACTTAGCCCCTGCCGATTTGCCTAAAGAGGGTTCGGGTTACGATCTAGGAATGGCCCTGGCTATACTAATCTCTAGCGAACAACTGAGAGCCGGAGTAAGCCGAACAGCATTCATAGGTGAACTAGCCCTAGATGGATCGGTTAGACGCATACCGGCGATACTTAGCCATATAGATGCCGCCATAAACAAGGGTTATGAATCGATATTTATTCCTAAGGATAACTGGACCCAGGCGCAACTACTGGCTGACAAGATTAATATCTACCCTGTGGGCAGCCTCAAGCAATTACACGCACATCTGTCGAAAGTGAAATCAATTAATCCACTGACCTCTGGCGATGACCTCTCCAGTCACACTAGCGAAGAGCCTGAAATTGATTTCGGGGACATCCACGGCCAAGAAACAGCCAAAAGAGCTCTGGAGATAGCTGCCGCAGGTGGCCACAATATACTTTTCAAGGGCCCGCCCGGTGCCGGCAAAACCATGTTGGCTAAAGCATTAGTGTCGATTCTTCCACCGCCACTACTAGAGGAGATGATTGAAATAACCAATCTCCATAGCCTATCGGGCTCCACTACCAGAGATGTTGTGATGACCAGGCCCTTCAGGAAGCCACACCACACCTCCAGTCAAATCGCGTTGGTGGGCGGAGGTCGCGGCGCTCTGCCAGGAGAAATCAGTCTGGCCCATAAAGGAGTACTGTTTCTTGATGAAATCCCCGAATACAGTCGTTCGGCACTGGAAGCACTAAGGCAACCCCTGGAAGACAATGAAATCGTCGTATCCAGAGCCGACAAGAAGATAGCCTACCCTGCCGATTTCATGCTCGTCGCCACTCAAAACCCGTGTCCTTGCGGATACTACGGCGATGAAACCAAAGAATGTATTTGCACCATGGCTCAAATCATCAACTACAACAAAAAGCTATCTGGCCCCCTGCTGGATAGAATCGACCTCATCGTTTACGTAGACAAAGTGGACAACTCCAAACTGCTAGCCGACAACCCTGGCTCAAGAAAAAGTGGTGAACTGCTTGAAAGTGTAGTGTCCGCAAGGCAAACCCAAAACGCCCGCTTTAAAACCAGCTCGGGTAAGACTAATTCCCTGATGAACAACCGAGACATTAAAGCTAAATCCAAAATAACTGACGAGGCGAAGGAGTTTTTAGAAAACGCCGCCGAAAAACTCAGTCTTTCCGCAAGAGGCTACATGAAAACAATAAAAGTCGCGCGCACTATTGCAGATTTAGACGGCTCGTCAGACGTAAATGTTGACCATGTATCAGAGGCGCTACGCTACCGACTGAGAGATATTCACTAACAGATGTTGACCTCTGGAGAAGTATTTGTTAAACTCAAGTTTAGAAAAATCAACCAAGGAGTACCAACGTAATTAAAAAAAGAACTCGTTTGAACGAGGCAATCCGCGCACCTCAGGTTCGGGTTATCGATGAAGCCGACAATCAGATAGGCGTTCTAGATACCAGGGACGCACTACAAAAAGCCCGAGATGCAGGATTAGATTTGGTTGAGGTTTCGCCGAACGCTAAGCCACCTGTTGTTAAGATAGTTGACTGGGGTAAATACAGCTACCAGAAGGCCAAGCAGCAGAAAAAAAGCCAGAAGAAGAACAAGAGTCTGGACATCAAGCAGATTCGCTTCGGTCTCAAAATTGGCGAGCATGATTTAGAGATTAAGCTTCGCAAGGTGCGGTCTTTTCTAGAGGTTGGGCACAGAGTAAAGATTACGGCTTTTTATAGAGGTCGAGAGATGGCTCATAAACAGATTGGCTATGACCTTCTTGACAAAGTGCTGCAGAAAATAGAAGATATTGCAGTTGTAGAACAAGAACCACAATTTTCAGGCAAATACCTGAGCGTATTAGTAAGGAGTTCCGATAATGCCCAAGCAAAAAACCCACAAAGGGACAGCGAAAAGAGTTAGGAAGACTGCCTCGGGCAAGCTTCTTCGACGTAACGCTTTCAGAAGTCACAACCTAGAGAAAAAAAGCGCTGCTCGAAAACGAAATTATACCAAAAGCATCAGTGTTGAAGGTAAACCCGGCAAAACTGTAAAGAAGCTACTAAGATCGTAGGAGTAGAGAATCATGAGAGTCAAAAGAGGCGTCACCACTAAGAAAAAGCACAAGAAAATCATCAAGCAGACTAAGGGTATGCAAAGGGCGCGCCGAACTAGCGTCAAGCTAGCCAAGCAAGCCATTGTTCGGTCTTTGCAGTATTCGTATCGAGACCGACGAAACCGCAAACGAGACCTACGCCGACTTTGGATTACTCGCATCAACGCCGCAGCCCGAGAGAACAAAACAACCTATGGCCAGTTGATTGCTAGCTTAAAAGCCAGCAATGTAGAGCTAGACCGAAAAATCCTAAGTGAACTAGCCGTCAACGAACCTAAGGTATTTTCTGAAATCGTTTCCTTCGTAAATAAATAGCTTCTCTTTGGCAAGTAGCAACAAAAAACTCCATAAAAAACACATTCTTTATGGAGTTTTTAGTAGCTAGGTTGGCTCTATAAGCCGGGTTTTGTCCGCTAGTTATAGCGGAGTGACCATCTATCTAGTCCCGACATTGCTACCGGGATCGAGCGGATTAAATCGTACACCCAAGCGAGCAGCTTGTATGGGCGCACTCCTTGCAGCGGATAGGGTTTACCTTCTTCGACAGTCACCTGCCGAAGCTGTGGGCTCTTACCCCACTCGTTTCACCTTTTCCCCGATAAATCGAGGTAGTTTCGTTTCTGTGGCACTTTCCCTAAAGTTACCTTCGGTCGCCGTTAGCGACTATCCTCGCTCTGTGCTGCCCGGACTTTCCTCTTGGCACCTTCGCGTAGTTTTGGAGAACAACACTACACGAAAATGCCAAGCGATCACTCAAGCAACCTAGCTACTTAAGATTGTATGCAACTAACGGGACGCTTTCAAGTCCCGCGGCTATCGAGTACTTCGTTTACCTTGGCATCAGCTAGCTTGTTTAGTTCACGACGCACATGAGTAAAGGTCACTTTGTTGAAATTCTCAGTCATTTTTTTAATGTCAGAATGGATTGGCCATAGGTCGCGATTTTTTATCTTGTAGACGCCTTTCATCTGATTCACCACCAGCAAACTGTCTACAAAAAAGTGCAGCTCGCTAGGATCGTACTTTATGGAAGACTGCATCGCTAGCTTGACTGCCTGATACTCGGCTTGGTTGTTGGTGGTTACTCCTAAGTACTCACCCCCCTCTTCGATAATCTCTTCGTTGTCGTTAAAAATAACAAATCCAGAAGCGCTGGGCCCAGGGTTTCCCCTGGAGCCTCCGTCGGTGAATATCTTGAGCGACCTCTGTTTTTCTGATGATTTTATTACATCGTTTTGATCCAGTAGCCTTTTCAGCGCATCTTGCCACCTGGTTGATTTATCGCTGCTAGATGAAACTACTTTTTCGCTTCCGCTGTGATCTTTGCTGATTATTTCTTCGCCACGAGTGAAAATAGCTAGACCCTGTAAAATGCCTAACTGGATTACTTTTTCTTTAGCTTTTTGTTCCTGGTCTTTCATTGTTCGTATAAGATTATGAGCCTGCTTAGCGAAATCTGCAACTCTAGTTGGGGTGCGAAAACCTTCAATCTGCCTTACATGCCCAACTATGTGTCTGCCTCGTGCCCTTGTAAATGAAACCTCCCTAGTTCGGAAAAAGAGCCGGGGTTGCAAAACTCCGCTAGGCCCGCGCCTGTACTTAGCGCCTGCCTGGGTGTCAACACAAGCATGGTACGGCAGCTCTACTCTCATCCACTAACCAGCAAGTCTTAGGAAGCTTGCTGGTCAGTGCTGGCGCTTTCACCAACTTGGGAGATCGGGGTTTAGGGCGCGCAAGGGGCTAATCAAAAAAACCCACTTGGCAAGGCGATGGGAGTAATCTGCCTGGAGTACACCAGGTGGGTGCTCGCAACTACTCGCCACAGCCAGCAGTCATAATAGAGCTCCCTATAGATTAGTATTCAGGAAATTATCTTCCTACCGCCTCTACCAGAGGGCACTGACTATTATACAGGATTAGACCAGTGGAAATCCAACAATAATATCCCAAAGCACACTCACGGCTTCACCGATAATCGGAGCAATGAAGCTGAAGGCCAGAAATAGGAATATCAGGATTGCTATGAAGCCAGCTCTTTCGATGGCTCCCATGATGCTCTTTAGCCACTCGGGAGCAAAGGCGTACAGTAACCGCGAGCCATCTAGCGGTGGGTACGGAATCATGTTGAATACAAAGAAAGCCAAGTTAACCAGTACGAAGGTTCCAACAATCATGTAGCTCGTACCGGAAGTGATGGAGAGAAGACGCATCATTCCTCCAGCAAACATAGCTAGTGCGAGGTTCGTTAGCGGACCAGAAATACCGATTAGCGCTACGCCGTATTCGCCATACTTAACTCTGTAGGGGTTAAAGGGGACCGGTTTAGCAGCCCCGAACGGAGGCATGCCTGACATAGCTAGAAGTATCGGCAAAAGAACTGTCGTAAAAGGATCTATGTGTACCAGTGGATTCAGCGATAACCTACCGCTGTGCATGGCAGTGTCGTCCCCTAGCCAATACCCCACATAGGCATGCATCGCCTCATGTATTGTTATCGAAATTAAAATTGAAACCAGTATCACTACTATGTAGAAAATATCCATGTCGACAGTTGATTATATAGCAATCTCAGTGCAAAAACCCTAAATTCCTAGCGATGGATTGCTATAGCAGAGCCTGCTCCCTTTGGAAGGGGATAAAATTGACACAGGCCGGAAAAAACAGTAGTATTTATTGGTTATTAATCAGCGAGGCGAATCAATGGCTCAAAAATGTGAGCTCACCGGTAAAGGCAGGCAGTTCGGACATAATGTCAGTTTTTCTCAACGAAAGACTAAACGAACCTGGAAGCCCAATCTTCAAAAGAAGACATTTGTTGTTAATGGCAAAAAAGTTACCATGAAATTATCTGCACAAGGCATACGAACCCTCAAGAAAAAAGGCATTCTCTAGAAAAACACTCTCCCTGACGAGGAATCACCGCCTGACGACTCTCTGCCTACTCAAAAAGCAACAAAATTCTAGTCTTTTTGAGTTCGTTACTTAAACCCTCTTTAGCGCTACCACCTGTAGTTGTTCTGGAAGAATAGTATTTTTGCCGATTGTAAGTTTCTCTTGCTCCTCGGGTTGAGCGCCCATTTCATTTAGGAATAACTTCAGCTCAGCCTGCGGTACTTCATATTTTATAGCTTTGTCGCTGTAGTGCATTGGGATTACGATTTTTGGCTCGATTTTTCGAGATAATTGCGCTGCTCCGGTGCTATCTAGAGTGTAGCCACCTCCGCCAACTGGTATCGCTAAGATATCCGCCATGCCTATCACTTCCAACTGCTCGTCTGAGAGTTTTGTGGAAACATGCCCAACTACTACCAGGTTTACGTCGCCATAGATAATTTTATAGATTGTCGCCAATTCGCCTTCGGCGTCCATATGAGCTCTAGCAGGCAATCCCCGAACCGACAAGCCACTAATCTCATACTCACCCGGTGTGTCGATGATAAATCCATCATTTTTATAATCAATAAGGCTGGTATTAGTAATTAGCGAAAACTTAGCTTCGCTGGTGTCGATTTTCAACCCAGGAACAACGGGATCAACAAATACCGTGGCTTTTTTCGTGATAATTTTAAGGCAATTAGCACCCAAATATTCAATATCCATGTTTTCTCCTTATTTTTTTTTCTTTTTCGCTGTAGGTTTTTTCACCCCGGCCTTAATGCTAAACAAACCCCTGTCGTCAATAAGTACGGTTTTTTTGGAATTTAGTGAATTAGCAATAAATCGGTCATGCACATCTAGGCGGTAATCGAATTCATCGCCATTCATTATTGAGTACCTTAGCTCTCGCCCCTCCTCCTTCTCTACCGCTACTATAAACTTCCGCAGCCTAGTCCTGTTGACATCTCCGACTATCAATATGTCAACTGGTGAAAGATCGTCCCGGGTAAACACACCACTTAAAAAAGCTAACTCTACCGCGCCCAGTAGTCTCAGCTGAGCAACCATGTCGCTGGATTCATCGTCCACAGACACCTTGGCAACTACTGCCGATTTTGAGCCAAAGATAGATTTTAGCGCTTCATAATGTTCGTATTTTTGGCTAACTTCATAGTACAGCTTATTGTTACTGCTGTCTGATGTAATGATGCCCACACTCAGCATGTTTGCCAGCTCTCGGCGCACTGAATTTATTTGCTCTTCTATTTTTCGGGTGATTTCCCGCACGTAAAAAGACCGATTAGGGTTGCCCAGAAACAACTGAAGCAGCTTAACTCTGGTTTTTGAACCAAATAATTGGTCAATCATTAGCTGGTGTTCCTCCGCATCTTAAACATTGAATAAATATAGTTTAGCAAGTTTATGTCCGTTAGTGAAACTAGTTATCTCGGGAGTTTGCGGGCCACCGCTGCTGCTCTATGGGCATATGAGTCATCAATTTGTGCGAGCTGAACACCTTCTCCGTATTTGCGTTGCATGGCTCTACCAATGAGTTCATCTGCAAATCTGGGGTTTTTTGGCAGGAAAGGCCCGTGCATGTAGGTTCCAAATGCATTTAAGGAAACACAGCCTTCGGTTGAATCCTCTCCATTGTTGCCCGCCCCTTTTGTGACTACGGCTAATGACTGACTAGCATCATTTAAGAATGTTCGCCCACTATGATTTTCAAAGCCGACTAAATCACCCCACTTTTCGCTACTGCAGTTTATGTTTCCAATCAACCTGTCTTCGCCTGCATTGGTATGCATATCGAAGAGCGCCACGCCCTTTATTTCACCTTTGTCTGTTTTGAATTCGTGTCCAAAAAGTTGATACATTCCGCAAATAGCCAAAAAAACCACCCCCCCTTCGTGCATGGCTTTCAAGGTTTTGCTTTTAGTGCTTAGATCTTGGCTCACCTTGAACTGACCCGAATCCTGCCCGCCGCCGGCTACAATGATGTCTGCATCGCTGGGCAATGTTTCGCCTACTCCGCAGGTGATAAGCTTCACTTTCACACCGCGCTGTTGCAGGCGCCACTTCAGAGCCACTACATTCCCGGTGTCGCCGTAAATATTCATTTCTTTGGCGTACAGATGACAGATGGTT
>CAYOYH010000037.1:0-7360 GCA_964408165.1 uncultured Candidatus Saccharibacteria bacterium | reverse complement strand
TTGAGATACATTATTTTGATAAACAAAAAAACCAACACCAACTACTCCGATGATGGTTAGTCCAATTAAAATATTTTTTTTCATAATATTATTATTATTTTAAATCCTTGCACTCTCAGGCAAGAGTGGATAAATTACAACAAATATAAATGAAGAAATGAAAGACATCAACATAAATCCCGCTAAGGTGTTCATTGCTATTTGAAATAGACTAAGTGATTCCCCTAAATTTAGTAATCCAAAAAACAAAGTGACCAAAGTAACCCCCAAAGACACAACCAAGACATCTTTAATCCTATCTTTGGCTTTTATTACTAATGCAACTCCCAGTCCATACAAAGTATATATTAAAATACTATTCAAAAGAGGAAGTGCAAACACCCAGTAAAAGACCAAGGGTTCGCCTCCTGTTATTGGCAGGATATTAACGGTCGTGTAATATAAAAAAACGGAAAGTGCAGGGGCGTCCACAATGTTCACAAACACATAGGCAATTATTCCAATTATTGCTCCAATGGAGCCGAGTTTTGTATAGGTATTTTTCATAATTTCATAAACTAACTATACGGCAAGCCTATGTGCAAGTATATGGTCAGCTCCAACGATTGTTTTTTACTTTGTCAAAATTCCGTAAATCAGCATTGATTGTTTCAACTCATTCTACTTCTTTATTTCACCTCACTGCTTTTACGGAAAGATTTTTGCGTGATAATTTGGTAATCACAGATTGCCCGATCGCTCCTGCTCCACCCAAAACTAAATACACTTGTTCTTTGCTGTTATTCATATTTTTTCCAAGAGTTTTCACAAGCTTCCAGACACTTCGTCAAATCTTTTTCCTCGTCTCCCTCTTGCTTTGTAAGAACGGTTCTTCGTCCTAACATAAACTAAGTACACCCCAAGGGGTGCATTTAGTTTGGTGCTGGGAGTAGGACTCGAACCTACGTAGGCACTAGGCCGGCAGATTTACAGTCTGCTGCGTTTGACCGCTTCGCTATCCCAGCAAAAAATATGAATGGAGCCGGCAGAGGGATTCGAACCCACGACCTACGGTTTACAAAACCGTTGCTCTAGCCAACTGAGCTATGCCGGCATCTGCCTGGACGCAGGAAATAGTATCAAAAACAGATGTAAAGGGCAATGCCAACACCAGCTATAATCTGATATAATCGGGTGGTGTTAAAATACATAACCGACAAGCCGGGTTAGCTCAGGGGTAGAGCGTTTGCATGGTAAGCAAAAGGTCCGGAGTTCAACTCTCCGACTCGGCTCCAAAATGTATGCCAAAGGCATTAATCAAAACAAGAAAGTTGAATTATGGCGACTCAGAAGAAACTTTATAAAGACCCAAACAACAAGGTGTTTGCTGGCGTGTCCGCAGGTTTAGCCCAGTACTCAGACATGAATGCAACCTTAATGCGACTTTTGGTCTTGGCTGTGATCATTTTCAGTGGTATAGTACCGGGGTTATTATTTTATATTGTGGCAGCAATGATAATGCCGACAAAGGAAAGCAATGGCTAAGAAAACTAATAAACGCAAAATCGTAGGGCTCGTATGCGAGGAAACAGGCAGACGAGATTACTACACGACCAAAAATACTGTGAACTCACCGGAGAGAATTCAACTGAAAAAGTACAATCCTCAGCTCAAAAAGATGACTCTTTATGTCGAGACTAAAAAGAATCTCGGTCGCAACGAAGTTTAACTAAGACTAGAAGAAAGCAAGCGCGCAGCAGACAACATTTGGTTCAGCTGCGTGTTTTCAACTGCACCGCCTGGCAAGTATACGTAAATGTTGTTTTCTAGTAGTTCGTAGTCTAAATCATGTCCGAGTGTCGAGAGGCGGCCAGCCATGTCTTCGCTGATTAGTGTTGGTAGTTGAGGGATAGTCTCGGGGTTGGCGAAAATACGATAATTGGTGGTGAAGTTGCTATGAAAAGGTGCCGGCGCCAGTACCAGTTTGTGGAATTTGGTAAAAATAGCATCATAAATGTCTTCATGGTATCGGTTTTTGCCATCCAAAAACACATGCGCTAAATTAACTTCCTTACCCAGCGTTAGGTGCATGATTGCCCACTTAAATACCATCATTTGGCTACCTGGTTTATGCAGTGATACTTGGCGTTGCAGCAGCTGAATCTCATAGCCCTCAACATTGCCCTGAACTAGAAACTCATCTTTACGGGCGTTAGTGAGGGTCACGCCTCTGACTATATTGTGAGCATCTTCTTCAAAGCGAGCGCTGTACACTAGTGAATGTTGATCGGCGAATTTTCGGAAAGTATTTTTAGCTAACGGGCTACTTATCTTCATTTGGGATATCTCGAGCCGAGTGAAGATCGAAAACAGTGTTGATGAATTCAGCCTGGCTCCAAATCAGCGGAGCAACAGAAATAAACTTGCCGTCATTAGGATTAATTTGTTCCGGTAAAACACCGGTGGGTAGCATGAAGTTTAGACTCCAATCCAAAATATCCTGAGCCTTCTGAGGATTACCGCGCTCAATCATTAACTGAGCGTACCAATATGAAGTTACAAACCACGGGTTGCCTAGTGATTTTTCGTCGACACGATGATAATTGTCGTTTTCGTACCTCGGCGTTCCGCCAATCGGACAAGAGTCAACTAGAACATTTTCCAGAGTTTTTTGTGATTCCCGTACGTAAGGGTCGTCGGTATCGTATAGCCCGAATAAAACTGCTCCGTAAAGACTGGAGACATCAATCGTTGAATCAAACTCCATCATATCGCCTCTGAGACTGAACCCCTTGTGGAAGTACCCTCTTTCAGCGCTGTATAGAGTTTCACGGGCTCTGTTTTTGATTTTTGCAGCTGTTTGATTCCAGGTGACGGCATCTTCGGGAAAACTGAACTCCTCGGCCATCGAAGCGGCTGCTAGCAAGGCAGCATAAACTGTAGCCGTGGTGTATGTAGATGTCTGGAACTTCTCTTCCCACAGATCAAAGCTCATGTGTGGTAGCCCGGTGGGTTCGTCGATAAAATCGACCATATACTTGGCTATGGGTCGAACCAGACTGCTGTACATTGTTTCTGTAAAATCACGATCACCAGAATATTTCAGATATTCGTTTAGCATAAAAACGACAATTGCCGATTCATCTTCCTGGATAGGTAGCTCTTCTTTGCCGTCGGCTAGCGCGGCATGCCAAGTGCTACCAGCAGATCCGTCAGGTAGGTACTTATGACGCAGGTAGCCGTTTGGTGTTAGTGCATCACGACAGAATTCAAAGAACTTTTTTGGCTCCTCAGTGTAGCCTAGTCGTATCATTGGCCATATCACAAATGCACCGTCGCGTGGCCAGAAATAACCGTAGTAATCTCTGTTGTAGTTGAGCATTTGTGAATCACCAGAAGCGATAATTGCGCCACGCACGTCTATGTGGGATTTTATTAACAGGAGGGAATTAATGACCTGAGGGCGATACTTCGGCTCCAATTTCATAATTTTCGGCTCAGCAATCGATAGCCAGCTGTGCCAGTAACTTTGCGTCATCTCATGCCGTTCATGCACGGTCGAGCGCGTAATCTCATTATGAGCTTCGATAGCGTCGTCTCTAGTCTGCGCGACGACTATCCAGTAACTGATGCGTTGAGACGCATGAGCTGGAATGTTCAAATTGAAACCAATAGTGCTGTCGACACTCCCATGTTCCACAGCGTTACTAGACAATTGGCCGTCTTCGGCGTCCTTGTAAGTGCCTACTTTGCCGTCTATGCCGTAGTTGCCGATACCATATTGATCAAACCCAGTGCCGTCAGCCTTGCGACCGGCAATTACAAAGTTTCTACGACCCTTGTAATTAAGAATCAAATGGTTGTCAGGCATGTAGATAGCACTGTCGCCTCGAGTCGATTCACTAATCTGGAATACTTGGTGGAAAAAGACTCTGATTTCACGGCGAAGTTTATGCTTGTTCACCACATGAACTTTACGAATAAAAGCCGTCAGTTCGCTATCGACAAAATCATTAAACTCCAAAACAACACCAAGGTTATCGTTAACGGCACGAATGCGACTAATCAGCGCCATGTCTTCGTAGCGGATTGAGATATTCCAGCTACCATCATCGAGCCAGCTAAACTTGCCGTCCACCCAAACACCAACTCGGTGCAGTTGCTCTTTCTCTGATAAATGGTTTTCGTAGCCCACATAGGGGTAGTAAAAATCGTGCACCAAGCCAAAACTGTTGAGCCCAACCAGCATGTGCCCATTACTCAAAAACAGCGATCTAGACATCAAACCCTTTCTCGACTAGCCTAAAGCGCATATCGTGCAGGACATTCATGTAGTGAATGAACGCCTCATAGGGCGAATCATAAGGGCTGAAGTAGGCGTGGACATCGCCGTCATTGAACCATTTAGTGCACATGTAGTAGAAGTGGTCGGAAGCTTGAAGCTTACGCCAGTCGCTAATAAGCTCAGCGTCGTTGGAATCTAGCACTGGTTGTTTTAGGGCATAGATAGCATCTAGGGCTTGGCGCTGCATGGCGTTACCGGTCCAGGCAGTCAGGTCTCTTTCGGTGTCCGCCCAGGTTAATACGTGGGGTATATCTATGAAATCTTTGGCTTCAAATTTCTGGGCAGATTCAGTAATGGTCACAAATTCATTGCCTTCGTGGCTTAGGAATTCGCCAGGGAAGTGGCGCAGGAAATCGAAGATTCCGGTGTGATCCCACTGGTGTTCACCAAATGTTTCATAATCCATAAAGAGATTAACAACTTCCTCATTGTCAGGGATAGAGTTTATCCAATGTACGTATTTCTCTGAGGTCAAAGGCCATCCTTCCCAGCTGGAATTGGAGAAGCGAAAGGCCACATCATCTGAAAGCTTGTAGTTTTTCAGAAGCAAGCGAATGTTGTTGGTGTGAGCTGGTTGGTAAACAAAATTCGGACTGCGCCAGCCCAGAATTGGATCCCAGCCTTCAGTAATAATCGCTTTGTAGCCGGCTTGGTCGGCCCAATAGGCTAGGTCGTTGTTGTAGCTAAGTTCGGTATTTCTAAACGCCGTTGGCGTGACCCCAAAAACTTGCTGGATTTTCTCTTTGTGCATCTTCACCTGCACCTCGAACTCTTCGCGGTCATAGAAAAACGCCAGTGTGTGATGGTAGGTTTCCGCCAAAATCTCAACCCGACCAGTGTCGACAAGTTTCTTAAAACTCTCCAGCGCGTCTGGCGCCCAGTTTTCGAACTGTTCGATAATCATACCGGGGATGGACAGGCTAAGTTTGAAGCCAGGATTTTCGGTCAAGAGTTCTAGCAGTATTTTGTTTGTAGGCAAATAAGCTTTGTCGGTCACTTTGCGGATAATGAATTCGTTGTTAGTGTCTTTGCCTGGTGTTTGGTCGTTGAAGTACAGGTGGTCAGAACCGGCGCGGAAAATGGTGTAGGGTTTGATCCGGTATGGCTGGTGGACATGCAGATAGAGTGAGATAGCTTTGCTCACGACGAAGCTCCGATTGCCGACTGATAAGCTTGAGTGGTGATGTTCGCCGCACCAACCCAGGACTGATTCTGGAATTCAGCGTAGCCGTTGTCGGACAATTCTTGCTTCAAAGATTTGTTCATCGTCACCGCCAAAATATTATTTGCTAGTTCGTCTTTGTCCCAAAAATCTATTTTTAGGGCGTTTTCGATGACCTCGCTTGCGCCTGATTGTTTGGAAAGCAACACTGGTGTGCCGCGTCCAATAGCTTCAAGCGCCGTTAAGCCAAAAGGCTCTGAAACGGAGGGCATGACGAAAAGATCAGATAACTCATACAAATCGTGCATCTGTTGGATTGTTATGAAGCCCATGAATATGATATTCCTGCTAATGCCCAGTGCGGCAGCTTTTTCGATTAATTCCTGGCGCATGTCTCCGGATCCAGCAATTGCAAAGAAGATTTTCGGGTTTACTTCCAGTGCTAGCTTGGCGGCTTCAAGTAAGTTAGGCAAACCTTTCTGAATAGACAGACGCCCCACACTCATAATCACGCTGTAACCGTTTTTTTGCATGGCTTTTAGATACTGGTACTCGTAGGGCGCAGCTTCTTGGCTGTCGATATAAGAACTGTCGAGATCGATACTGTTGTGCACCACGGCAATTTTACTGGGGTCAATACCGTATCTTTTGACGATTAGATTCTTGGTCCACTGCGAGACGGCGATGATTCTGTCAGCCATCATCATGCCATCGTATTCAATTTCATGGATCATTTCGTTACCGCGTGACTGGTCGTCGGCGCCGGAGCGATCAAATTCAGTAGCATGGATGTGGACTATCAGTGGCAGGCCAGAAAGTTGTTTGGCCAGCATTGCGCCCTTGAAGGTCATCCAATCGTGTGCGTGGATGATGTCAAACTCGCCCAACAGGGTAGCGGTGATGACTTTGTTTATGAACGCACTTTGTATTTTATCTAGAGGTACAATGTCCAGAGTTTCGGCCTCTGAGGTTGATATATCGGCCTTTCCGTAAACGGTGGCGTTGACCTTATCCAGGTCGGCGTAAGATATTTTAGAGCTAGCTAAGGATTTGGTTGATTTGGGATTTACTTTCATGAACGAAATGTTGCTGTAGTCGGCCTCAAACGGTAGGATAAACTCAATATCGGCACCCGATTTTGCCAGGTGCTCACAGAGGCTGTAGCAAACCACACCCATTCCGCCAACATAATGTGGTGGTAGCTCCCACCCGAGCATCAGAATTTTCACGTATTTTCTCTGTTTAATTTCTTTCAAAGTAAGTATAGTGCTTAAGCTCGCATTTTGACAAGAGTGAAAACAGAGATAATTAGCGCTTTTTGTTGTAAAGATAGCAATACAATCAAAATAAGGGTAAATTATAGATGACCAAGTCCAGATTTGAACCTTTTAAGTTATAATCAACCAAGCATAGGGGTGTACCTGCCCGTTCTGTCGAACAGACAGGCGGGGCTCAGCTGGTATAATAACTTTGTGTGGTATTTCTACGTTTTACGATCAGAGCTTGATGGTAAGCTGTACTATGGCTCAACTAATGATTTAAAGCGACGAAAGAAAGAACATGATTCTGGTAGCGTTTCGTCAACGAAAGGAAGACGACCGCTTAAAGTTATCTACTACGAGGCATTCATGACTGAGAGTTTAGCTCGAAGTAGAGAGAGAACTGTTAAAGAGAGTCGTGGAACCAGACAAGCTCTTCTAAAAAGAATTGACATAGGGGTGTAGCCCCGCCTGACTGAACGTCAGTTCGGGCAGGTCAGTTGGCTAGAGCGTCGGTCTCCAAAACCGAAGGTCGTGGGTGAGAAATGCTGGGAGCATTTCGCAAGACCGGAGCACCGGCGCGTGTTAACGCCCGATGCGAGGTGTGGCGACGGC
>CAYOYH010000036.1:1777-7421 GCA_964408165.1 uncultured Candidatus Saccharibacteria bacterium | reverse complement strand
AAACCGGACATTTCTATTTTGGAATCAATAGGACATTTCTATTGAGGTTTGACATGTCTTGTGTCGCCGTCACTTATGTGTAGTGTCCTACTATATTTCTCATTTTACGTAACTAAATGTAGCGGGCCCTGCTTGTTCTGTCGAGCGTGACAGACGGGGTGAGAAATACTGGGAGTATTTCGCAAGGAAGCCTTCTCTTGAAAACTTGTTTTCTAGACGCAAGTTTCGGGTGAGATGAGCCAGTGGCTCGTCGCAAGGACTCTTTTTACGATTCAAAGCTTGCTTTTAGTCAGAAAAAGTCGGGGTCGCTGGAAGTGACCGCGGAACGTGGCAGGATGTCGGCTTTGCCTCTTCCCGCTCGTTAACGAGCCACCTGGTGATACTACTATGGTAGTATTTAAACATGGAAAAGGGCAAGTATGAAATAGAACTTAGAACCAACGAAGAAGTTAGTACCGCCAGGCAAGAAATAGAACGAGCAAACCTCGCTGTGTACTCACAAAGAAAGTATATATCTAAACACCGAATCGACAGCTTGGTGAACATCAGTAAGTTAACTGGCGAAGATTACTCGATTGAGGAATTAAGCAGTTTTGAAGATCACGCACATAAATATACTCCTACTATTGGAATTGAGATCGAGATATATGACTCTGCTCTGCTATCAAAAGAAGAGAAACAACTACCTACTAAGGAACAGTCGTCTCTTATCAAACAAAAAAAGAGAACATTGGAGAAGATTGAAGAGGCGGGGATCCCTAGAGATGAGCACGACCCTGATTGGTGGGAATTTGCATTCAAGCCCACCAGCTCTTCAAACTTACTAATTGCGGAGGTCCAAGCCATCGAAGACCTTGGAGTTATACGATCAGGTGAAAGATACTACCCTCTACATGTCACTGTCGCGGGAATCTCGTCAGAGAACATAAATGCAGGCAGGGAAAAGATACCCAACAACCACAGAGAGAACCAAGTATTCGTTCTTGTGCATGCACTTGAAGCATCAGGAATTGCTACTACCGCAAAAAGGCTACTAATGCCTTCCGAAGCAACGAAGCCTGGTCCGTACTGGACTAGAGAACACTCAGGTGTCTTAGAGCGCGACCCACGCGATATAAAAGGAATTGATTTTACAACCGCAGTCGAAATAAGAACCTTTTGCTTTAATAGTGTAGAAAGCTTGGAAGAAATACTGCGTTCAACGCAATTATTAGGTACCGCTCTAAGCGCCTATCAGGACCTAACTGAGGTAGTAGAAATAAAAAGCTCACTTCCATTGCGTGGCAACAAGACGATTCGCAGACACTGGTCGCCCAGACTTAGGGACAGTGTTGACCTAGAGGACGCAATAAGACTAAGTGGAATTTGGACTGACTTTAGTCATGGAGTGAACCAGCTATTCATAGAGGCTGGTCTGCGAGATCCAAATTCAACGTGGAAGGAGCCGCGAAGTAAAACGCTTTTGCGAAAATCGAATAATGGTGACTACGGTTCTTTAGCTAACTTTCTTTCGTCTGCCGAAAAGGACAAAACCGGCCAAGCGGCTGTTGTCCGAAGTAAACTGAAGGGGCTGATACAATCTGCAACGGAAGCGGTTGAGTACATTGTAGAACGGGACTCTGAAGACGCGGTGCAGTAACTCGGGGGTTATTGTTGCTGCTTAGAAGATACCCAACTAGCACTCTGGGGTCAGTCTGCAGACATGAGAATTTAGTTCATCGGATACTAGAACAGGAGGAAATATAGTAGCGGGGCAGGATAAACGCTTACGCTACTCCCTGCAACCCATGCTCGAAGTAAACTTCTGCGCGTGCTCCTAGTCTTCGAACCTTCCGCCAACTGGCGGATCAGGTTCGAGTCTTGCCTCCATTATCGAAGATATGAAATAAAATAACCCTTCCTTTTGGAAGGGCTGTTTTATTTCATCTTGGTAGCGGGGGCAGGACTCGAACCTGCGACCTTTTGGTTATGAGCCAAACGAGCTGCCACTGCTCCACCCCGCGTTATTTGATGATTATCGATTGTGTTAATGTGCCGGAAGACCAAAAGACCTTTTGGTTAGATCGATTGTCGCCAGGATTGCTACTATTGTTTCAAAGATTGGCAATCTTGGGAAATCGAGGTAACCAAGCTGGATTCGCTTAGTTACGGTCCAAACGAGCTGCCACTGCTCCACCCCGCGTTATTTGATGATTATCGATTGTGTTAATGTGCCGGAAGACCAAAAGACCTTTTGGTTAGATCGATTGTCGCCAGGATTGCTACTATTGTTTCAAAGATTGGCAATCTTGGGAAATCGAGGTAACCAAGCTGGATTCGCTTAGTTACGGTCCAAACGAGCTGCCAAGCCGATGTTGCAATCGGCTCCCCGAACCGTTGGCGTCGGGGCTGCTCCACCCCGCGTTATTTGATGATTATCGATTGTGTGAATGAGCAGGCTACAATCTAACTGATTACAGAGGTCATGTCAAGAGCGATGACTGTTTTTGTCTTGGACTACTCCTGAAGCATTAGAAGTTGTATTTGTGCGAGGATTAGAACGAGTGGTAGCTGTTGCTACTTTGAGTTGAACCGGAGCAAAAAGACAACTCTCTGAGAGTCAACAGGGGTGGTTCCAGGGTGAAAACAGTCAGCGCTGTTGACATAGGTCAAGATGGCTCTTTGCCGAAAAGGAAGAAAAGCCATTGGTCTAGGTTGGAGGCGGTACCAATGTTGCTGTCAGTACTGGCGTCGCCTGGTGAACCTTCGGGAGTTGAGCCGGCCTCTAGGCTCTTCTGACTCCTGGGAACAAGAAGCACCCTCTCTCCCGGCGCTTGTAAGTTAAAATTCTCTCTGGCTGCTAAATCCAAGAAGGCATCTGTTTTGTAGTATTCAATGTCGAAGATGAGTTTTTGGTTTTCTAGCTCTAATAGAGCGACTTCTTGTTCTAGCTGATCCGCTTCCTGTTGCAGGGCGTAGTTGTCCAGTATTACGAATACTGTCTGCCAAACAATAGCAAACGCCACCGCCACCGCCAGCAAATATACTAGGTTATTCAGAGAGAAAAATTCTTTAAGGTTGTTTTTGGCCATCTTTGTTTTTCCTTCTAGTGCAAAGATGATTATAGCAGGATTTGCACGTTTGATTCTTCTTTCATAGACGCCTCCAAAGGGCTGATGGTAGCTGCGTATTCCTCTTCTTGAAACGTGCACAGAGGGTGCGCTGAAAGACGAAAGTATGTAGCTGTGGCACCCTGGAATATCCAGAGTGGAGAGCAAGCGTGAAAGTCCTGTGTGTATCTGTTATACTCGCTTTGTTCAAAGATACGAAATGCAAGAACGCGCGGGGATGTAGCTCAGTGGTTAGAGCAGTCGGCTCATAACTGATTGGTCGTTGGTTCAAATCCAACCATCCCCACCAAAAATAATCTCCGAAATAATGTCGTCAGAAGTTGTTCAAGCTTGTAGTGGTAGTAGCAGCTTCAACAAAAAGACACCTTGAACAACGAAACTCTAGGTGCTT
This sequence comes from uncultured Candidatus Saccharibacteria bacterium, assembly GCA_964408165.1. Classification (GTDB taxonomy): domain Bacteria; phylum Patescibacteriota; class Saccharimonadia; order Saccharimonadales; family CAYOYH01; genus CAYOYH01. Next base: position 3,920 of record CAYOYH010000036.1, on the reverse strand, counting down.
TTTTAGTTAGGGGCTTTTTAGACTAAAGGTTCTCGACGGCCTCTAGGTAACTTTCCTTGGGCATGACGCCGATCAAATCTTTGACCACCTCGCCGTCTTTGAAAATTTTGACGTTGGGTATACTGCGAATTTGGTATTTCTGCGCAGTAGCTCTGTTTTCATCTACATTTAATTTCATTACTGTGGCTTTGTCTTTCAGCTCTTTGCCGACTTGCTCTAGGACTGGGCCCAACGCAATACACGGCCCGCACCAGGCGGCCCAGAAATCCACCAGCACTACGCCTTCGGCGTCTAGTACTTTTTCTTGAAAATCTGCATCGGTAACTTTGTGAGTCATTTTTGAGTAACCTTGTTTAAGTAATCGCTTGAAAGCTTATAGATTTGTTGCTCGCTTGTAAACAGTTTTATTATAGTTTTTCCTAGTTTTCAGGAGCAACTTCAGGAATAATGTTCGCAGTGTTGATTATCGGTGCCACATTTATCACCCTGCCTTCTGATTCACGGAAAATAATCGCCCTGTTGGGAAAAAGCACCAAGTAGTCACCCGCCTGAGCGTTCTTGTAAAAATCTTCGTTAGCCTGTTGCAATATAGTAGGATCTTCTATCCTAGCAACAGTCGGTTGTTCGTCGCTTTCGGTAAGCAGAATCGTATTCAAGGATGCGATTATTCTCACTGATTCTTCTTGATTCCTAGCGGCTACTGCTTCTGGTGTTGCATCTCTGGCTTCTTGGGCTTCGTTCCAGAAATAAAACACTGCGCCTAGTGCCAGCACCAACACAATCATTACCATGAATACCTTCCAGCTAAATGGAGGTTTTTTGATTCTCTTTTTCTTTTCTTTTTCTACCTTAACATCAACTACATCAGTCATACACTTCGTCTCCTCAAATTGCTTACATTTATTGTACAGCCCTTGCCTTGTTCGCTCAACTTCTCGTTGAAATTTATTATTTTCTAAGGAGTACTGCGTTCAGCACTAGATTGGCTGAACCTACAGTAATGTTTTCTCTGTCGATGAGTATCTCGAAAGTAAGGGTGGTTTGATCTTGACCGCTAGCTCGCCGAATATAGCCAGTACTGCAAGGCCCTGCCTCGAGCGCCACGCCATTTTTTCTAAATCTTTTCTGTGTTGCTGCAGCGAAAGTTATGGGAAAATCACATTCGAAGTGAGGCTTTACGGTACTTGCCAAGCCTGAAAAGTACTGTTCGGGAAAATTTGCAATGAATTTATAAGATCCGTGTTTACATTCTCTCGAGCTTGTAATTGAACTGTTCCGGCGGTGCTACCATTTCTTATCAAGCCCTCTACTATGATTGGTTCGGAGCCATTAGGCAGTGAGATATTAGGAGATTCGGCGCCACAGCCCTGATTGGCGTCGGCCGAAGAGTTTTCGATAGATGCCACGCTCCAACTACCGACCGCACCTACTGGACAAATGATATTCCACCTTGAATCATCTTGGGTGTCGCCGTTAGTATGAAGGTGCATTCTAAAATACCAATCCTCGTTAGCTCCTATCGTGAAACTTAAGCCCGGAACATCTGTGGGTACTGCAGTGTTGTTAATGTACTGTACTGTATTGAAACCAATCAAGAAAGTGGTATCTGATGCGCATTCCCATTGTGAGGCAGGCGCATTCCAACGCAGGTACTGACCGTCCGAACAACCGCCCAAAAGCCTTAGACCATCGGCGCTAACCTCTAGCCCTGAATTACTTGCTGTTGTGGTAGTCGTGCCAATTGTTAGCACGTCAAGCCCGATATCGTTGGCGTTTACATTTACGCCAGCTCCGGCACCAATGTCTAACGCAATTGTTCCGCCAAGAGAAACTACGCCTCCGCCAGTCAATCCGTTGCCACCAGTTATTGTTAGTGAACTGTTTGCTAGGTCGGCGTTAAGGATGGTGCCGTCAGTTATTTCACTAGACTCTATGGAGTTGCCTAGGTCTGAACTGAACGTAACTGCGTCAGTTGGGCCGACTAGTACGCTAAGACCAGTGCCCGCAGCGAAAGTAAGCGTGTCATTGCCTTGAATATTCTGAGCATTGGTGCCGTCAAAAATAGTGAATGCGTCTAGGTAAGCACCAAGGTCTACCGTAGCCGCACTGCCAGAGATACTCAAGATGTTGGCCGCTACCGAGA
>CAYOYH010000036.1:0-1677 GCA_964408165.1 uncultured Candidatus Saccharibacteria bacterium | reverse complement strand
AGGTCTACCGTAGCCGCACTGCCAGAGATACTCAAGATGTTGGCCGCTACCGAGATGCTCTGAGCGTCGGTGTTGTCTAGAAAAGTAGCTAGATCAACATTGGTATTGGGGTCATTGGTAATGCTCAGGGTATTACCCACCAGAGTTAGGTCCTGGGCGTCGGTATTGTCTAGGTAGGCCGACAGGTCAAAGGTGATGCCCGAGCTAGTTAGGCCGAGGATGTTGGCCGCTAGGGTTAAGTCCTGCAGTTCGTTGGTGATGGAGCCGTCGACTTCGGAGGTTAGGAAGCCGTTATTGGCGACGAAGGCATCGACTTGGATTTCGTTTAAGGTGGTGTCGTCTAGGTAACCACTGAGGTTGACGGTGGTGCCGTCGCCGGTTAGGGCTAGGACGTGGCCGGTGAGGGTTAAGTCTTGAGCGTCGGTGTTGTCGAGGAAGGGACTCAAGTTGACTGAACCACCAGAGACTAGGCTTAGGGTGTTGCCGAGGAGGGATAGGGTTTGGGCGTCGGTGTTAACATCTACTGCACATTCCCAGGCAGAAATCCCTGCATTATATTTCAATATCTCAGCTCCGGCGCAAGCGGCTAGGGTAATAATGGGGTTTTGACCACCCGTTGAAACAATAACTCCACTACCGGCAACATCGAGAACCCCCGTGTTACTGAGCACCAATGTACCGCCACTGATTACCGATGGGTTTCCGCCTAATCCCACCCCATAAGACAATAAAATAGGCTGCAGATTTGATGCTTGAGGCAGAATAACTTCATTGCCCTCAGAAATCGCTAACACCCCGTTCACTAGACTTAACTGCTGGTTGTCATTATCGATACCTGCAACTGGGATGGGTAAATCAATCGTGTTACCTTGACTGATCGACAACTGGTTGCCTTCAATACTCAGAACCTGCAGGCTAGGTCGGCTGGCTAATCTCCCATCAACAGTGAAAAAAGTGTTGTCGTCTCCACTTAAATCCGCCTTGGGGAGATAGGTGGTTCGCAGGAGCATTGATTCGTACTCTGCTTCAGTAAAAACGTTCGTACAGTAACTTTCAAACTTAATCTTCTCCGGTGTAGTGCCTAAAAGAAAGTCAACTAACCCCGAAATACCCCCGCTTACTTGTTTGCGGACACAACTAACTACAGTCTGTTCACCAGACTGGGTACCTTGAACTCGAGAAGGCTGGGCTACTACAGTAGTTTCAGTGCAGATGGGTATAGAGTTATCCCAATCGCTAGCAGTAACGTTGCGAACGCATAGTTGTACATAGCTGTGGTTCGGCAACGATGCTAGTGACGTGGTATACACTAGATCGAATCTGCCATCAGAGGTGGTTTGAACATTATCATACTCCACCGTACGCACCACATTAGCGCCAACCGCCGTGTCAAAAAACATCAAACGCAGATCAACGCTCTGTTTTTGTTGAAAACTCTCAATACGTCCGCTTATGCGAATATCTTTGGGGCGGTGCAGATTAACTCCCAATATGAGTATAACCAGCAACACACCCGTCAACAGCCAGAAAAGGCCTTTGTGTGTTTTTATCAAATCTTTCATTTCCGCCATAAGCATTTAGCCTTGTGTGCTATTTAAGCATAATCGCCTGCGAATTGCCATAAGCGCAAAGTCTCACCCCAAATGCGACTTTTCCGTAACTTTCGCTAGTTCTATT
>CAYOYH010000035.1:0-7483 GCA_964408165.1 uncultured Candidatus Saccharibacteria bacterium | reverse complement strand
CTTTAATGTCGGGAATAACTCAAAGAAACGCAGGAGGCGGAGTTAGACGATAGACCACCTCCACTGGATAGCGGAGGTGGAATCTAAAGAGGGGAATGACAAAGCCAGCGAAAGTTACGGAAAAATCGCATTTGGGGTGAGACTTTGCGAGGGTTGGCGGAAAAACAAAAAGCGTTGTATACTTGCTTTCATGACAAAGGGTGGCAGGAGAGTTTTTGCATGTTTCATACGCTAGTTTCGTATCTGTCGCGCTTCACCAAGTTTTTTGTGCTGGCTTTTATAGTTGCTTTCGTACTGGCTGTAGTGCTGTTTACGATCCGCTTCGCGGAGAACGATGATGCAACTACAGTGGATTCGCCCATAAGTGCGCCTATAGCCGAGGACGAAGCAGTTGCCACCGAGGAAGAAGTAGCTAGTGCAATCGATCTGGATTCGGCTGACACGGCAGTCGTAGTTACTACTGGCACAGACACACCTGCCGGGGAAGATGCGGGTTTTGTGAGCAGTACCATGACCACTCTGCCTAGTACCGGAATTGGCTCTATGGTTGCAACTACCCTGGGGTTCGTGGTCCTTAGTGCCGGCACTGTTAGCTATTTTCGTAGCCGAAAAACCTTGTCTGCCGAGCTACTTGAAGCTAACAGATAGGAAACTCTTTACAATTGGAAGCCACACTAGTACAATTGTTGCTCAATGGAGCTAGGTTTTTGCCTGCCTAGTGAAAAAAACTAGAAGGAGTAAAATTTTTTATGCAAAAAAAGCAAGCAGTAACAATGGACGATCTTTTGAGTGCAAACCCCATCAAAGAACTGGAGATGGGCGAGGCTATTGAAGGTGCAATCCTCTCGGTGAAGAAGCATGAAATCTGGGTAGATCTGGGAACTTATGGACTAGGATTGGTAGTGCGCAGAGAGATCGGCTACGGTGTTGAGCTCAAGGAAGGCGAATCAGTAACGGCTAGTATTGTTGACCCCGAAATGGACGACGGTAGAGTTCTGCTGAGTTTGCGAAAAGCAGCCAAGGATAAAGGTTGGAACGAGATTGTTGAGTTATTCGAGGAGAAGAAAACTGTCGAAGTACAGCCCTATGATGCCAACAGAGGCGGTTTGTTGATTCAATACGAAGGCGTCAGGGGTTTTTTGCCTGTTTCACAGCTTTCCGCCGAACATTACCCGCGAGTTGCTGGTGCTGATAAAGATGAGATTTTGCAGAAACTAAATGCGCTATTAAAGCAGACCCTTAAGGTGAGAATTCTAGATATAGACAAGGCTCAGAACAAACTCATTTTTTCTGAAAAGGAAGCCGTTCGCGAAGACATGCAAGGCAGGTTTGAGAAGCTTAAAGTTGGCGACAGCGTCAAAGGCACTATTACTGGTGTAGTGGACTTCGGGGCATTCGTCAATGTCAGCGGCATCGAAGGCTTGATTCACATTTCTGAAATATCTTGGGATAGAGTAGAAAACCCGAGTGATCATGTGAAGGTTGCCGACCAGATTGAGGCTAAGATAATCGCTATCGACAAAGACCGTCTATCTCTGTCCCTCAAACAGCTTCAGGACGACCCCTGGGTTCAGGAAGTGGGCAAGTACAGAAAGGGTGACAGCGTTAAAGGTTCGGTAACCAGGATTACTCCATTTGGTGCGTTTATTCAGATTAGTCCAGCCGTAGAGGCATTGGTTCATATTTCTGAACTTGGCGAAGGTGACGGGATTGATCCGGAGAAAATTTTCAAGCTAAACGAAGAAAAAGAATTTATGATTTTAGATATCGACAAAGACGCCAGGAAGATTAGTTTGAGTTTGAAAAAATAATTCACTCCGCTTTTTTAAGGCTTAGGGTTGACCTCGAGCAAGAAAGGAACAGTTATGACAAAATTGCAGGTAGAAGTTTCGGGAACCATAACTGTTGGTGAGTTGGCTCGGCAACTAGAGATTGGTCCAGCGGAGTTGATTTCTGAGCTGATAAAAAATGGCATTATGGCTACTATTAATGAAAAGATTGACGCCGATACAGTGCGAATTATCCTGTCCGATCTTGAAAAAGATGCTGAAGTTGTTGAGGCGCAGACTGGCTCTGAGCATAGGAAACGCAGAGTTATTAGCGACAAAGCCAAGCCCAGGCCACCGGTAGTGGCGGTCATGGGTCATGTAGATCACGGCAAAACGTCGCTCCTGGACGCTATTCGCGGTTCCAAGGTTGCCGACGACGAAGCAGGAGGCATAACCCAGCATATTTCGGCGTACAAGGTGGAGCACAAAGAGCAGTTCGTTACTTTCCTAGACACTCCTGGGCATGAGGCTTTCTCGGCACTTCGTAAGCATGGCGCCAAGTTAACGGATTTAGCGATTATCGTGGTGGCGGCCGATGATGGTGTTAAGCCCCAGACTAAAGAAGCGATTAAATTTGCCAAAGATGCTGGAGTGAAAATTTTAGTGGCAATAAACAAGATTGACAAAGAAACAGCCAACCCCAACAGAATCCTCCAGGAACTTAGCGATAACGGGCTAATGCCGGAAGCCTGGGGGGGCGACACAGTAGTAGTGGAGGTGTCGGCACTCAAAAAAGAAGGTATTTCCGAATTGCTAGATATGGTGTTTTTGGTGGCTGATGTGGAAGATTTAAGAGCCGACACCAACTGCCAGGCTGAAGGCTTAGTCATAGAAACCCGTATTGCGACGGGCAAGGGCGCAGTGGTTAGTTTGTTATTAGAGCACGGTAATCTCAAAAAAGGCGATTATTTGGTCGCGGGTTCGGTTTACGGCAGGATACGCACGCTGACCGATGAAAACCTCAAAATTATTAGTGAAGCTGGGCCATCTGACCCGGTGATAGTTACCGGCTTTAAGCAGTTGCCGAATTTTGGCGACATGTTTCATGCGGCGGAAAACGACAAAGAAGCGAAACTGAAAGTCAAAAAAAACGCTACTGGTGACAGTGATGGTGGACGACTGAATATGTCTGGAAGCGACCTTCTAAAAAAGATGAGCCAACTCAAAGACATATCCGAGCTGCCAGTGATTATTCGTACCGATGTGAAGGGTTCGCTAACCTCTGTCGTAGACAGCCTGAAAACACTCAGCAGTAGCGAAGTTAGTGTGCGTGTGGTGGGCTCTGGCGTGGGCAATATATCGGAATCTGATGTAACGATGGCTGCTGCTAGTGGCGCAGTAATCTATGGTTTTGGCGTTGAACTCCCGATGCCGGTGAAGCAACTATCAATGAGTGAAAATGTTGACATAAAAATCTTTAATGTGATCTATGAACTTATCGATAACGTCAAAGAAAAGCTCGAGGCTATGCTGGAGCCGGAAATTATCGAGACTGAAGTGGGTAAACTAATCATTAAGGGCGTGTTCAGAACCACTAAATCAGAAGTAATATGCGGCGGGGAAGTTACCAAAGGCAAGGCAATGCCAGGCACCATAGTCAAGATTACTCGCGGTAGCGAAACGATTACTGAAGCCAAGGTTTTGAGTGTCAAACGCCAACAGCAGGAAGTTAAAGAAGTCTTCAAGGGCGATATGTGCGGGTTGCAATTAGAAACAAAAATCAAGGTTGCTTTGCAGGAAGGCGACAAGGTAGAGTTTATAAACAGAGAAACGAAAGCTAGGAAACTCTAAAAAAGGAGGGCGCATGATAAAAATTGACAACCAGTTACTAGAAGATTTAGGCTTGGGTAGCTTAGCGGAAGATGAAAAAAAAGCGTTATTAGCTCATCTTTATGAACAGTTGGAGGTGAATGTAGGCAAACAACTTGCTTCTAAAATGAGCGACGAACAACTGAGTGAGTTCGAGGCGTTTGTGGACGGCAATGACGAAGCCGGCGCGCTTAAATGGCTGGAAAATAATTTTCCAAACTACAAAGACACGGTAGCGCAGGAGCTGGAGAAACTAAAAGAAGAGCTCAGGGAAAACAAAGACACACTTCTCTCAGAGAGCAAATAAAGTATTGGTTAAGATAATTAATTTGCATAACTAGCAAAACAAGTAGTTGAGACTTGACTTTTCTAAGTATAAGTGCTATTGTGTTTGCCATGAACGAAGTCGCCACACCACGAAATGAAACCACAGGAGAACCTCGCCTGGTCGAGGGTTTAGAACCTGCTCAACTGGAGCTGGAAAAAGTATTGTTGGCCAAAGAAACGATAGACGGAATCGAAGGGATTAAGCTCAGTGAAGAGCAGACTGCTACTCTAGAAGAAGATATTGCAGCAAAGTCAGATTGGGTGAAATATCTAAAAACAAGAGATTTCGTTGATGATAATGAGCAACGAAGAGATCCTAAGGGTCAATTTAAATCTAGGATTGTTGAGGATTCGGCTCAAAAACATCAAGAAGAGGCAATTGGCGAAGAATACAAGGATCGATCTTATGCTGAACTTATTAGCTTAGTTATCGATGCCCAAAAGCATGGAGACAAAACTATGGTTGGCGATATCAATGAAGCGATTATTGATAAAATTGCCGAACACGCCAAGCGCAATGGCTTTACCGAGGAACAGACAGACAGACTGTATGATCGGGTGGTGGTGCTACAAGAGAAACAGCAGAGTGCTGTTAGCCAAGAGTTAGCTACAGCAGAAGGTTCGACAGAAGATTTAACGCCAGAGAACGAAGTAGAAGTAGAAGAAGAAGTGGAAAGTGTTGTTAGAACTGGAGAAGAGCCAACGACTCAGAATGCAACAGAAACAGAAGGAAGTATCGTCGAAATTGTTGCTGGAGAAGATTCAATAGAAAATGGCAACGAGGATGAAAAAGTAAAAGTAAAGGATTGGCTAAAGCTTCGAACAGGCGCAAAAGGTGCAGCCTGGTACCTTAAACACCCTGGTGCGGCAGCACGAATGGCATTAACGAAACTACACCAGCTGCCCGGCAAGGCTATAGAGGGATTGTCTAATATGTATAAGACGGAAGATGGTGAAACTAATAAAAAGAAGCTAGCTAGGCATGCCATAATTGGTACTGCCGTTGCTGGATCTATAATTACTCTAACGCTTATTGCCCGAAAAATAGGGGCCGAAGGTAGCCTTGAAAATGCGACAGAGGTGATGATGGGTGCCGAAGGTAGTCTTGTTGAAAATACGACAGAGGCGGCAGAAAGGTTGAGTGGACCCATGGATGGCGCCAGCGCAGCCTCAGAAGTTGCCGAGACACTACCGCTCAATTCAGTCAGCGAAGCTTTGGGTGAAATTGATGTAGAGAATTTCAGGCGACCATGGGGTGTGGCCTCTGAAGTGGCAGAATTGACAGGTGAGACTACTAGAGGAGTGCTAGGAAGAGGCATAGAGGAGTACAACAAGATTAATGGAACTGATTTTAGGCTAGTCAAGTTTGGTGACGTAGAGATGATTGCTGATTCAACGGGTCACATCGTGAACAAAGCAGAAGAGACAGCTATCAAAGAAGCAATAGTCAGTGCGGCTGGTTAGGTTATAATATTCACTATGATAAAACTCAGCACATCACTCATTGACGAAATAGGCTTGTCGGATTTATCCGAGGAAGCAAAAGAAAAATTACTGGTAACATTTATCCAGGCTGTTGAGCTGAAAGTAGGACAGGTGATTGATAATCAGCTTAGCGAGGCTCAAACTGCCCAGATGTTTGAAATTATCAAGACCCAAGATCAGGCTAAGCTTGATGAATGGCTCAAGGTGAATGTGCCTAATTACGAAGAAATTACACTAGAGCAGATAGAGTTTCTCAAGGAAGATTTCAAGAAAGAGCCTCAAATTTTCGCTGCGTCTGTTAAGAAATAATTTGTTTTAGAGGAAACTTAATTTGTTTCCAGCCAGAAATTCCTGGCTGGTCATTTCGCGCTTGCCGTCTGGTTTGAGCTTTTCGATAATAATTGACATATCTTTGCCGTAAACTCCAATCTCGGTGCCGAGGGTAAAAACTTCACCAGCTTTGCCGGACTTCCCCAGTAGCCTGGCTTGAGTAATGGTAACTGGCTTATTAACTAGCAAAGTTTTACTGCCGGGCCACCGCTGGTAGGCGCGTATTTGGCGTTCGATGACGCTGGCACTGTCATCCCAGTTGATAATGCCGTCAGTTTTTTTAATTAGGGGCGTATAAGTTGCCAGGGAGTGGTTCTGGGTAGTGGCTTGGAGTTTGCCGGCGGTGACGCTAGGGAGTTTCTCCAGGAGCAACTTGGCGCCAAGTTTCCCCAGCGATTCATAAAGTTCCGTGGCAGTTTCGCGGCCATTTAAGTTGAGCTCTACTTGCGAAAAGACAGGCCCGGCATCCATTTCTTCCACTAGCTTCATTAGCGACACGCCTGCAACTTTACTGCCACTTAAAATAGTTTGTTCAATGGGGGATGCACCACGATGTTTGGGCAACAGTGAAGGGTGGATATTGACAATTCCTAGTTCAAAAAGCTTCAGAATCTCTGACGGAATAATCTTGCCATAGGCCGACAACACCGCCACGCTACAGCTGTACTTCTTCAATGTTGACTCAAACCCTTTCAGACTTTCTGGTTGAAATACGTCAATAGAATGTTTTTGAGTTACTGGTAGAACAGCCGGAGATTTAAATTGCCGCCCGCGCCCACTCCGAGAATCTGGCTTAGTTACCACTGCTACCACATCCCAGCCGCCCGCCAAAAGAGCTTCAAGCGCATAGGCGCTGAAGTCCTCAGTCCCGAAAAATATCAGATTTTTTGACTTGTTCATAGTCAAGCTGCTCCAGTTTGCCGTCATCTGCCAAATGGTAGAAGGCGTCCGTTTTGTTGAGAATGCGATCAACAAACATTATTCCTTTGGTGTGATCTACCTCATGCTGGAAAATTCTGGCCAAAAAACCTTCGGCTGTGACTCTGAATTCTTGTCCATCGAGGTCGAGGGCTTTTATTTTAACTTTTTCGTGCCTAGGAACCATTCCGTAGACGTCCTTGATACTCAAGCAACCTTCGTAATCTTCAATAATGGCGCCTTCTTTTTTAACTATTTCGGGGTTAATGAAGGTGGTGAAATTCCGATCGTTTTTGTTTTCGAAACTGTTGCGCACCACAACAACGCGCAGTAGTTTGTCTATTTGAACCGCGGCTAGCGCTATGCCAAATTCATGAGGTCGGCTATCTTCCCAGTCGAGCGTGGCGTCCTCCATGTCCCTGACTAGCTGTTTAATTTCATCTGTAATTATTCCTACGCGCTTTGATTTTTGACGCAGACTAGCGTTGGGTAGATTGATAATGTCTTCCTTGGTTTTCATACTGCAAAAAGTATACCTGCTGTGAGACGCTAATTAAACAAAATTGGAAGCTGGAATGGGAATTAGAAATTAGAAATTAGGAGTTGGAGGGTTCGTAGTTGGTAAGTTAGACGACAGACGATAGATTCTAGAAACTAGAGGTAGGGAGTTCCGAGTGCCACACCTCCCATCTCTAAACTCCCACCTAGTATTACTTCCTGTTTCCTGTTTCCCGCCTACCGTCTACCCTACGACATTTAGCATTTAGGCATTTAACATTTGGGCA
>CAYOYH010000034.1:0-7778 GCA_964408165.1 uncultured Candidatus Saccharibacteria bacterium | reverse complement strand
CCAATTTCCAGCTCCCGACCTTCCATCTCTAGAATCTATCGTCTATCGTCTAACTTACCAACTACGAGTCACGAGCTACGAAATACCAACCTTCCGGCTCCTAATTCCCCGCCATCTACCATCTACCGCCACTATCTACCAATTCAACTTCTATCGTCTAGAATCTATCGTCTGTCGTCTAACTTACCCCTGTCGTCTGCCATTCCCCATTCTAAATTCTAGATTCTAGAATCTATCGTCTGTCGTCTAACCCCTCCCATCTCCCATCCATTTTCAACGGCTCAACGCGTTGAGCCGTTGAACGTACCCGCCAATACTCCGTTCTTCAAAGGCTTGAGTCTACCAATTCAACTTCTACCGTCTAATTCCTACGCTTTCGTCAAAATCTCAAAGCTGTTCTCTGTAACCAGCACGGTGTGTTCAAAATGCGCCGAAAGACTCTTGTCCACAGTGGCTACCGTCCAGCCATCGTCTGTCACCACCACTTTATAGTCCCCGAGAGTTGCCATTGGTTCAATAGCCACAGTCATGCCAGCTTTCAAAACCGTACCACTGCCTTCTAGGCCATAGTTTGGAATATTAGGGTCTTCGTGAACTTGATGACCAACGCCATGACCCACTAAATCGCGGACTATGCCTAGGCTGTTTCTGGTCAGTACTTTCTCTACGGCAGCGCCGATATCGCCGGTTTTGACATTATTTTTGATGGTGTTGATGCCAGCATGTAGCGCTTCCTTGGTGGCGCTAAGTAATTTCTGAGTCTCAGCTGGAATTTCACCTACCGGCACGGTGATGGCGCTGTCGGTAATCATTCCGCCGTGTAGCACCCCAAAATCAAAGCTAATCAAATCTCCCTCTACTAGCTCCACATCACTGGGTACACCATGAACAACTTCTTCGTTTAGCGATATACATATGACCGCTGGGAAACCTTGGTAACCCAAAAATGCTGGCTTGGCTCCTAGGGCTTTGATTTCCCTAGCGGCTATTAGCGCTAGGTCTTTTGGCGTTACGCCAATTTTTGCACCGTGACTCATGAGATCGAGTATCGATGCCAGCATCTTTCCACCTTCGCGCATGTGTTCGATTTCTTCAGCTGTTTTTACTTTGGTCATCATTTTTCTACCAGATGTCAGCCACTATTTGATTGTGCACGTTCTCTACAGTATCGTCGCCATCTACTTCGTGTACTGGCACTCCTTCGCCTCCGAAAACTTCGATGACCTGCAGGGTTTCGTCTTCATACTGAGCGTACCGGTTGTTGATAGTTTGTTCGTCATCATCTATTCGGCCACGTTTTTGAAGTCTGGCAATGGAAAGCTGTCGAGACAATTTAAGGTGAATAATCCCAGTAATCACCCGGCCACTTTTAGCCAGATAGTGTTCTAGCCATTGCACCTGCGAAGGACGCCTTGGAAAGCCGTCAAGAAGTACCGTTGGCTCACTACTAGTAGCTTCGATCGCTGTTTTTAGCACCTCGAAAACGAGATCGTCGTCTAATAGCTTGCCCTCTGTCATTTGACCCTCTGTGGTCTTGGGCAAAGTGCTGATGTGATCACGAAGAATCTGACCTGTCGACAACCACTGAACCTTGCCTTGTTCGTCTAGGAATTGCGCCTGGACGCTCTTGCCCGCGCCAGGAGGGCCCAAAATAAGTATCATCTATACCCCTAGTTTTTCTTTTACGATTTGAGCTATTTTTGCCCCATCGGCACTAGCTCCAACCTGTTTGTTTGCAAGCCCTATACCTGCACCTAGTTTTTGCGGACTATCTATTTTATTTTCCTCGAGAATTTTGCCAATAATCTCTCTCAGCTCTTCATCGCTCAACTGCTTTGGTAGATATTTCTCCAAAATCTTAACCTCACTGAGCTCTTTTTGCTGGCGCTCGGTAGCTCCAGCTTGCTGGTATAAGCTGGCTGCTTCGTGGCGCTTCTTCACTTCTTTTTTAGTGAGCTTGATGATTGCTTCGTCACTAGGCTCTTTTTTCGTCGCTATGCGGTGATTTTGAATGGAGCTCTTTAGGCCTTTCAAAACTTCCACCTTCAAAGCATCGCCAGCTAGCATGGCGCTTTTTAGGTCGGCTTGAATGGTGTCTTGCATTATTTGCGTCGGCCTAGGCGAATGTCTCGTAGCTTCTCTTCTCGGCGCTGATTGCGAATGATTGCTTTGATGCGTCGTTCGGTCTTGCTGATGGGTTTGGCGAAATACTGGTTGGCGCGAACCTCCGCCAAAACGCCCGATTGCTGAACTTTGCGATTAAAGCGACGGATCATATTTTCTAAAGCTTCTTTGCTGTCTTTTCGTGTAACCTTTAACATCTGAAAAAATACCTTTTTTATCAAGATTGATGATTTTCTTCGTGGAATGCGCTCCCTCTTGGCTAGCGTATAACTCGGACTATTCTAGCTCAACAGGGGTGATATTGCAAGAGTTAGTTTTTCAATTAGTCGCTTGGTCACTAGGCTTTATCTGGAGCAACTCCAGCTGCACCTTAGTGCGGTTGTTGAAAGTGTTCAGACCAACTCTGTATTTCACTGCTACACGGGAGGTTGCAAAATCAAAATCTCGCGATAAATTAAAACCAATGGCGTCTAGTTGATTGCCTTCGTCGTCTGCCAGCACAGCTTTCAAATGTGTGCCGTCAGCCCCGATGGCTCTAGCCTCCACTACCAATAGCTTTGATTCAAAAACCGGTTTTTCGTTACCCGAACCAAAGGGCTCCATTTTGCCTAGTTGCTCTACTAAATCTTCGTTGACATCAGCCAGATTACCCAACTTTAGTTGAGTTTTCGTTTCTAAAAACTTGGATTGGTTTTTTAGTTTCAGGCTGCGGTAGTATTCGTTGATTGTCTTTCGAAAAACCTCAACATTGGTGGATTTCAGGGTTACGCCGGCGGCCATGGCGTGTCCGCCGCCTTTTATTGTCAGACTAGATAGCTCCTCTAGAGCGTGGGCTAGATGAAAATCTCCGAACGAACGCGCCGAACCTTTGGTTTCTTCACCTAAATTCTGGAGGATAAAAGCTGGCTTTTTGAAACGCTCCAGCGCTTTGGAAGCCACAATCCCTACCACGCCCTGCGACCAGTCTTTGCCGCTCAGAACCAGTACGGCATCGGTGCAATTTTGCGCTTGCTCTACTGCCGCTTCAAATATTTTGGCTTGCTGGCTTCTGCGCTCTGAATTCAGCGTGTCTAGCTCGGTAGCCAAGTGCATAGCTTCGACTGCGCTATCTGTGGTTAGCAAATCCAACCCTTTCTGGGCTGTCTGCAATCTTCCGGCGGCGTTAAGGCGCGGGCCAAACCTGAAGCCGAATGTTTCGGTATCTATCGCTGTTTTTTGACTACCGCTAACGCTGCTAAGGGCGCCGTAAGCCGGTCTTTTAGATTTTCTGGACACCTCTATGCCCCATTTTACTAAAATGCGGTTTTCGTCCGTCAAAGATACCACATCGCAAGTAGTGCCCAGCGCCACTAAATCCAATAGCCACTTTTCTTGCCCCAGCGGCACGCCGCCCAGCTCTTTTTGCAGCGCTTGAACCAGCTTAAACGCCACTCCAACGCCAGCTAAATCGCTAAACGGATACTTGGAATCCTTTCGCTTAGGGTTAATGACCGCCACGCACCGGGGCAAACTATCGCCAGGAACATGATGGTCGGTAATTATCACGTCCATGCCCAGAGAAGCTGCCTGCTTCACTTCTTCGTGCGACCCCGATCCGCAATCAACAGTGATAATCAGCTTCGCACCCTTGGCGGCAATCGAATGCATGCCCTCCAGACTCAAACCATACCCTTCGCTGAAGCGATCGGGAATGTAACTAAACGCGTTGATACCAAAATCAGCCAAAGCGTCTAACAAGAGAGCAGTTGCCGTCAACCCATCAACATCATAGTCACCGTAAATACAGACTTTTTCCTGGGCATCTTTAGCTAGTTTGATTCTACTTGCTGCCTGCGCAATGTCGGGTAGCTGGGCGGGATTATGAAGCTGGCTGTAATCAGGGTTTAAATACTTTTCTTGTTCGGCCAGAGTTTTAAATCCTCGGGCAACTAGCAGTTTTTTAAGTATTCTTTCCGCCGTTAACTGGCTCACTGGTTACGAATTTTTCGCTGCTGAGCTCTATGAGATTTCAAAACAATGCTTTGCAGTTCTTTGAAAATTGGAAAGTGTTTGTTGGTGAAATACACCTTGGTGTTGCCTTTTTTCTCTGACTTTAAAAAACCTACTTTTTCAAGTTTTTTTAGTTCTCGCTGGATGTTGCCGGGATCTTCTTTGATTAGTTTTGCCAGGCCTCGAACGTGAGTTTTAAAATCCGGGTATTTGGCATAGACCACTACAATTTTGCGTCTGACGCGCGAAGTTATGAACACCTCTAGCATGGCTACCTCACATTGTTATTACAACAACATTATACATGCCTAGAGCTCAGAATTAAATAGATTTTCCGCTACCGCTGTCTGGTGTCGTCGTAATAGTGGTTGGCTGAAAAATAATTCTCGGTAACATTGAGAACATGGATTTCATCACAGGCAATGTGCATACGATCTACCGCTCGCACCGAAACTACCGGCACAGCCATTACTATTTTCTTCAATCTTACTGGCTTCAAATACTCGATTGCTGAGTCTAGGGCTGCGGTGTCATCAAGCCCATCGCTCACAAGAATGATTATTTTATCGCTAAATTCACTTCTGCTGTAGAGATTCTTAGTGGCGACAGTGTGATTGATTTTATGGATTTTATTGATTTTCTCAAGCTCAATGTAGCTGTGATATTCCGATGCGTACTGATCGATTTCGCCAGTAGTTAGGTTGGCGTTGTAGGAAAAATGCCCCGCCTGATCAACAGTGCCGAGAATAGAGCTCTCGCCCGGAAGCGTTATTGTTTCACTGATGAGCGTGGTTGCTCCAATCCTTAGCTGTTTGGCGATAGCTTCACCAATAATTTCAGCAGTGTTCGTCAAAATCACCACCACTGCGTCGTCGTCGGTGTATTTTGCCAGCCTCACTGCTAGCTCTTTTCCTGCAAATAGTCGATCTTTGAAATACATACTTTGTGAAGTTAAGTTTAACAAAAATAATCTAAACTTGTGCTTTTATTTGCAAATTAGGATAATTGAAGTGAATGAACTATTACGAAGTAGCATTGGTGAAATCGGCGCGGTCCGCTACTGGGCTGTTAACTTATCACTCCTCACAAAAACTAACTGTTGGCGCTGTGGTTGATTTGCAGGTGCGGAAACTGAGCGAACTTGGCGTAGTTCTTGGCGCCGTTGATAAGCCTAGCTTTCAGACTAGGCCAGTCGATAAAATACTGAATATTGTCATCAATGGCGAACTGCTAGCGCTGGCACACTGGACTGCTGAATACTACCAAGCGCCGATCGGTACTTGTGTGCGTCTACTGGTGCCTACTGGTTTAGGTTTGAAGCGCCGTGAAAAAAAGCTCTCTCAAGTTAATGAGGTGACGACGAAGCAGGCTGACCACAAACTAACCAAAGAACAGGTCGTTGCCGTGCAGAAACTCTCTGCGTCTACTGACACTTCGCTACTTCATGGTGTCACTGGATCTGGTAAAACTCGCATCTACATTGAACTAGCAAAAAAAGCCGTCGAAAAAAACCAATCGGCAATAATTTTAGTACCTGAAATATCTTTGACCACTCAGCTAGTAGTACAGTTCCAGAATTATTTCAAAAACGTCGTCGTTACTCACTCTGGTATGACCGAAAGTCAGCGCCACCAAGCGTGGCTGGGCATCTACAAATCCAGTGAACCGGTGACTGTCATCGGCCCTAGATCGGCGCTATTTATGCCCGTTGGCAATCTTGGTTTAGTCGTGGTGGACGAATGCCACGACGATTCGTATAAACAAACCAACACCCCTCGCTACAACACCCTGAAGGTAGCCCGAAAACTTTGCGATCTCAATCAAGCCAAGCTGATTTTAGGCAGTGCTACACCGTCAATTTCGGATTACTACCTTGCCAGCCAGCGCGGTGCGGTAGTGAAACTCAAAAATCCTATAAAATCTACTGCTGGCCGGAGCGTGTCTCTGATAGATATGCAGGCTAGAAAGCACCGCCAAATCCTAAGCCATGAAGCGTTGAGTAAAATCAAACAAGCACTGAAAAACAAAGAACAGATTTTGATATACCATAATCGGCGAGGCACAGCGCCGTTGGTTATTTGTTCAAAATGCGCCTGGACGGCTGATTGCTCTAACTGCTATCTACCTCTGGTGCTTCACCAGGACAACGCTCTGTTGAAATGCCACAACTGTGGTCGCACAAAAAAACTACCAACCTCTTGCCCGGCATGTAGCCACACCGATATCGTCCATAGAGGGTTCGGCACTAAGAAGATCGAGCAAGAACTGGGTTCGCTTTTCCCCGAGGCGAAAATTGCTCGTTTTGATACCGATAATAAAAAATCTGACTCCCTAGCTAACAGATATCACGATGTGCACTCCGGTGAAGTTGATATTTTGGTAGGAACTCAGATGATTGCCAAAGGTCTTGATCTACCTAGGCTCAGTACCGGCATAGTAATCTCCGCCGACACCGGTCTAAGTCTGCCGGATTTTTGCGCCAACGAAAAAGTTTTCCAGCTACTACATCAAGTGATTGGACGCATAGGGAGGCATTCAGACGAAAGTTTTGTTGGTATTCAGACAATGGCACCAAACAACAGCATCATCCAGTTGGCTGCGAAGCAGGATTATGATGGTTTCTATAGGCAAACGCTCCAGGAAAGAAAAGCTGGCGCCTATCCCCCGTTCAAGCATTTACTCTTGCTTACCTGCACCTACGCTTCACAGACAACCGCCAAACAAACTGCCCAAAAAGCTGCCAGCGACATCAGGAAAATTGCCGGGGTCAGTGTTATTGGTCCAGCGCCGTCGCTATATGAAAGACACGGCAACAAATACCGTTGGCAGATATTAATAAAAACCAGCTCCCGCAAAAAACTACTGGATATATCCAAGCCATTCTTAGACAAACCAAAGTGGACTATAGACATCGATCCAGTCAGCCTGCTCTAGTTTTGTTAGAGCTAAACACACTTGGACTAGGATTTAGATTCCAGCTCCCAGGAGTGTTAGCTTCAAGCCCACATTGTTGCAAGGGTACGGCCCTTGCAACTAAACGCTTGCTACTTGGGCGCACTAAACTCTGCTCAGGACGCCAACTACATCTTCAACTACTTCGTCATTTCAGTAGCATACAACTCTAGAATCTAGCTTCTGTCAAAGTTACATTTTGGGCATCTATTTTTCATGGTTAAATCGTACCTTAATTGGTCCGATTTAACTTGGTATTACCAAAAATTATACCCAAGCACACGATTGTGAGCTTTGGTATAATTTTGCATCTCGTAGCTCGTATTTTCCAGCTTCCAATCTGCAGGCAGGCTCCCACACCCCAACTCTTATTCGCCTGTCGTCTAATTCCGAACTACGAGATACGAACCCTCCAACTCCTAAATTCCCCCGCCATCTACCAATTCAACTTCTATCGTCTAGAAACGGGAGCGCACCCCATCATTGCTTTTGATAGACAAAAGGAAGGTTCTTTTCAAGAACCAAAGGGCGCTCTTTCGGGAGCGCACCCCATTTACACTTTTGACAGCAAAAGTGTAGCAAAACTGCCTCCATGGACGAAAACATTACTAAGAAATAACCAACTACACCGGAGCTCTCAAATTCGCCTGTCGGCGAAGTCCGTTAGTTACTTGATAGGAGTAACGGACGAAGCTCGAGCTCATTACTCGGTG
>CAYOYH010000033.1:0-7830 GCA_964408165.1 uncultured Candidatus Saccharibacteria bacterium | reverse complement strand
AGTCTGGACCGTGTCTCAGTTCCAGTGTGGCTGATCATCCTCTCAGACCAGCTATGGATCGTCGCCTTGGTAAGCCTTTACCTTACCAACTAGCTAATCCAACGCAGGCTCTTCCCAAACCGTATAAAACTTTAATCTCGAAAGACCATATGCGGTATTAGACACCGTTTCCGGTGCTTATCCCTCAGTTTGGGGTAGATTCCCACGCGTTACTCACCCGTCCGCCGCTCCCAACACGCTACAAACAATATTTGTCGCTAGTTATAAGGTTGAAAGTTTCTGAAGTTGAAAGTAGTAGGAAATTCCTATGCTTTATGAACTTTATAGCTTTACGAACATTTCACTAACGCATTGCTTACAATGTGTTGGGCGCTCGACTTGCATGTATTAGGCACGCCGCCAGCGTTCATCCTGAGCCAGGATCAAACTCTCCATAAAAATTCAAATCACGGTCACTTTGACCTGCAAGCTAGCAAAGCCAGCTTGGCCGTCAAAGTTGCGACGCTCTACTTCGTCAGAAACTGCGAGACTCACCCAGTAGTATTATTCATACAACTGACTTCGTTTCTCGTTTCTTCCTTGTAGGGCATTCGCCCGAGCTTTGAATTGCTACTTGAAAAAGTAGCGAAAAGTTTCTTTGCTCAAAAATACTGTTTTTGCACTTCCTCCGGAAAGAAGAAGTGACTAACAATCATTGTCAAAAAAAAATTTGACGTTGACGCTGCACAACTAAATTCTTAATGAACGTCAAGGGTACTGCTCTCTCAGACGATACATTCAGTCTAAAAAAGTCTCCCACGAGACTGGAACTATTCTATCTATTGTCAGCGGTGATGTCAAGAAGATTATTTGCCGAGCTTTAAGGACTGCAGTACGCGTTAGTTTGTTGTAAAAACCTCAACATATGTGTCCCCGCTCCGATGGAGTGGCTCGCTTACGCACCAGCGCAGGCTAAGAAGATGCCCCGACGGAATACTCCGGCAGATTCATCTTTTACGGCGCTTTAGTCTTTTTTGTTTCTTCGCTCGCTTAAGCTCCTCTAGCTCTCCGTCTTTTTGATGCCAGAAATTACTACCAGCTGGCACAACAAGGGTTACTGATGCCAAAACCATCAAAGAAACTACTATAATGAGCGCTAGTTTGCTCCCGAATATGGTTAAATTTACATCGTTTGCCCATATGAAGAAAAGCCCTAACAGGGAAGGAGCGAGCAACCCATAGGCTAGCCTGTTTGCCAATTTCTTAGCAGAGGGTAGTTTGTAGAATCTCTGTCTTTTCAAAGCCAGATAGACCGCTAGGCTTAGTAATGCCACAATCGCCAACAACATTCTGGCTATGGACTTTTCGGTCTCACCATAATTCCAGAAATAATCCGTCACTCCAGTTGACCAGTAGCTATGCATGAGCAGTAGGCTGGTTACCAGGCCTACGACCGCACCAGCAGTCACTTCTAGCGGTGTATGACCCAGAACTTTGACAAAATCAATCTTTTCGCCCCTGGGCGTGGTTTTATTTATCCTGTCTTTTTGCAGCTGAAGCAGTCTCTCTAGCAGTGTCCCCTGTTCACCAACAGCTCGGCGAACATTTACGGCATCATAGACTACCACCATCGCCAACACCAGGGCTATGCCAAAGAGGGTGCTGGCTGTGCCTTCAACAAAAGCTACGGTCACCAGCAGTGCTACGACCACCGCCGTATGGGCACTAGGCATATTGCCAGATCTAAAGAAATACCTAGCACTTACATCGCCCTTGATAGCTTTGGTGCCAAATTTCAAAAACTGAGCCACCAGCCAAGCTATCGCCGGAACAAGTACTGCTGGGTTGGAAAAAAGCTCTTTCATGTGGCTAGCCTACTCTTTCTTCGCCATCTTTTTCTTGATTTTTTTAGGTGGCTGGAGTTCATTCTTCTTGTCTTCGTCATCGCCTGGAGGCTGCTGAACTAGCCCAGTAGATGCAACGCTGTCGCCACTGGCCAGACGCATGATTCTAACGCCCTGTGTAGCTCTGCTGATAGCGGGAATATCTTTGAGGCTGAGCCGTATCACCTGGCCTTGTTTGGAGATGACTATGACCTCGTCTGCGCCTTTTTGTAGCGACCGTACACCTATAAGGTTACCGGTCTTCTTGTTGACAACCGCAGCCTTAATACCAACGCCACCCCTTCTGTGAGGAGTGAACTGATTAATCTTTGTCCGCTTACCATAGCCGTACTGGCTAATAACAAATATGAAAGCGTCGGCTCGAGCAACATTCATACCGATAACTTGATCGCCTTCGCGCAGGCGTATGCCACGCACACCTCTAGCAGAGCGTCCCATGGCTCTGACATCTGTTTCTTTGAACCTTATAGACTGGCCTAACATGGTAGAGATAATAATCTCCTCCTCTCCATCGGTCTGTCTAATCCATTTGAGCTCGTCGCCATCGTCTAGATTGATAGAGATGATGCCTGACGTCCGTATATTTTGATACTTCTCTGTGGCTGTTTTCTTGACCGTGCCTTTTCGGGTGCACATGAACAGGAAGCCTTCGCCCTCTTTGATGTGTTCTTTCAGCTTAATGATAGAGCTGACTACTTCCTCGGGTTGCAACTGAAGCAGGTTTACGATAGCAACACCCTTGGCTTTCAGGCCAACTGACGGCACTTCATAGGTCTTGAGCTTCAGTACCCGTCCTTTGTTAGTGAAGAAAAGAAGCGTGTCATGAGTGTTTGCCAGAACCAGCTGTTCAATAATGTCCTCTTCCTTGGTAATCATACCTCGCTTGCCTTTACCACCCCTACCCTGAGCGCGGTACTCTGTGGCTAGCGATCTCTTGATGTAGTTGCCTGCTGTGAGAGTTACAACGACTTGTTCGTTTGGTATCAAATCTTCGTCGCTCATTTTGCCGAGTTCTTTGCTAATAATCTTGGTACGCCGTTTGTCGCCAAATTTCTCTTTCACTTCCAGTAGTTCGTCTTTGATGATGGACATAATCATCTCTTCATCGCCGAGAATCTTTTTTAGCTCAGTGATTAATTTCATCAATTCACTAAGCTCGTCCTCAATCTTTTTCCTCTCAAGACCGGCCAGCGTTCGGAGTTGCATCGCCAAAATGGCCTTGGCCTGTATCTCGCTGAGTTTGAATTTCTTTATTAAATTCTTTTGAGCCTCTTCGGGTGTTTTACTGGCTCTAATGGTCCTGATTACTTCGTCGATGTGATCCAGCGCTAGTGTTAGCCCTTCCAGAATATGCGCCCGTGCTTGCGCCTTTTTTAGCTCAAATTCTGTTCGGCGACGAACTACTTTCTTGCGGTGTTTTAAGTACTCTTTCAAGATGTCCTCTAGCCCTAGCACCCGTGGCTGAATACCGTCAATCAGAGCTAGCATGTTGTAGTGAAGCGATGTCTGCAGAGGGGATAATTTGAAAAGCTGATTTAGAATTTTCTTTGGATAGGCGTCCCTCCTGAGGTCAATCACAATCTTGACTGCGCCTCTGGCGCTTTCATCGCGCAGATCGCTAATGCCGATAATCCTCTTGGCCTTGACCAAGTCTGCTATCTTTTCTACCAACGAAGCCTTGTTGGTTCCGTAGGGTATCTCGGTGACAACTATCCTGTAGGCATCTTTTTTTGAAGGATTCTCTTCAATCTGAGCCACCGAACGAATAGTAATCCCGCCGCGGCCTGTAGCATAGGCACCGCGCATCGGCTCGCCTCCGTAAACGATGCCGCCCGTGGGAAAGTCTGGTCCTTTGACGTGTTTTAGTAGGTCGTCTAAAGTTGCGTCTTCGTTGTCTATGAGCTCAACAGTAGCGTCTACTAGTTCGCCTAGGTTGTGCGGTGGGATATTGGTCGCCATACCAACGGCAATACCTATTTGTCCGTTCAAAAGCAGGTTCGGCAGTTTGGCCGGCAGAACCGATGGTTCCTGTTTGGAATCGTCGAAGTTCGGACGAAAATCAACAGTATCTTTATCTATATCGGCCAGCATATCCTCGGCCGGCTTAGTCATTCTGGCTTCAGTGTATCTGTAAGCAGCTGGCGGGTCGCCATCCATCGAACCAAAGTTACCCTGCCCGTCAACCAGTTCGTAGCGCATAGACCAAGGCTGCGCCATGCGTACCATGGTGTCGTAGATGGAGCTGTCGCCGTGCGGGTGGTAACTACCCATGACATCACCAACAACCGTCGCTGATTTGCGGAATTTAGCAGTTGAACGAAGACCGCTCAGACCCATTACATACAAGATTCTCCTCTGTACTGGTTTGAGCCCATCTCTGACATCTGGCAACGCCCTAGCAACAATGACTGACATTGAATACTGCAGGTAGCTTTCTTCCATTTCGTTTTCGATGGTGCGAATGGTTACTGACGACTGACTATCGTCAACCACTATGCCGGTAGCTGGGCCGTTATCTACAATCGGCTCTTGGTTGTTAGTTTGCTCTTGGTTGTTAGTATTTTCCTCTGGCTGAGTCTCCTGAACTTCAGATGCACCCTCTGGAATTATTTCTTCTGGTTTATTGTCTTTTTTGTCTGCCATAGCGCCTTCCTAAATGTCCAAATCTTTAACGTATTTTGCATGGGTCTGGATAAAGTTCTTCCTCAGCTCGACTTCGGTACCCATCAGCTTATTGAAGATGGCATCAGACTTTTCAGCGTCCTCTATGGAAACTTTAAGCAGTACCCGGTTTTCAGGGTTCATGGTGGTCTCCCATAGTTCGTCGGCATCTTGTTCGCCAAGACCTTTGTAGCGCTGGACTAGGGTAACTCCGGCTTGTTTGTAGCGCTGTTTTTCGCCTTCACCTTCGTCTATTGGTATGTCGGCGGCATCTGGTCCGGCATCGTTAGTGTCGGTTTCCTTGCGCTTCTTTTTCTCCTCGATCAATTTGTCTATAAGTTTGTCTTTCTCGGCGTCATTGTAGGCATAGTATTTCTTACGATTAGCGACTACTTTGTAAAAAGGCGGTTGGGCAATATAAATATGCCCACAATCCAATAGCGGTCTCATGTGCCGGAAGAAAAATGTCAAAAGAAGGGTCCGAATGTGCGAACCGTCAACATCGGCGTCGGTCATGATGATAATCCGACCATAGCGCAGACCTTTAGGGTTGAACTGCTCGTCTATGCCAACGCCCAGAGCTTTAATCATGGAAATAATTTCATTGTTGGCCAGCATTTTGTCCAGGCGAGCTCGTTCAACATTCAAAACCTTGCCTCTGAGTGGTAGAATCGCCTGAGTTTTGCTGTCGCGTCCAGTCTTCGCCGAGCCACCGGCGCTGTCGCCCTCTACAATGTAGAGTTCGGAAATAGCTGGGTCTTTGCTGGAGCAATCGGAAAGTTTCCCAGGAAGCGAGGTCCCCTCTAAAACGCCTTTCCTGATAATGTTGTCCCGGGCGGCTCGGGCGGCCTTCCTAGCTTGCGATGAAAGGATTGCCTTGCCGATAATTTTCTTAGCGATGGCCGGATTTTCTTCAAGGTAGTACGAAAACCATTCGGTCATGACCTGCTCTACGTAGCCTCTGACTTCTGGGTTGCCTAGCTTATTTTTTGTTTGCCCTTCAAACTGCGGGTCTGGAAGTTTGACCAAGATAATCGCGGTGATACCCTCGCGCGTGTCTTCGCCAGTTAGGTTTTCGTCCTTTTCTTTGAGGAGTCCGTTTTTTCGGGCGTAATCGTTAATCACCCGCGTCAGAGCCGAGCGAAAACCAGTGATGTGCATACCGCCACCGGGGTTGTAGACGTTATTGGCGAACGGCTTTATGGTTTCGACAAAAGAATCTGAATACTGCAGGGCTATTTCGACCATGGATTCATCTACTTGCTTCTCTACATAAAATGTCTCGTCACCAATGACTTCTTTGCCGATGTTCAGATGGCGAACATACGATTGGATTCCGCCCTCGAAGAAAAAGCTGTACTGTTTACCAGTGCGCTCATCGACAACTGTATTTTTGATGCCTTT
This sequence comes from uncultured Candidatus Saccharibacteria bacterium, assembly GCA_964408165.1. Taxonomy (GTDB): domain Bacteria; phylum Patescibacteriota; class Saccharimonadia; order Saccharimonadales; family CAYOYH01; genus CAYOYH01. Next base: position 1,882 of record CAYOYH010000033.1, on the reverse strand, counting down.
AGTCAGATAAGCCTGATGTCTTAAATAATCTATAACCCATTCGTACTCAAATTCTAATGTTTCAAAAATACTGCTGTCTGGGTAAAAAGTAATAGTTGTTCCGGTGTCTTTAGTGGAGCCGGTGATTTTGATTGGTCCAGTAGGCACGCCTATTTTGTATTCTTGAACATAGACTTTCCCGTTGCGATGAACTTCGGCTTTTGTGTATGTGGAAAGTGCGTTTACCACGCTGAGCCCAACACCATGTAGTCCACCAGAAACCTTGTAGCCGCCGTCGCCGAACTTGCCACCAGCGTGCAGAATAGTCATGACCGTCTCCAGCGCGCTCTTGCCGGTTTTCTTATGCTTGTCTACCGGTATACCACGCCCGTCATCACTGATTCTAACTCCGCCGTCTTTTTGTAAAATAACGGTAATGTTTTTGGCGAAACCAGCTATGGCTTCGTCGATGGAGTTGTCGGCGATCTCCTTAATCAGGTGATGCAACCCGTCAATGCCGGTGCTGCCAATGTACATTCCCGGGCGTTTTCTTACCGGATCCAACCCCTCGAGGACTTGAATCTGCTCAGCATCGTACCCTTTTATTTTTCCAGTCATGGACAGTTCAATACTCCCTGTAAGTTATTCGCACCAGCAACTTTAGCCTAAGACTTGCCAGAGCCACCCTTTGCTCGAATTTTTATTATTAAACGCATCGTGAATTATCGACAAATTTCAGACAATCACTAACGGCGCCTCTTTAAAACTAACAACAACCATTGTATCGGATTCGCTAGCAAAACGCCATAGCTTGGGGTGCGAGTATTCTCTAGTTGCTAATGCTAGCGTTTTTTGGTTAAATACATATGAAATTGCCGATAGGTTAAAAAGTAAAAATGTTCAAAAAACTAGTCACCAACCTGCCATTCAGCCCCAGCCTAGCCAACCAGGTTTCATTCTATGCTCGCAGGCTCAAACAAGAAGAGTTTATTCGACGGTTCGGCTTAATTTTCGTAGCCCTGGCAATGACGGCTCAAAGCTTCATGTTTGTTAGCCCTCCAGAGGCGGCCATCGCCGCTGGGCCCAATAATATTATTCACAACGGATTTTCCTCCAAGGAGGATTTACTGCAAAAATACCTCAGTGGTAACGACGGCTCTGGCAACAACGACATCAGGCAGATATTCGACCACTTCAAAATTGACGAAAACTCCATAAGAAACTCACGCGAAGTAACAATCAGCGCCAGTGACAGAGGTGGTAACCTCCGCGCTACCGGGCGACACATGCAGGGTTTTCCTAGTGAAATTGCCGTGCCTATACCAGGCACATCAACCATCGTCTACGAAAGGTATTTGTCTGAATGGAATGGCGGCCCCTACCGAGCAATCGAAGGAGAAAGAACCGACGGAACCTATTTCGCAGTACTGCTGAGTTGCGGTAACCCGGTTATTGACACTGATGACAAGCCTAACCGTCCGCCAGAATTTAATTTCAACCTTACCTGCGAAGCTATAACTGGGAGAGTCAGTGATCCCGATGGAGACGCCACTCCGGTGCGGGCTTGGATCCGAGTAGTAGGCGAACCGAGAACAACTGGTGGGTGGATAGACATCACCAACCGATTGCCGTATGCGATTCCCGAAAACATTAAATCAAGCGATAACGTGACCAGGGTATCGGTGGGGGTCAAGGACATCCATACTGGGCAATGGCTCTTGGCGCTTACTGGTGCAGAGGTCGGCCCCTGCTTGGATCCGCCGACTCCTCCACCGCCGACTCCTCCACCGCCGACTCCTCCACCGCCGACTCCTCCACCGCTGGAAGAAAGCGGTACCTGTAAATCACGTCGCTCGACAGAAGATCAGGCGATCGACAGAGGAACTCACGTCGCAATAGATCA
>CAYOYH010000032.1:0-7950 GCA_964408165.1 uncultured Candidatus Saccharibacteria bacterium | reverse complement strand
CGTGATTAACAGAGGAAAATCTAGCTAAAAAGCTCCACGAAAGTGCCTATAGCTCCTTAATTGTGACGCTAGTGCGGAATAGAGAATGAAGCCTCCCAAGGCTGATACCTGTCTGCCCGTACCTGTACTCGATGTACAGTGAGAGTGAGTGAGTCGGTTGGTCAGGCAGGCGGCAGGCTTAATTCGCCAGCCGGCTTCGCTGACTAGCGAATTCTTGACTCGCATCCCAAGCTGCACACGAGTCCATCCGCCTCTAGGCGAAGCAGTGCTTACCCTCAGGACGAGCGGCCTGCCCACGCCTGTACTTCGACGTACAATCAGGCTCGAGGTATGCCCTAGATACCTAACCAATAAGGAGGGGTGGCGGAAATAAAAACTACAACCAGGAGACTAGAAAACTTGTTGGTTTTTTTCGAGGCGCTTGCGGATTCGATGAAGTTCGTATCTTCTACCTACCCAAAAAGTGCTGACGACAAAACCAACCATTATATACAGCGGCCAAATTACGAAAATGCTGCGAGTTATCACTTGACCAGAGGTAGCTGCGTCATCCAGTCTCCCCTGCAAAAGCCCATTGCCCACTGAGACGAGCTGCAAAAAGGCGGTGTCACCATTTGCATCGGCAGCTTTAATGATAGTCTTATAGGTACCAGGCTGTTTAAACTTGTGGGTGAGAGTGAAATTACCAGCCGAATCTAGACTAATAACCTCCGTAGTGCCGTCGCCCCAATTTACGCTTACGGCATACGGACCGACCCCTCCCGCTAAACCTAGAGTCCAAGTGAGCGGCATTCCTGGATCGGCACCGCGTGTAGCAAAGTTTGAGGTTAAAATAAGCTTATCAATACCCCTGTCCGTAGCGGCAGCATCATAACTAATAGTCACCTGATTGGAGTCCGGGCCCGGCTGACTCAAAGCATCAAAAACTCTAGCTACAAGCTCATTCGTACCACTGAAAAGATCAATATCTATCGTAAAGTTACCGGCCGAATCGCAAACGACTGAACCGGCAAAAACTTGGTTTTTAAACACCTTCACTAGTAGGTCCGCCGGGCAAATACCAGTAGTGGTGATCGGCGACGAAGTAAACACCTCATTGTTTAGAGGAAACGAAATCGTGGCTCCAACCGCAGGCGGATCGGCTGGGATTTGACCAGTAATGCCCATGGGTCCAGCCTGAGGATTATCAGAAGACTGCGCACTGACAACCGATGTAGCTCCGAAAACCATGGAGACAGCTAGCGCTGCGATGACTATTCCTTTTACTGCATCCATGATTTGCATTGTTTTTTTACCTTCGGCAGGCTCTAATCACCTCTTTTTAGCCTTTGCGATTACACGTCGGTTGTACATCTTTATTCCTTTAGTGGCTCCAAACGTTACCGTTGCCACTACTGCTACGCCAAGTAGTATCAACCTCCATGGTACTACCCAGAAAGTCGAAGTGGCTGAAATTATCTTGCCGCCGGTATCACCATACCCAATGTTGGCTTCAATGGTGTACCTTCCGAAAGAACTAATGTTTTCGATATTATTTTCAAACCTTCTGATGGTATCTGGCAGTATATTACCTCGCGGATCGCCATCGTTCAGTTCGTAGTCATAAACCATATTGCCACTCCAGTCTTTGACAGTAACCCTTCCGAAAGGTTGCAAAAATGAGTTGCCGTCGTTTTGAAGTCGGATTACCACACTGTCTGGTGCGCCTTCAAAAAAAGAAGCGGTGGCGCTAATGTCTGGCGACTGATCTCTAGCCGCGGCTATCTCTACTAGCGACATAGCTTCGATTATATCGCCCGGCACCTCTATCAAGACTATAGTTCCTACGCTGGCAGAGAGCGCCACACCAGAAGCACCCTCTAGTTCATCAGGTACCGCAGTGAATCTAATCAAACCATAGTATGCTCCAGGGGATGCTCCGGGCGGCACATCAATAGTCACATTGAGCGTTGCCATCTCGCCAGGCTGTAAACTTAAATTACCTAGTTCGCCAATGAACGGCTCTATGCTGTGCGGTGGGTTGAAATTTTCATCTACTACTAACTGTGGTGTGCCGGCTTCGTCATCGCTAGTAAAATTATCTGTCGTAACAACAGCAATCAGCGGATTGTTAGTGATGTTAGTAACATCAATAGAAAACCGATCACTACTGCCTGGGAATACTGATTTCACTATTCTGGGTGGTGAAATTCTTAAACCATTGCCAGCATCCTGAGCGTTAGCACCATTTGCCGCCAGCATCACCGCTACTGCGAAAACTGACATCACTACTATAAGCAGCGTCCTCCTTACTTTACTAGCAATCATACTGTTCCTCCGTATTTATTTTACACTTTAACTCTAGTGCTAATGCTACATAATAGCAAAACTGCCAGCCGAAGCGCAAGCTTTGTTTGAGAATTCTAAAAACTCGCCAGCGCCACAAATGTCAGCGTAGCACTATAGAAACCAGCTTCTTGAGCATCGCTGACATTCACCGCGTAAGAAACCGTGTAGGTCCTGATGTCGTTGGTGGTACCAACTTGAACCAGTGTATCTCCGGGTACAAATTTAAACTGATTGGCAACATTGTAATCAGCAGTCGGGTTGGCAGTGCCAGGCCCCGATGGGTCAGAGCCAACAGCTGGGAAGTAATTACTGCGTAAATTAATACCGAATTGACTACTGCCAATACTCAAACTACTCCGGGTTGTCATGGCTGGTATGACATTATTGCCAGAAGTCATCGTCGTCCCCAGGACGGAAATTATGTAACCAAACTCGCCGTTGGTAGCAACTTGCATTTGTGAAGTTCCGGTAGCTGTGGCAGTCGTAGTGAAGGTGCCTAGCTCGACACTAGAGCCGGTGGCGCTAGCGCAGTCAGTGGCTATCACCGAGCCAGTACAGAACAGCAGCCAAGGTGGCACAAAGACGGCAACACTAAAACCTTCAGTCAAAGCATAGGCTATGCCACCTTCGTCGGTTCGCACACCAGTGCCGTCATCGGTAATGAAAGTTGCTACCCGTACATAGTGGCTACCTGCAATACTAGAGTTAACTACTCCATCGAAAGTGTAGGCCGAAGCGCCAGGTGTGGGCGCACTCGGAACCCTAGACAAAACCAGTCGGTTCGTCGTAGTGTTCGGATGCACTGCAAAACCAGTTTCCCCAAATTGAGCCGAAAGAATAGCGCTGGACACATCGAAGTCAGCAGAAGGCAGACAAGGTTCGCCAGGGAAGGGGTCGTTAGAGCAAAATTCAAACTCTATAGATCCAACATCAGTCACTGAGACTATATCCAGGTGTACTACATAGGTGGTGGTAACACTGACTACTGAGCTATCTATGGCTAAACTACGATTAGTTATCTGAGCCGCATTAGTGGATAAGTTCAAAAGCAACACTGGCACTGTTAGCTGCAGTACCAGTATTGCTGTAACCAGTGCGACTACTCGACGCATGGCCATTTGTTAACCCTCTTAGAACAGCCCAGTTGCTATGAAGGTTATGGTTGTGGTGTAGAGACCAGTTGGAACAAGGTTGCTTACAGTGCCGCCGAAGTCTAGGATTAACATTTCGTCATCCAAAACTGTTGTCGAAGTGGCAATAGTGTCAGCCACGGTTGGGCTTCCGGCAAATGTCCACTGATTGAATGTATCCCAAGCAGCATCCAAAGTAAGGTTGGTCGTGCCACCGCCATTAGAAGTGTCGACTGTCGATGCCGTCTCAGTATTGAGGTCGTTGTTAACAACATCTATGCCGAAGGCAGTTGTACCAGGGGTAATCACGGCTTCAGTGGTTCCGACAGCGGCGATAGTGTTAACACCAGAAGTCAGCAAGCCTCCTAGGTACGACAGAGTCAGACCATTCAAGGCGTTGGTTCGCATCATCAGATAGCCGTGAGTTTCTGGGTCTGGAGAACGATCACTTGATTCAGTGATGGACCCAGAATCAAGCACACCCATGTCGATGGTTGTGCCAGTAATGTCGTTACAATCAGAGCTGACGCCAGCATCCGTGTTGCCAACGCAGAACTCCAGGACTTCCTGTACTCTAGCGGTAATGGTTAGCTCGTTAGCAGTGCTCAGGGCGATACCGCCGTCGTCAATATTGCCTACGCCTAGGTTAGTCGAGGTGTAGGCTCCAGCGTTGACAACTGTATTATAGGTAATTATTCGGGCGTAAAAGCTAGTGTTGGCGTTGGTAGGGTTGATAACGCCGTTGCCGTTATCAATTGCTCGATTGGTGTCGCCGTCACCCATGGTGAAGGTGAATAAATCGTTAATGGTAGGCACGGTTGCAGTAAACCCAAGAACCAAGGTGTTGGCATCCGAGTTAATTGTGTCGATCGTAGGCGCTAGGATATTGCCTGTAGCACTAGATATGACTAGATTAAGGTCGTCGATGTTGAAACCAGTCGGCGCAAGGCAGGCGTCACCGATAATTGGTGAATCACTGCAGAATTCAACCACTACAGCTGCAACTGATGAAGCGGTGGCTACACGAAAACTAACCGTATAGTTGACATCGGTTTTGCCGTTAGACGAGTCATCAAGTGCAATACTGCGCTCACCCATCTGTGCCGCGTGAGCCGGCATTGTTAATAGCGCTGGAAGTAAAGACGCGGTAACTAAAACAGCAATGCTGATCCAGACCACAAATCTTCTATTCAAACGCAAATTTGCTATGAATAACATACTTTTTTCTCCTTGTGTTATTTTTTGTTTTTAATATGTCGTGACTCAAAATTACTATATGTCGCCGTAAAACACAAGCATTTTCTTATTACAGTTATCCACAGATGGAGATTAGAATCCAGAATATAGAAACTCTAAGCTCTGACCTCTATCGTCTGTCGTCTATTTCCGAGTTATGAGTTCCACACCTCTTACCTCTCACCTCTAGAATCTGTCGTCTATTCCCTATTCCAACTTCTAACTTCTAACTTCTAACTTCTAATCCTAATTGCTATAATGCTACTGTTATGAGAGTTGAACTTAAACCACTACTGTTATTGGCAACATTATTCTTGCTTGCTGGCACCACTGTGGTTGCCTTGGCTCAAAGCTCTTCGCCAAATTTCCAGATTGAAGAATCGTTTATTGGGCCTGGTGGACAGCTCGATTCCGGCTCTCCTAGCTTCCAGGCTCGAGCCTCGCTCGGCGACACCGGCGTCGGCAGGTCAGCTAGTGCAAATTTCAACCTCTGGGCGGGCTACACTACTACCGGTGATCCGTTTTTAGAGATGGTGGTGCCGGCAGACACTAAAGATGCCGGAGTGCTAACACCCAACACTACCGGTACTCTGGAGCATACTTTCTTTGTGCGCACCTATCTGGCTAGCGGCTACACCGTAACTTCATACTCAAACCCGCCCGACAACAACGGCCGCATACTGGCCAACATGACTGTTGCCGCACCGTCTACTGCAGGAGTGGAGCAGTTTGGCATCAACCTGGTGGCCAATACCGCGCCGGCTGTATTTGGAGCCAATGCCAGTCAATTCCCAGACAGTTCGTTCGGTTTTGGTTTTGCTGCAACGGGCTACGACACCCCTAATTTATTTAAGTATGTCAAAGGTGATGTCATCGCTCGGTCGAACTCCAGCTCTGGTCGAACAGACTATACCATTTCCTATATTCTAAACATCGCCCCGTTAACACCTGGCGGCGTTTACACCATGAGCCACAATTTAGTCGTCACCTCTACTTTTTGAAGTTAGCTCCAAACGCTTCTCTAAACGTCGAAGAAGTTGAGGCTTGCAACCTAGAAACTGAATTGGTGGACAGTAGGCGACGAGTTGGAAGTTGAAGATTAGAGGTTGCAGACTGGGAACTAGGATTAGAATTTAAATTCTAATTTCCCCCACTCTCTACTTGCTACTATTTTCCTGTAGCTCCCAACTCTCAACTACTTAACTCTAAAAGTGCGCAAAGCTTCGGTAAAAATAGCGTTGTCGATTTTATTGGAGTGATCGGTGTAGACGATAGTGAACTCCCTCGTAATGCTGCTGTCGCCAATCATAGCCAAAATAATATCGTCATCTCCTGCGACAACTACACTCAGAACACTACTGGGGTTGCAGGGAAATGTCACGCTATTCCAGTTCCACTGAGTAGTTTCGCGAATAGCATTTTCATCCGCAGCCAACACTTCATCGAAACATTGCGGTGAAATAGCTGATGGGATTAGCCGATTACCGTCAACTCTAACTTTATGAACCCGATTAGCGTCAAACCTATGCGGGAACCCACCAATGTAAATATCTAGTGTGCGAGCACTAAACCGCTCATCAGAACTTTCAAAGCTGTAGTGTCGATATGCTTCGGTTATGTCTGTAGCTTTTGCATTCCACTCCAAAGGTAATTTTATATAAAATTTCTCTTCGTCAAACTCGGTAAAAATGGCCTCTGAATCTGTTGAGCGCACTGTTGGCGGAGATTCAAGCCTGGTGCCGTCGTCTACCCTAAGATCATAGAACAAGTAAAAAACCATGACCAATACCAAGCCCACCACCGAATAAACACCTATATGGAACTTACGTCTGCGGGAACCCTTCTTGTAAATGTTGTCACTATGATGATACCTGCTCATGCCTCAACCCTCTGACTCCCTAAGCTTAAGCGCAGTTAGCCACAATATCAAGCGAGCATGTTGTCTGTCGGGCTTATTGCGAGTACTATTATACTCGCAATAGTTAACTTAAAATTCGATTGGTAGAAAATGGCAGAGAAAGATCAAAAAGAAGAAATTGAAGGTGCCAACGACAGCTCTTTGGAGACTCCTACAATCAAAGAGGAGGTGAAATCCGTCGACAGCCCAGCTTCAAGCTCTAGTGGACTTGCGGGCATGGACGACACCGATGCTCTGGAGAAACCGGCTACAGCTAGTACTGCATCCTCTATAGGGGATGCACCAAGGAAAACCAGCGCTCAACGAATCCGAGACTTGGTGTCCAACATAAACCCATATTTGATACTTTTCATAGCCATATTTTTGATTGCGATTATCATCGTTGTTACTGTTTCCATTTCCAGCAGAAACCAGGACCCGGGCAACATAATCTTCGACGGGCAAACGCTGGATCAAGAAACGCTGGACGAAATACTAACCACCGAAGCCATAATCGGCACTGCTGACCAAACTCTGACAGTTGCCGCCAACGCCATCTTCAATGGCAAGGTGTTGATTAAAGACAGTCTGGATGTGGCGGGCACTATCAATGTTGGCGGCGCCCTAAGTCTGCCAGGCATCACTGTTTCCGGACAGAGCAGTTTTGAAGATGTAAACATATCTAATAATTTGGCTATCTTGGGTGGTTTGAGTATCCAGCAAAGCTTGACCATCCAGCAAAGCATGGATGTTACTGGCGATGTTGCCATCGGTGGAACTCTATCGGCTGGAGTTATTTCTTCCGACAATATTCGGTTCACCGGCAACGCTGTGTTCACCAGGCACATCGATACTGGTGGCGGAATACCCGGGATTTCTTCAGGCACAGCAGTTGGCGCTGGCGGCACGGTATCTATAAGCGGAAACGACATTGCCGGTACGATTACTATCAATACCGGAAGTAGTCCGCCAGCTGGCATACTGGCAAATATCAATTTCGTTAATGCTTACAGCACCACACCTAACGTTCAAATAACCCCTATCGGTTCCAGTACCGCCAGTCTTTCCTTCTATGCCACCCGAACCGCCAATGGGTTTAGCGTTGGGACAATCAACGCGCCTTCGGCGTCAACCACCTATATCTTCGATTACTTCATCGTGGAATAACCTCAGTCTTCATAGTTGAACAGTCTCAAGACTTACGCGTTTGCTATTTATGCCTGTACTTAACCAGACGGTTCCCGGACTTATTTTTAACATTGTCAGTTGGTCGTACACCATCGATTATACGTATATGACGGCCGTCATATACGTATAATTAGGGCTATAGGCAATATCGTGGAGGTTTTGGCTCTTCCG
>CAYOYH010000031.1:0-8000 GCA_964408165.1 uncultured Candidatus Saccharibacteria bacterium | reverse complement strand
ATCCACTTTAGTCTTTGCTTGGCTGGTTTGCTTAAGCTAGTGAGTTTAAGCCCAGCTAGTCCCGGAATAACCACACCAATTCGTGTTTGTGTACCTGTCTTACGAGTCATATGCGCCTCCTTATCTAGAATTAATACTATTCTAGAAGTGGCGCTTATCTATGTGAACCTGGACAGTTAGCTTGCTAGTGAGCAGCTCCGCCCCCCACTCTATTGTCTATCGTCTAACAAACGGCAGCACACCACATTATTACTTTCGATAGAAGAGGGTTTAAGTGTTATTTTCAATGCCTGTCCACCTACCGGCGGAAAGTAGCGCTGTTTCGCCAGCGCACCGCGAGACACTTTTTACAGAAAAAGTGTAGCAAAACTGCCTCCATGGACGAAAACATGACTAAGAAATAACCAACTACACCGGAGCTCGGTAACGCCTACGGCGGTTCATTTAGTTATTCATAGGAGTAAATGAACAAAACCCTCGCTCATTACTCGGCGTAGTTGGTTATTTCTTAATCAGTTTTCTTTAATGTCGGCAACAAACGCAAGGGAACACAAAAAAGAGGAAACGTAGCTTTTCCAGCCTCTAACCTCTTGACTCTAAGCTCTATTGCCTACTATCTGCCGCCTACCATTTACCATTCGACATTTCCTGTTTCCTAACTTCCACCGTCTATTCCTTCTCCAAACTACCTTTAATCTCATTCAACGAATGTTTGTGCTCTTCGCCAGTGTCCATATTTTTCAGAGTAAACTCTTCAGAGTTTAGTTCCTCTTCACCAACAAACATGACATGTTTGACGCCTTTTTTAGAAGCGTTCTTGAGCTGTTTGTCGACTTTTGAGTTACTGATGTCCACAGCAACATTCACTCCGCCACCACGCAAAATGTTGGCAATGCCTTGAGCCTCGCGTAGTACATCGCCAACCACAATCAAGTAGACATCGGTTTCCGAACGCAGCTCTGGTACCAAATTATTGACTTCCAAAAAATTCATTATCGTCACATCGCCCATGCCAAAGCCGGCAGTTGGTACTGGGTCGACACCAAAAAGCCCAATCAATCCATCGTAGCGCCCGCCGCCGAACAGTGAGCGGTTATTTTCGTCATTGTTGTCGTAGATCTCGAAAACGATGTCGGTGTAATAGTCGAACCCGCGCATCAAGCTGACATCAAACACGGCATTTGTAACGCTGTTGTCTTTGAGCAAGGTGAAGAGTATCTGTATCTCGTTGATTGGGTGGGCGCTTTTTATCTCCTCTGGCAGCTCCCCCATAGACTTGGCGTCAAGTAGCGCCTTCAATTTCTCCCAGCCCTCGCTGGCGGCACTGGCAAATATTCCCCGGGCTTCCATTTCAAAGGCCTCGTCGGGCATTTTGTCCTTTTTATCCAGCAATTTGACCATCTGGTTGGTCTGATTTATATCCAACGCTAAATAGTCAGCCATGATAATATCTACTAATTTTCGGCTGTTTATTTTGATGGTGTACATGTCTTTGGTGGCGCCGAGTTCCTCCATGACGGAGCTAGCGACCATGATCAGTTCCAAATCAGCGTCTATCGTCGACACGCCAAAAATGTCTACATTTAACTGCCAGTGTTCGCGGAGTCGACCACGCTGTGGGCGTTCGTAGCGCCACAGGTTTGGAATAGAATACCACCGCGTTGGGTAGCCAAGCTCTTGGCGCTGGCTGGCTACCATTCTTGAAACCGTAGGTGTCATTTCTGGACGAATAGAAACATCTCGCCCACCTCTGTCTTTGAAGCTATAAGTTTGCTCGTTAACCAGCTCGTCGCCACTTTTGGCTTTGTACAGCTCCGTCAACTCCAAAATCGGCGCATCATATTCCTCATAGCCGTATTTCTCTGCTACTTTGCGCCACTTGGCAAAAAGCCATTTCTGTAGTCTTTTGTCTTTAGGGTAGAAATCCCGGGCGCCTTTGTATGGTTGTTTTTGTAATTCCATCCCCCATATTGTACCACCACACAACTCGAGCGTACCAGTAGTTTGCGACCAAGTAACAAACTTGCTGGGACTTTTGCTCCCTAGCTGCGTTGAAACTTGCGAGGCTCGCTATAGCAGTGCTGCCATGCACAGCTATAGCTCACTTCTCATTTCGCCTTGCTAGAAAGCAAATCGCAGTTGTGTGAGAGCTAACTTCACTTTTTCAGGTCTATACTAAAATGAGACATTTACGGTTTGCAAACTCGTTAGCCTCATTTTGAGTGTTACATCTGTGAAAATTATTGGGCCAGTAGTGGCATTCTTCAACAATATTATCGGCATTGTGGAGCCGAATAAATAATCGTGGAATCCATTCACCGCTAGCCAGTTGGTATGAATTTAATACTATTTCTTTCATAGCCAAAATTATAGGTGACTACCACTGATAACACAAGGATCAAGTGTCTCGTTTTAATGCACTTATAAATATCTCTAGACCCAAATCAATCTAGTATTATTCGAAGCGAAACTTCTTCGTTTGACGCCAACGGCCTACACCACCTATCTACCCAAGTCTTCGCTTTTCCTGTGTATACATTGTCGATTAGTCACCACTTGAAATACCACATAAGCAATACGAGCGCTAAAATTAAATTTCACAGCTCCAACTTCATGAATCTAACGATTGACTAAAATTTTCTCACTGTTTTGCCAATCGCTTTTATTGCAAATTTAAACTGCTCACCAAAGAGAATAAAGGCCTGAGACACCTCCATAAAATCAAGTTGAGGTATTTCTTTGTCGAAAGGAAAATCAGGATTTTGGTTTATAATTGTTTCAACTATGACACTGCCTACCATGTGACCAGACCCGTGATTCTTTTGCCATATCTGGAAGGCATCGTAATAATTACTGTACCTCTTGTCAATCAACTTATAAAAATTCTGCTTTTCCTTTGCATCGAACCCATAAGAATCGCAAAAATTATCGTGAAATAAATTTTTAGTCGAGTTACTTGCGGAAGCAATGGCAAGTGTAACTACCCAAAGCGAAAAGATGGAGGTTTCTAGAATAAGTTTCTTGTTTTCACCAGTATAATCAAAATGTTCGTCGAAATACTCAAGACTGGTTTGCTTAATCTTATTCCAAACTACCAGCAATAAATCTATAAACTCCTGTTGGGTGACTACTTCCTTAGGCATATTGATAATTATTCTACCAGCTATCCATATACCAGTGCTATTGGTTAGCGACTTCGTCCATTACTCGAACTCTCCTCGCCAGCAAGAAAATCGGATCTATTTAGTTTAATATTTCTATATTACTCGCATCAGATTTAAATATGATTTAAATATGATGTTGCGAGATTTGTATCTGTTATTCGGATAATTAAGGTTTGAGGGAGTGTTGGGATAGTTTAGTGGTGGGTAGTTGGGTTCAGTATTTGAATTATTGACTCGCTATGACATCGACTGCCCTACTCTTGGTGCTGTTTGGTGCAGCAACTACGAAATAGTTCACACCTAATTAGAGGTGAGATAACCCGCTAAAGAGAAATACTAGCTACTCCGTATCAGGAACACTTACTAAGCAAGTGAGGGGGAGTTACACAGCGACAAACTAGAGTTTGTGTGTAGTGATAAATTACTACTTTCAAACTAACGAGTAGCTACTAGCAGGTTCACGTACTTGGTGTACCTGTATCTTCTATTCCTTTTTTTACCAGTCACTTCTTCAAGGATACCAAGTTCTACGAATCTTGATATTAAATTGCTAGCAGACTTTGGTGTTAGAGACGTAAATCTCGCTACAGTTGCAATCGTTACAGTAGGATATGTATAAAGTTGGTTAAGCAACAGTATTCCCTTGGGCATACCTCTGCCCAAGCTTGTCATTTTTCCTCTATCTTTTTCACGTAATTTGATAATAGATTTTGCAGTGTTTACGGCTTCGTCTGCAGTTTCAATGACACCTCTTAAGAAAAACTTTACCCAACCTTCGTAATCACTAGCGTCTCGGACTGCCTGGAGTAAATCGTAATATTCCTGCTGATTTTTCTTCAAAAAGAAGGATAAATATAGAAGTGGTTTTTTTAGAGTCCCTTCGTGACATAGGTAGAAAGTAATCAATAAACGACCCACCCTTCCGTTACCATCTACGAACGGATGTACAGTTTCAAACTGACTGTGCAGAAGGGCTGTTCTGATCAGGGGTGGCAGCTCTTTATAATCTCTCATATACATTTCGAAACTGTCCAGCGCAGGCTGCATGTCATGCACGGCGGGAGGAACATATGTTGCATTGCTAGGCATAGTCCCACCAATCCAATTTTGAGATGTTCTAAATAACCCTGGCGTCCGATTTTGCCCTCTTACTCCAGACAACAACCTCTTGTGAATATTTCTAATTAACCTCAAGCTCAAAGGAAGACCATCTGACTTTGTAATCTCGTCGAGTCCGTAGTTCAATGCATTGACATAATTTACTACCTCATCGACATCAGAGAGCTCTTCAGAATCTATGTTGCCTGCTTCAAAATCTAGTACATCTACAAGTGTGGCTTGAGTGCCTTCGATCTGACTTGATATTACTGCTTCCTTGCGGACATACATAAATACAAACAGATCAGCGTTAGGTATAAAATCCCCAAGACTGTCTAGGCGACCGATGGCGATATCAGCTCTTGAATTTAGATCAAGCATTTCCTTATCAATATCAAGCGGAGGGGTTGGGGGTAAAGAGTTGGGATTAAACGCTTTAAATCCTTCAGGTTGTCTTATGTACACGCCACTTCTCATATCTAGCTTACCTCAGTTATGGAGATTATTATATACACTCTTATTATACTTTACAAGCTTTAAGTAATATAAGAACAATTCTTATTATACCTAGTTAACAGCAACTATTTTCTTATTATAGTTTAGCTAGTATCAATTACATTTTAATCTGTTATTACTTCATGGATGTCGCACAACAATGATTCTACAGCTAAATGTAGCTACAAAAAATGAAGGGGAAGGACTTGCTTACGTTCCGCGGTGGCCTACACCCTTTAGCGCGGCTCAAATTTCTAGCGCTTCAACTATTTTCTGTTCTACATCTGTTGCGGATAGAGTTTTGTAGTTACGAAATATTACTAACGGTACTTTCGCCTCTCCTAAAACACGTTCTACAAATTCGTCTCTCGCTACTCTGTCTGCCCTGTTGTGGGTTTTATCGTCAAGCTCTATCGCCAGCACGGCTCTCAGCTGCTCCTTTTCGCAAAGCACATAGTCTACTGATTTTCTCTGGATTTTACTCAATGCACCCTGCCAGGACTGCCCATTCGGAACTTTATGATCCACTATAGATGACAAATGAATCTGAGGAAATACATAGTACTTATTTCCTACAGCTTTAACTAGAACTTTGAAAAAATCATTTTCGACGTAGGTAACCAGAAATTCTTTTTGTTGATAATGGTATGTGCTTGTCTCTGTCGGCTTCTCAACCAAGAAGATTGCTCGAAGAATTTTCAGCACTGTTCGTTTGATGAATTCAAATATACTTCTCATGCTTAGTACAGTGTCTCACAAGTCATTAAAGCCGTCATCTGTTCTCTGAAGGAAATCCAGTCTAGCAATTAGTGGATAAAATCATTATCATATTGCCGTACCAGCCGGAGTGGTGGAATTGGTAGACACGCTAGGTTTAGGACCTAGTGCCCTTGTGGCGTGAAGGTTCGAGTCCTTTCTCCGGTACCAAGCTGAAATAGTTCACACTTCGTGAGCTATTTTTGCTTTATACCCGAGAAAATTGATTTGAACCTGAACCCCAGGCGTTGAGGTGAGAAATGCTGGGAGCATTTCGCAAGGCCGGAGCACCGGCGCGTGTTAACGCCCGATGCGAGGTGTGGCGACGGCTGATTCGCTACTTTGTAGCGAGTAAGACCGTGGCAGAAATGCTGGGAGCTTTTCGCAAGGAAATCTTCCGATGAAAACTTGTTTTCAATAGTGAAGTTTTGGGCCCGCGGAACGTGTGAGACATGCTGGTGGCATGTCTCAAGGAAACTTACTCTTGAAAACTATGTTTTCAAAGATGTAATTTCGGGCCCGCGGAATGTGGGCGAGTCCTTTCTCCGGTACCAAATATAATGCCCGTCGAAAGACGGGTTTTGTATTTGGTATCAAAAAGTTTGCTTGCTGAAATTGCTAGTCCAGGGTTGCAGCCTACCTAAATAATCCTCTTATGCCCGCCTTACCCACGAACGCCACACATTCTTCTGGCGTCATTTCTCTAAGCACTTTTGCCTCGTCTTGCCCTGCTAAGTTATCAGGGGTTGCGTTCAAAGCACCTCTATCTGGGTGATTGCCATCGGTCATATCTTCTGTGCCCAGCTCGGGGTTAATTCCCATAATCTCTCCTTTTCGTATCATAACGAGGTTCTTGCCCCTGCGATTATTTACACTTCCATTATACTCCTTCTTGTCAAGAATACCGCCCTCCTGTCAAGAAAATTATACCGCTTCACTATAACTTCACTTTCACTGTACTATTTTACCCAACAAAAAGTGATACAACATATGTCATTATAACTTTTATTTATAATGACCTCCTTTTGGTTTTTTATTTCTGTAACTCTTGCTTGGTGAAACTAGCTAATCCTAGCCGTTTTTTTGCCGCACAGACGGCCATGTGTATCGCAAGCAAGCAAAGAAGCTGGGAAATAAACTGTATTATCTGACGCAAACCATTTAGTTGCTACCGAGGAGGAGCTAAAGTGCGGAAGTTTTAGGCTGAATTGATTTCGTTTCTGGCAAGGCGAAAACGAGGAGCGCAAGGAGCTGTATAGATGATACTGCTTCGAGCACCACAGTTTTCAACGCCGCCAGAAACGAAAAAAGTACCTGGTGCAAGATGCTTTGCATCTTGGCAGAGGTACTTGGTCAATCAGTTTTAGGGAGCTCTATTTCTTTTCTGATAAGGAAAGGACGAGAAACTAAGTTTTTAGGTAGAACTGATTTGCTTTCTAGCGAGGCGCGAGTAGTTTATTTATTTTAGGGAGCTCTATTTCTTTTCTGATAAGGAAAAGACGAGAAACGCACGAGACGTATTAATGATACTTCTCGGAGTATCGCAGTATTTGACGCAATCAGAAATGAAAAGACCGGAGGCGCAAGTGGCTTCGCCACTTGGCAGTCCGGTCGTTAGTGCTTCCTAAAAACGGTAGAAAGCCAGTGCCGCGTCTCCGTAGATACGGCTGTCCACCACAACAACTCCATTAACGGTCGGCGCCGACTCCCTACCTGCTGTAGATAATACCATAAGCCCGTTTGGTTTCAAATGCCGAGAAAGCTTAGAAATAATATCAAGATTCAGCTTGTCATACGGCGGATCGCACAACACTAAATCAAACTTATGCTCAATATTTCTGTCCGACCAACTCGACACATTTGCCCTAGTGATTTTCGCCTCGTCCTTCAAGCCAAGCGCCTTGGCGTTCTCTTTACAAACCTCATAAGCTCTAAAATCTTTCTCCACCAACTGCGCGAAACCAGCCCCACGGCTCAACGCCTCAAAAGACAGGGCGCCACTACCGGCGTAAGCATCTAGAGCCGCCAAACCGCTGACATCGCCCAGTGAATTAAACAACGCGCCACGCATTTTCTCTGACATTGGGTGGGTTCTATGACCTTTTGGCGCTTTGATTTCCCGTCCGCTTAATTTTCCAGCGATAATCCTCATGACCTTACAAGCTATTCTGCATCGACTAAAATTCTAGATGTTATCAGTTGCGGTTTGATAGCTTCGATAGCTCCAATGATGCGGAGGCGGACACTTGAACTCGATATGCCATGCGCCTTGCCTATCGACTCTAAGGTTTGCGCTGAATGCCCATTAAACCCAAACCTGCGCTCAAGAATGTCAAGCTGCTCCTCATTTAGTGCACGCGACATGATGCCCCGTATTTGATCGGCGAGAACACTATCAGTTGCCTCATCCTCGACTACACTGCTACTGCCGAGCGCTACTTTATTCACTACTATACCAGCCAGCACTTCTTTGCCGTTTTCGCCAAG
>CAYOYH010000030.1:0-8005 GCA_964408165.1 uncultured Candidatus Saccharibacteria bacterium | reverse complement strand
AACCGGACATTTCTATTTTGGAATCAATAGGACATTTCTATTGAGGTTTGACAGCCGGTAATGCGTCGCAGCCACATGCTAGGTGTCCTGCTTGAGCCATGCAGAAATGTCTTGCTGAATATAGCAATTTCAGAAGGGCATTAAAAACTCTGAAATCCTCAACGGCTCAACGCGTTGAGCCGTTGAAAACAGTAGTCAGCCAGCTCTGGCAACCCTAGCAAAAGTTCTGAAATCCCGCCTAGTGAGCTACCGAAGTCCAAAAATCCACCCATTCTGATTAGGTGTGGCATACCCCCCTGGCTTACTGTGCCTGTGCTCGACGCCTGCCTGAGGGGGGTGTCAACACAGGCATGGCACAGTCTCAAGCGGGCGGTCAGCCTGAAGAGCTTCATTGAGTTGCAGTCTAGTGATTCCAGAACCTGACACATTTAAAATTCGCGGGTCAGTTTTGCTCTAGATGGCTCTAGGGAAATACAGGCTTGGTGTTGAAATTGCTATAGATGCGCCTAGGAGTGGAAGCCTACAGACCGCAGCAAGCAACGAGACAGTTGAATGGTGGCTTCACCGCTAGCAAACTAGTGTGCCTAACGAGCGTCTAGAGCCATTTTTCCCGTCTGAAATACCATAGCAAAGTGAGTGAAAGGGCAACAGAGAAAATCATTAGCCCACTAAAAGCACCAGGCGAACGGTCAAAAGGCAGGTCGACATTCATTCCGTAAATACTAGCAATAAGTGTTGGCACCGAAATAAGCACCGTTAGCACAGTGAATATTCGTATGATACGGTTCAAATCATTAGACATTATAGTGGAGTAGGCTTCGCGAATACTTATAACCGATTTAATGCTTGAGCGACAAGCCACCAGAGACTGCTCATTATTCAAAAGTAAATCTTCGGCCAGCTCCCTGTCTTCAGCTGTAAGATTTATGTGCCTGCCGAGCATTAAACGCTTGAGTATCGGCGTCATTGGAGTCAGCGCTATCATAAACTCATTCAACCCCTCTTCAATAGTTACGAAATTCACAAAATCCTGATTTCGGATTTCTTCAACTCTTAGACGGGAGCGAATAATTTTGATTTGCTTGCTAACATCGCTTAAATACCTTTCGTATTTGTCGTCTACTCGATCAAGGATTTGTAAGGCTAGCTTTCCTTGGCAAGTAGTGTCTATATCCAACCTATCGCCTGTAAGCTCGTCCAGCCCAGATAGCGGCTCAAAGGAAACGGAAATTAAGCAATCTGGGTGAAATACAATCAGCAAGGGCGTGGTCGTTAGCACTAGATCTGAATCTGTATGTGCAAATCTGGTGAAAAGGTAAACTTGCTCGCCTTCTCGCTCCAGACGAGGCATTTCGTCGCTGTCATGCGCGTCTTCTAAGTGTCCAGAATTAAGATTAAACTTTTTTACCAAGCTAGTAATTTCAGCATGGTCGGCGTTTTGCACATAAACCCAAGAGCCTGATTGATACTCATCGAGCTCTTTCACTTCTTGGTCTTCGGGTTTTTTGTAGAAATACTGAATCATAAGCGTCTTCCTTCAGGCTTTCAGTATACAGCAGGCGCAATATTTGACGCGCTCTTTTAATGGTGTCGAAAGCTGCGGTGGCGCTATCGCCTCTAGCCTCAGGGGAAAGACCAAAGTTTGGGCATCTGCAAAAAAGCCGGAGTATCAAAGCATTACTTGCTACAGGCTAGGTGTTGCTAGATACTGTCTAGGTAATGGAGCAGACACTATTTACTGAAATCAGCCTGATAATTGCTATTGCCACATTTGTTGGCTTAATCATACATCTCCTCAGGCAACCTCAAATAATTGGCTATATTTTAACTGGCATCTTGGTGGGGCCGTCGGTCTTTCATATCGTACAGTCAGAAGACACCATCGGTGTGTTGGCGAAATTCGGCATCACACTACTGCTGTTTATTATCGGACTTAGCTTAAACCCCAAGGTAGTGAAGGAGGTTGGTAAAACCGCTGTTCTAACTGGTGCTGGGCAGGTTCTTTTTACGACCATCTTCGGATATGGATTAGTTCGACTTTTGGGGTTCGATGCTTTTGAAGCGATTTTTGTAGCGGTTTCTCTGGCGTTTTCAAGCACAATTATTATACTCAAACTTCTCAGCGACAAAAGAGAGCAAGGGCGCTTGTATGGCAAAATTTCGATTGGCTTCTTGCTGGTCCAGGACATAATCGCCACTATAGCGCTCATCGTTGTCGTAACCACTGGCACCGGTGGTGGTACTGAAGGTCAAGGGTTGGTGGAGCTACTCATTAAAGGCACCCTGTTAGCTGGTGGGTTGTTGTTGTTTTCAACCAAAATCTTGCCACATTTAACCAGGATAATTTCCGGATCAACCGAGTTCCTTTTCTTGTTTTCTCTTGGATGGGGTTTTGGTGTAGCCACACTCTTTGCCGAAATAGGTCTTTCGCTGGAAATTGGCGCTCTGTTTGCCGGTGTAGCTTTGGCATCGATGAGCTACGCTCAAGAAGTCGCTACACGGTTAAAGCCTTTACGTGATTTCTTCATCGTTTTGTTCTTCGTTTCGCTTGGCGCAAAACTCAACCTAGACAGTATTATCGAAGTCTTGCCACAGGGAATTGTTCTCTCCCTGTTTGTGCTTATCGGAAATCCAATAATCGTACTGACGATTATGGGCTTGCTCGGCTACACCAAGAAAACTAGCTTCAAGGCCGGTCTTACGGTGGCGCAAATCAGTGAATTCTCGCTAATATTTATTTTACTTGCCAGTAGCGTGGGAAGCGTCACTGACCGCACTGTGTCGCTAGTGACAGTCATAGCCTTGATTACCATCGCCGTCTCTACCTACATGATAATCTATGCCGATCAGCTGTTTGATTTCTTTGAAAAATACCTCAAGCTGTTCGAGCGGCGCAAAGAAGGTCAAAGAGAGAAACCTGAATATCAATACGACGCTTTGTTGCTAGGCTATAAAAAAGGTGGCTCCGAATTTATAAAAGTCTTCAAGCGTATGAAAAAACGCTTCCTAGTCATAGATTACGACCCGGCAGTAATCGACCACATGGGGCACGCCCACATACCTCATGTTTACGGCGATGTGACCAATACCGAGCTACTAGACGAGATAAATGCCAGCAAAGCCAAGCTCGTCATCTCTACTATTACCGAGCACACTATCAACGTATTTACAGTCAGGCACATCAGTAAGGTCAACCCTAATGCCGTGTTAATTTGTCATGCCGATACCGCAGAAGAAGCGTCCGAACTGTACAAACTGGGCGCCACCTACGTAATAATCCCCCACTATCTTGGCAGTGAAAAAATAAGTTCGTTCATTAGTAAAAATGGTTTCAGGAAATCCCAGTTCAACAAATACCGCGAAAAGCATCTGCTCTATTTAGAAAATCACAACAAATAATTAGTAGAAATTTTCTTCAGTAACCACTGCGTCTAGAGGCATGTCATGAGACTCAGTTTCTATTTGGTTTTGTTTAGAATTTTCATAAGCAAGTCCGACTTTGCGGGCGTTTTTGTGTTGTGCCAAAAAACTGTCATACACTCCTCTGCCGTAGCCAAGTCGATTCCGGTTTTTATCGAAACCCAACGTTGGAACGATAATTAAACTATACTCGCCCGCCTCCTGGGTGTAGTTGCTAGCTGGCATAGGTATGCCTAGATCGTCTGTTCGGTACTGAGTGCTTTGGTTTATTCGCACGTGTTGCAGGGCTTTGTTGCCTCCATACATCGAGGTAAAAATTTTCACATCAGTTTTGCTTCTCCAAAGCCTACTTAGTAGTGGCCAGGTGCTGATTTCGTTGTTTCTAGCAATAGGTAGGTACACATGAATTTTCGGATTTAATGACCAGGCAACCGAATCAAATAGCTTGTTGCAAATGTCTTGGCTGCGGCGTTCAACCTCGCCACTGCTCAGTTTTCTACGAAGACTGTAGAGTTTCTCTCGTTGATGGACCTTAGTGTTCCCGTAGAGTTTGTTGCTCCGTATGTACTGCTGTACTGCACTGTTCAGGCCGTTAGCTTTAGCTCTTTTTTTAAGTGCCCGGCGTATTTCGCTCGAAGATAGAGAGGGGAGTGCCGAGATTATCATTGTCGGCTCTAGGCCTAAGCGCACGGCGATTTCTATAGCTAACTCACCGTCATCTTCCGTCCTTAGCCCCAAAATAAACGAATTATCTATCGCTAGTTGAGCGTGGCTTGACCAACCTTCAATGTGCTCAAATACATCTGCGCCCATTACCAGAAAGTATTGGTTTTCTTTGCCGTACTTCCTGTGAAGCTCAGTCATGGTTTCATCAACTGAATGGGTTTCGTTTTGGCAGGTAAACACTTCTAGTTTTTCGTTTTCACTGGCGACCAGTTTTAGCATATCTACTCGTTGACCGAGAGGTATAATGTTGTTTTTTCGGCGGGGCGAGGCTTCAGGCAGAAATATCAATCTATCAAGACTGGCTCGCTCCAGCGCGTCAATAGCCAGCGCCACATGCCCGTCATGTACCGGGTCAAATGTGCCAGAAAAAATTCCAATTCTCATGCAGCAATCTTATCAGCTTTGCTATCTTTCATTGAAGCCTTCTGTTTTTTCTCTTTCGCTGCGACCACAGTTTTGCTCTTCTTGATTGAATAATGCGCTAATTTGCATCCCCCTCTCGAGCAGTAAAGTTTGTCTTTAACAATAATTGGCACTATTTGTTTGCAACCTGGGCATTTACCTTTTTGCCCATTCTCTACCTTAGGGCAATATGTATTTTCTTGATTATTTTGCTTAGCAGCCCCTCGACTTTGCGCTGCACCACCGGCAAACCTTGAGGCTCCACCCGCTGGACAACCCCTGCTGCCAGTGTTGATATTAATACTGGCTATGGCCCAGTCCGCCAGTCGACTCATTTCCATAACTTCGTTGATCATATTTCTTTGAGCCAGAATATCATAGGCTTGCTCCTGCAGCTGAAGCCTCTTAAACTCCACGGGGTTAATTTGATCTATTATTTCGCTGTTATTTACTCGCACGCCCGTTCTAGCCCATACTGTATTTCGCTTCATGTCTTCGGTTAGCGCAGCTAGTTTGGTAGTCATGATGTAGCCACCTGGAATTTTGTGAGCTTGGACAAACTCCTGCGTTCGCTTATCGAGCTTTGGATACTGATCGTCGATAAAATCAGCAACTTCTCCTTTGGTGCTACCTTCTGCATGTAGCGCTTCTTCCAGCTGAATATCAAACCGCAGCCACTCCTCGGCCATTATGTTGGCGTGGTTGGCAAGCTTGGACTGATCTTCGCTAAATGAATCGAGCTGTTTTTTTAGTTTTGCATAGGCCTCGATGTCGTTTTCGAAACTCATAACTTCCTCCAGTACCGATACTGCTCCCTTCTCTAGGCTGGCAATAGGTATAACCATATGCTGGTGCGCCTTCATAATATCTAGAGCCGAATCGTTTTTTGGATCCAGTTCGACCGGAGCATTGAAAAGCTTATTTTCACTACCCAGCATGGCGTACCAACTAGTCAAGCTTACTCCCTCGACCAATATAGCTTCGGCCTCGACACCACTGTCTGTCGAATAATAAACTTGGATCGAATCATATTGGTCTAGGTTTTCGCTCTTTGCCACAGCAGGTGAGGCGTCAGAAGCGCTCATCTTGGGCGAAACGACCACTTTGGCATAGCCTAGTGGCAAATCTTGGTCAATACTGTTCGCCGCTTCAACTTCGATGCCTACTCTACGGTAGGCCTCCTCGGTTCGGTGCCATTTATAGCCACTTTTGGCTACGCTATCGGGCGTCTTGCCCAGCCATCTATTGTAAGAAAATCTGGACACTCCATTAGGAATCACTCGTTCGTAAATGGCAGTAATATAGTTTTGTTTAATATCCTCTACGGCTTCGGCGTGGTAGGCGCTCTCTTTTGAACGCGCCGACTGCAAGTGGTCCATTTCCGTAAGCAACCGTTCGTCGTCGATTTCAAAAGACCAGTACTCCGCGGAGTGCTCAATGTTGGTTCGGTATTTATTGGCAAACAAAACCTCGCTGTCGACCTCTTCGACAATTGGCATTGGTTCGGTGTGTAGTTGAGCGGTAGCCTCCAAAAGAAAATCCCCTGTTTTTATAATCCAAACAGGGGAAGAGCGATCAGTCACGACCTAAAGTTATCACAATCTTGCTCACATCTCCTGCTCGGGAGAACTCTTTGCGTTAAACGTGTGTCTGACTTTACAGTTGCGGCACAGTTCCGGAATTTAACCGGATTCCACATTTTCGCGAGTTTTAAATTGTTAACAACAATAATAATACCATGCAACTGGCACTAACTAACTATTGTCATGGTTCACATGATATTGAATGGGCATTAGCCTCGGAGGTTTGCTGTAATTCAACAAAGCATAGGGGGATTTATGAACAACAACGACGACGACAATAACAAACAGCTAACCGTCTCGCTAAACTACCGCACTTTGGTGCTGATGATGACAGCCGTATACATCCTGACAATTAGCCTGATGCTGTTTCTGTGGAAGCCATGGGACACGATTTCAGGCGACACCCGTACGATTACCACTACTGGTAAATCAACCATAGAAGCACCGCCAGACAAGTTCGTCTTCAGCCTTTCTTATCATTTTGAATCTACCGACGAAGATACTGCCATCAAAGAAGCTTCAGACAAAACCACTGAAATTGTTGCTGGACTCAAAAAGCTTGGTGTTGAAGACAAAGACATTAAAGTCAATGGCTACAACCAAGACTGGCGTTGGTTTTATGATGACACCGAAGAGCGCGTTACTGTAAATATTGTTGCCCAAGTGGGTGACAAAAATACCGCTCAAAAAGTGCAAGATTACTTGCTAACTACTAACCCGCAAGGGCAAATAACCCCTGTGCCCGGCTTCTCCGAATCAAAACGTAAAGAGCTGGACCGCCAGGGAAGAGCTGAAGCCGTAGCTGATGCCAAATCTAAAGCTCAAGCCTCCGCCGATGAGCTAGAAGTGAAGCTTGGCAAGGTCATTAGTGTTCACGAAGGTCATGGCTTTATTAACCTACACACCCCTCGCAGTCTAGGTGGCGGAGAGATTTCTTTGGACTCTCCCGTCGTCGAAAGCAGACGCTCACTGCCTGTCCAACCTGGCGAAAATGAACTACATTTCTCAGTTACTGTCATCTACGAGATCAAATAGTTGAAGTAGTCCATTGCCTCAAAAACCTTTGGGGTGATTAGCTTTAACAACGCTAAAAAATGGTTTTGTTACTAGGACTTACTGAAAGCAAAAGTGACGCTCATCATGTAAACCATGACAACCCATAGATTAATCTTGCAATACATGCTATGCTACCGCTATCAAGACGAGAAAGGCTCCAAACGGCTCATTACCTAAGGATCCTTTTTCATTTTATGTAACCTTTTTGTTCTTTGAATAATTTTCTTTTTTACATCTTTGTCGTCCAGATGCGCAAAATAGGTTGAAGATATGCTTTTATACAACGACGAACTGTACTTCTTGTTCGGGAATAGTATTTTCGCGAATCGTTTTTGTTGTATTAAAAAATCTACCAACATCTTGTAATCTCCGTCGCCAGAAACTAGTACAACTTTGGCAAAATCATCACCCGTGACTAAGCGTTTCATTGCAGAGAAAATAATATCCGAATCTACATTACCTTTTTTCTTGCCAATCATGGCACTATTGTGTTGGCGAAACACAAGTATAAAACCAGCTTCCTGAATCTCTTCATAAATACTGTCAAAATTAACACCCTGCTGAACATAGCCTAGATAATAATATGCCCGATCTACATGGTATTTTTCTTTTAAGTAAGTTCGAAATCTCGTCAAATCAATTCTCCACTTTGGAGCACTCTTAGTTGTCCCCATGTGCAAATTCTGACCGTCGATATACGCAATATTATTTTCTAACTTACTCATAAATACATTATACCTTGTTTCTGGCTAACCCCATCAGGCCGCAAAGTCTCACCCCAAATGCGACTTTTCCGTAACTTTCGCTAGTTCTATTGT
>CAYOYH010000029.1:0-8278 GCA_964408165.1 uncultured Candidatus Saccharibacteria bacterium | reverse complement strand
ACTAACGAGAGACACACCCTCTCCTATCGAATATGGTGGATCCACGATATACCAACCGTAAGAACCGGCAATTGAGGTTCGCTATCTGAGGGTAGACGGTAGACAGCAGACGGTAGACGATAGAGGGAAAGTAGACGACAGACGACAGTCAACACCATCTACCATCTACTATCTACCACCTCCCACCTCCCATAACTTCGGAGGTAGTCCATGCTAACCGACGAAGTTATAAGCCAATATGAGGCGACGATTGGGATTGAATGTCATGTGCAGCTAAAGACCAAGACTAAACTTTTTAGTGCCGTCAGCAACGATGCTGTTGGTAAGGAACCCAACACCGTGGTGTCGCCGATTTGTTTCGGTTTGCCGGGGGTGTTGCCAGTGCTTAATGAGGCGGTGGTGGAACTGGCAATAAAAGCGGGGATAGCTTTAAATGCTAAAGTGGCGAACTTTTCAAAATTCGACCGCAAACATTATTTCTACCCAGATTTACCCAAAGGCTACCAGATAACTCAATTTGACCAGCCGATTGTTGGGAAAGGGCATGTCGATGTACCGCTAAATGGCGAAACCATAAAAGTTGGTATTACCCGCGCCCATTTAGAAGAGGACGCTGGCAAATTAACTCACCCGGCTGGCGCCGATTATTCTTTAGTAGATTTGAACCGCGCCGGCACTCCGTTGTTGGAAATTGTTTCCGACCCCGACATGCATTCCGCCAAAGCGGCGCGCGCCTATGCCCAGGAGCTGTATTATTTGATGAAATATGCCAGTGTGAGTAATGTTAATCTTTTCCATGGCAACATGCGTTTCGATGTTAATGTATCGGTAGCTAAAAAGGGTTCAAAAGAACTAGGCACTCGCAGCGAAGTGAAGAATATCAATTCTTTCAAAGCCGTTGAAAAGGCTGCAGAATATGAGATTGAAAGGCAGATAGAGCTGCTGGAAAAAGGCCAAGAAATAGCCCAAGAAACTCGTGGCTGGGACGACGCCAAGCAAAAAACAATTTCCCAGCGCTCCAAAGAAGATTCACACGATTACCGATACTTTCCAGAGCCAGATTTACCTCCGGTGGCCATAACTGATGAGCAGATTGAGCAGATACGCGGAGGGATGCCTAGCTTGCCACCAGAACTAAGGCGAAAACTATCCGGGCAAGGGCTTAATTCGGAACAGATTACTGTCCTGATGAAGTACAAGTCGTTTATGGATATATTCGTCGAATTAATTGATGACCCAGTGATTATTGAACAGCGAGTCACCCACGGCAAAGTAGTTATCGATAAACTAATCGTAAAAGCAGCAAACTGGTTAGTAGTAGATGTTGTGGCGTTGTTAAAGAAAAAGAAGATGACAGTTCAGGATAGCAAGTTAACGGGAAAGCATTTAAGAGAACTTTTCGGTCACGTGTCTATTGGTTTATTAAACTCGACTCAAGCCAAGCTTGTACTGTTTGATGCGGTTGAAACAGGTGATTCCGTAGAAGATATTTACAACAAGCGAAATTCGAAGCAAATCTCTGGCGAAGAGGAGATGGAGGGGATTGTTACCCAGATACTGTCTGAGAATAAAAAAGCGGCCACCGATGTAAAAAACGGTGAAATGAAAGCTATTGGTTTTCTCGTTGGTCAGGTAATGAAGAATTCCAAAGGCAAAGCTAACCCCCAGATGGCTCAGGAATTAATAAAAAAACAATTGGAGGTATGAAGTAGTGGCACAAAAAGTCACCAGGTCGTCTCCAGTAATACTACTGCACAAAAGTAAAATATTATGATAAAGTAGCGAGCATGAATATAGATTCGTACGACATATTGGTAATATTTCTTAGCGTAACACTGGCAATTTTCTTGGTGCTGACCATCGTCTTGATGATTTATCTCGTCAAAGTGATTAAAGATATTCGCGAAATAACTAAAAAAGCTGGCAGTGTCGTAGATAGCATCGAAACCGTAGGTAAAGCGGCGGCCACTAAAAAATCAGCATCGTTTATCGGCAGTGTCATTGCTGCAGTGGTAAAGAGTTCAATTAAGGGCAACCAGAAGAAAGACAAGAAAAATGAGTAAGAAATCCACGAAGTGGGGCTTTATTGGTTTTGGAGTCGGCGCTGCCACTGGCGTGGCTACCAAAATGTTGTTGACTTCCAAGAAGGGCAAGAACACTCTGAAGGGCCTAAAGAGGAAGGCTAAAGTGGCGCAGGGCGAGGCTATTACTAAATTTCGTAAAGCTTCAAGCGACATTTCAAAAACTGACAAGACTGTTCCTAAGGCCAAGAAAAAGACCCCCAAATCCACAAAAAAGACATCGGCGAAATCTAAAAAAAGCTAAAAAAGTTAGTTTTTATGAAAAAGAGCCGCCCTGTTTTTATGGTGCCGTTTTCATATGTTATAATTGAGCTCAAATAAGAAGTGACCTGAATGACTAAAAAAACAGAGGTGGTAAAACAATCTGGTAGTTCAAAGACTGGCTCAAAGACACTGAAGCCTGCTGATTATGTGCATCTGCACAACCACACTCACTATAGTTTGCTCGACGGACTAACTAAGGTGCCCAAACTGATAAAAAGAGTCAAAGAACTAGGCATGAAAGCGGTGGCTATTACCGACCACGGCACACTTTCTGGCGCAATTGAGTTTTACAAAGCTGCCAATGACGCCGGTATTAAGCCGATCATCGGTATCGAACACTACATAGCAACGCGCGGCCACCAAGATAGAGATTCCCGAAAGGACAAAAACAATTTTCATTTAACAGTCTTGGCCATGAACAACCAAGGCTACGAAAATCTAATGCGACTCTCAACTATTGCCCATCTGGACGGGTTTTACTACAAACCGCGAATCGACCGCAAACTTTTAGAAAAATACCACGAAGGCTTGATAGTTCTCTCGGGCTGTATCGGCGGTGAAGTTGGCGATTCGCTTCGCCAGGGTCAGTATTCGCAAGCCAAAGAAACCGCCCTCTGGTATCAGAAAATTTTTGGCGACAGGTACTATATTGAAGTTCAAGACAGCGACTGGTCGGAACAAGTCAAAGTCAATAAGCTACTTTTTAAACTGGCTAAAGAGCTAAAGATAAAGCCAGTAGTCACCAGTGATGCTCATTATCTAAACCACGAAGATCAAGAAGCTCATGAAGTGTTGCTGTGCGTCCAGACTGGGGCGTTTATGGAGGACGAAAACAGAATGAGCCTTCTGGAGCATGATCTGCATGTCTGCGATCCCAAAGACATCATTAAACGCTGGAAAGACCACCCCGAAGCAGTCAGGAACACCAGGGAAATTGCCGACAGATGTTTGGTGAATATTGAACTGGGTAAAATCCTCATACCTAAATTCACCGTTCCAAAAAATGAGACCGAAAGAAGCTATCTCCACCAGCTGACATATAGCGGTCTAGCCTGGCGTTATGGCGGAGTTAGTGAGGAACAGTCCAAAAAACTTAGCCCAGATGAGGCGAAAAAGACATTGACCAAAGAGCTCGGCCGTAGAGCCAAGTACGAACTAGATACCATCGGTAAAATGGGCTTTGATGGCTATTTGCTGATTGTGGCGGATTTTATAAATTGGGGCAAAGACAGAGGCATTGTCTTTGGTCCTGGCCGTGGTTCGGCCGCCGGCTCAATAGTATCGTTCGCTCTGAAAATAACCGAGCTGGATCCAATTAAATACGATTTAATGTTTGAGCGTTTTTTGAACCCCGATCGCATTTCCATGCCTGATATTGATATCGATATTCAGGACACTCGCCGCGACGAAGTCATTCAGTATGCCATAGATAAATACGGACAAGATAAGGTTGCCAATATTGTAACTTTTGGCACTATGGCTGGTCGGGCAGCGATTCGCGATGTCGCCAGGGTGCTCAAGATGCCCTACGGTGATGCCGATAGACTGGCAAAATTAGTACCTCCGCCGGTGCAAGGCAGGCATGTGCCACTAGAAGTTTCTATAAAAAAAGACCCCGATTTGAGGAACGAATACCAATCTAGCGCTGAAGCCAAAAGAGTAGTCGATTTGGCGATAAAAGTCGAGGGAACAATTCGTTCACACGGCGTGCATGCCGCTGGTGTAGTCATCGCGCCCGACGATATTGTGAAATTTACGCCGTTGGAAATGTCTCAAAAAGGCACTGTCACCACCCAATACTCCATGGGGCCGATAGAGGATCTAGGGTTGCTGAAGATGGACTTTTTGGGTCTTAGCAACCTATCGATTATCAAAAACACACTGAGAATTGTTAAAAAAGTTAAAGGCGAAGTGATTGTACTTAGCGAAATTCCTCTAAACGACCAAGCCACCTTTGAACTTCTGGCTCGTGGCGACACTACTGGCGTTTTTCAGTTTGAATCCAGTGGCATGAAGCGCTATTTGCGGGAGTTAAAGCCAGATTTTTTTGAAGACATCATCGCCATGGGTGCGCTTTATCGTCCCGGACCGCTAAGTGCTGGCCTGACCGACAAATACATCGCCAGAAAGAATGGGCTTGAAGCGGTTACTTTTGAGCATGAAAAGCTCCGTAGCGCCCTGGAATCGACCTACGGAGTTTTAGTCTACCAGGAACAAGTCATGCGCATAGCTCAGGATTTGTGTGGTTTCACTGGTGGCCAGGCAGACACACTTAGAAAGGCTATCGGCAAAAAACAACGGGGCGTCATGGCTAAATTGAAGCAAGATTTCATTCAGGGAGCTATTAAGACCTCCAATGCTGACGAAGCTTTTGTCGAGGGTCTCTGGAAGCAACTGGAAGGTTTTGCCGACTACGCTTTCAATAAATCGCATTCGGCCTGCTATGGTTTGATTTCGTACTGGACAGCCTACTTGAAGGCTCACCACCCAGAGGCTTTCATGGCGGCACTAATGACCAGTAATTACGGCGATATTGACAAGCTGGCGATTGACATCTCGGAATGCCGGAGGATGGGCATAGATGTCATGGCTCCAGATGTGAACGAATCGTTTTTGGAATTTGCTGTGGTGCCTGGAACCAAGCAAATTCGCTTTGGCATGGTGGCTATTAAAAATGTTGGCAAAGGCGCCGTCGAGGAAATACTCCGGGCTCGTGATGAAGGTGGTAAATTTGCATCGATTGAGGATTTTGCCACTAGAGTCAGCGCCAGATTTGTGAATCGCAAAACCTGGGACTCTCTGATCCGATCCGGCGCTTTTGATAGCTTCCACCCTAGAGATCACATCCTGCACAGCATGGACAAGATTCTGGCGTTTGGTTCTAAAGTGCAAAAAGACACTGCTAGCGGTCAAGCCGATTTGTTTGGCGGAAGCCTGCAGAAAATGAGCCGACTAGAAATAGACAAACCGCCCCAGGTGACACCGGAGCGAGAACAGCTTTTGTGGGAACGGGAACTTCTGGGACTGTATTTGTCTAAGCATCCTCTGGAGCCGTATCGTACCTACCTAGACGAACAAGTAGCTCCGATATCAAAACTCTCGGTAGACATGGACGGCGCTAAAGTAGAGGTGGGTGGCTTGGTGACTACAGTCAGAGAGATTACCACCAAAAAAGGCCAGAAAATGGCGTTTGTCGGCATAGAGGACTTTGAGGGCGAGCTGGAAATGATAATTTTCCCGGGAATCTACAGCGATAAATCCGATTTGTTTGTGCCGGATATGGTTTTGAAAGTTTCTGGCAAGCTGAATTCTAAAGACAGAGACGGCAAAGACATTGGCGAGCTAAAGATACTCGTTGACGATGCCGCCTTGCTAAGTGAGGAAGATATACAGGGCTACAAATCTAGCGGCAAGAAAGTCAGACTGCCCCAAAAGAAAACCAAGCGAGTACCCCAGGGCTACTCTAGACCACTACAGAACAAATCCCAGAGAGTTTTTATACGCATCGAGGATTCGCAGGACACCCAGCAACTGTTCAAGCTAAAACAGACGCTCAACAAACACCCTGGAGACAGCGAAGCGATTTTGGTACTTGGCGAGAGTAAAAACGCCATCAAACTGCCTTTCAGAGTAAGCCTAGATGATGGGCTGACCAAGGAACTGCGTGAATTCTTAAGCGACGCCGCCGTGGTCGTCAAATAAGATTCGTAAGAACCCAGTAGGCAATTAGCGAAACCAGCACTAGCTCTACTAAAACTGAAATATGGAAGATGCCCTTCACTACGCTGTATACGACATTAGCGATTAAGTATGAGCCAATAATCACTCCGATAATCAGTGGAGAGTTGGCGATTTCAATCTGCGTCAGTGTGTAGAGAATAATCAGCAGAGGAATGAAGGCTAGGATAGGCAAAAGGTAATTCCGACGCATCTTCAAAGAACCATTCCGTACGAAGCGCTAAGCAGTAGCCAAAGTGCTATGAAAATAAGGCTGGATTCGAGTAATGGATGAGAAACCATCAGGTGCTCCCCCCGAGCTACCGCCACATTGATGAAAAATATATGCCTGTACAGATAGGCGAATGTCATCAAACCTAAGATCATAACCGTTGAATACATCGCCCAGCTAGCGCTACCACTGAGCAGGGAATCGAAATTAGTTATCTGTTTTTGAGTTTGAGGTAGGAAAGTTAGGGCGCTGATAGTGCCGGTATCGGTTTCATTGGTGAGCGGTAAATCGCCTGCCGTCGGTGGTGCTTCGGTAACTACTTCAGCGCTTGCCACTGCCACTAGTGGAGGCGGAGGTGGAGGTGGCGACACTTGCACTGGTGCTGCCAGAGGTGGGTTTACAGTGTTTACTGGGTCGCCGTAAAACGCTACTACTACAGTATTTTCACCGCCTTGGAAGTTCGTGCTATTGGCAATACCAAAGCCGATCTCCTCAAAGGCAGGAAGCAGAATGTTGTCTTTATGGGACTGGCTAGCCATCCAGCCGTTGACCACGCCCAAACTAGTGTCAAATCCGTAGGCTAGGTTCTCTCCAGCCACCAAGTAAGCGTAGCCGGCTTGGTCAAAAAAGAACCAGGGAGTGGTGCCGTCCGGGGCAATATGAGACCAGTAATCGTTGGCAATCATGTGGTTGGCTTTGTTTTGTGCGCCGGTTTCGAGTTTGGAATTGTGCAAAAAGATAGGCAGGCCGTGGGCAGTGCGGTGATGGTTGGTGTGGGCTAGAAGGTCGGTTTGGTTGGTATTGGTGGCAAAGCCTAGGATGTCGCCGTCAGCCCGCAACTGTAAACCGTGCGCAAACTGCACCGCAATTATTAGCACCAAAGATAAAGCTAGACCGTGTCTTCTGATGATGTGAGGTCTGTATTTGTTTTCTTTGCTAGCAATTAGTAGATTTTTCACGAACTGCATCTAGTGTATATTTTACCACTAGCGCTAAGTCAGTAAAAGACCCCCGGTGTTTTTCCGGGGGTCTGGTGGATTTTTTAAACTTTATTATTTTTTGTTTGGACGACGCCTGAGCGCAAGTACCACAGCGATTATCGCCAGTAGACCGATGACCCACCAGTAGCCAGCTACAGTCTCGGTTTCTGCCGTTTTCTCGGGGGTGTCTGTGGCGGTGACTGGCGGCGGCGTGTAGTCAACGTCTAGACTGCCGTCGTCGACTAGAGGTACGTTGATTGGAGTTATTCCGGTGAGTTCAAAATTGGCTGTCGCGGCGTATCTATCCCAGAGAGCTAGCGTAGCTTCCGAAAGACCCGGCGCCAAGGCTGCGTATTTTTCAATCAAACTCTTAGGCACTTCGAACTCTTCGTTAATTTCTAGTAATCGAGGACCCATTTCCTGCACGATGTTGGTTTCGATGAAAATTACTTGAGCCTTGGTAAACTCTACTTGGTCATTGCCTTGGTCGTAAAGAGTTACCGAGCGCCTTACTATTTCGGACATGTTGTTGCTGGGCTCGATCACATATTGGAAGTTCTTTGGTGCCACTGCTAATTCGCTACTTTTGGCCGCATCGGTGGCGTCTATAGTTACTGTTTCATTTCCGGCCGGATTGACTGTTTCGTTTTCGTGCGCGCCGACATAGCTTTGGCTTAGCAAAAGCAGACCGCTCAGTATACCAAACGAGATGATTAAAGTTTTTACTAGTGTCCAGTTACGCACATGAACATTCTGGTTTTCCATAACCCTCCTTGAACTGCCCACCGTTACTGTTGATTGTCGAAATTAAGTATACCGCTTAGGGATTACGCTGGCAATTTATTGTCATGGTTCACATGATGAGCGCCACTTCTGCTTTTAGTTTCTCTTTATATTCATTGGGTGTCAAATAATCTAGGGATTGGTGGGGGCGGTAGTCGTGGTACTCACCAGAGCCAGCTGTCTACGGGGGCTGGCTGATTAGCTAGGTCTTGGGCTACTCC
>CAYOYH010000028.1:0-8388 GCA_964408165.1 uncultured Candidatus Saccharibacteria bacterium | reverse complement strand
TTTTACGATTACTTTTGCCATCAAAAGTAATGATGGGGCGTGCTGCCGAAACAGCGCCCTTTGGTTCTTGTAAAGAACACCCCTTTGCCATCAAAAGTAATGATGGGGTACGCTCCCGAAAGAGCGTCCTTTGGTTCCCGCCAGCAGGCGGACAGGCCTCCCAAAGAACACTCCCTTGCTGTCAAAAGTGACGCTGGTCTGTGCTCCCGAAAGAGCGCCCCTTGGTTCTTTTAGCTTTGTCGCATTGTTAGTGGGAATTTTCCGCTCTTTAGTTTTGAATTTCGCAGAACAACTGTCCTTCTAGATGTGCTATCTTCGAACCGATGTTCGAGTGTCGCTGACGCGACTAACCAAACAAAAAAACGACCACA
The DNA here is from genome assembly GCA_964408165.1 of uncultured Candidatus Saccharibacteria bacterium. Classification (GTDB taxonomy): domain Bacteria; phylum Patescibacteriota; class Saccharimonadia; order Saccharimonadales; family CAYOYH01; genus CAYOYH01. The sequence goes on along the minus strand of CAYOYH010000028.1, from coordinate 8,017 downwards.
AAGGTCGATTCTTTGTTTGGTACCCCGGGAGGGATTCGAACCCCCGACCTGTGGGATAGAAACCCATCGCTCTAATCCACTGAGCTACCGGGGCAGATACCAAAGTTATTATACACATCACATGCCTTTACGACACGCAAACTTCATCAGACCAAGCATAGCTGTTTGGTGAAGTTCGAGGAAAAACAAAGTAGATCAAATAAAAAAGATGCACCTTGGTTTGCATCTTTTTGGTTTGGTCGAAGTTGAATTTGACGTGGTGCGGGTGGAGGGAATCGAACCCTCATCTTCAGCTTGGAAGGCTGACATACTAGCCGTTATACGACACCCGCATGATTTGAAATAATACCGTGAAAGTTACGCACCTCAGATGATGCTCAAGGACACCACCGGTTGCTGGTCGACATAAGCCCGCTTTTGCATCTTGGAAAGCCGGAACTATGCCAGCCAATGCACAAACAAAACCTATCTAAAACCGCGCGGAGTATTATAGCAAAATTCAATGCTATACTTCTACTTCATAGTACTCCCAATACAAAAACTGTAAATTCCTGGCGATGGATTACTGGAGCCAAAAACCTACTTCTCCAATTGAGGCATGCCTAGTGATATACTGAGTGAGAAGAATAGGTTCTTGGTCAGCAAGGAGCGACCAAGAAGTGCAGGTTTTATACTGGGAGTACTGTATATGTTCAAAGACGCTAAGAAAGGGCTGATCGTAACCACAATTATTTTTGTAGGCAGCCTAGTCTTGCTCTCCCTGACCATCTAGGCTGGGTCTGTAGGCTAGTAAGTAATCACTCTTTCCAAGAAATCACCAATATAAAACGCAAACCCTGCCGCCAGAGCGCCCAGCACCAGTGTTTCGCCTACTGCCCGCAGTTTGTTGGTCTGAGCAATTTGGCTTTTAAGCAGACCAATTCCAATGAAAGCCAGTGCCGACAACATGATGGTTACTGTAAACAAATAGGCATACTGCCAGCCAAAAATACTATCCAACGTGTAGGCCAGTAGCGGAATGAAGCCGACTATTATAAAAGCCAAATAGGTAGCCATTCCAATGGCGAAAGGCGATTTCTTCTCTGGGAGCATTTCATATTCCTCGCTCATCACCACATCTACAAAATGATTCTTGTCGCCAGAAATAACCTTAGTTACTTCGTCTAGCAGTCTGCCTCTGAACCCGCGCCTTCTGTATATTCTGTGTATCATATCTTTTCCGCTAGACCGCTCACCCTGCACCTCATTCATAACTTCTAGCCGTTTTTTCTCATACAACTCTTTTTCAGATTTAGCTGACAAGTAAGCCCCTATTCCCATAGAGAATCCGTCGGCTACCAAGTTAGCAAGACCCAGTATCAAGATTATCCTAGAGGAAAGCCCAGCGCCAACCGAACCAGCAACAATGGCAAAAGTTGTGACAATGCCATCAATGCCGCCATATACTGTTTCACCTAAATGCTTTTCAAAATGTTTTAGCATAGTCCACCTTTCTTGAAATTACTCTTGTGATTTTACTGGTTTTTCCTTGGAAAAAACATAAAGATACAGCATCTCCAGTAATCCGACGGAATTCACCAAAAGAAGTGCTATAAACCAAGTTTTATCTTGCTTGCCAGCTGCCCGCCAAAGAGCCAAGCCTTTCCAAACCAGAGACCAAACCATGAGTGGCAGTAGCCACCACAAATTCTGGGCATAAAACTCTTCCATATCTTTATAATACACGCATTTCGCACTTACGCACTGATTCCAGCTTGCAGCCTGAGCGAGCGAAAGCGCTTAATCTGAGCGAGGCGTACCTAAAGGATACGTCGAGTAAAGAGTCGGCGCTTGGAGCCGCTTCAGATGTGAGCTGGGACAGTAGGAAAGTGCAAAATGCGTGTAATACCACGAGGCCTTAGAGCAGTAGCCGAATATGAATTAATTAGGTATAATCACCTCTGTCGACTTCGGGGTATGGCGCAGCTCCGACGTTTGCGGTCGGAGTCCCGATCTTTAGCATCGGGATTGGCTACGCTACCGTGGAGTAGATTGGCAATAAGTATATTACAATTAAAATGTAGTACATCGGGGTATGGCGCAGTTGGCTAGCGCACCGCGTTTGGGACGCGGGGGTCGCAGGTGAGAAATGCCTAAGGGCATTTCGCAAGGAAACTTACTCTTGAAAACTTGTTTTCAAAGATGTAATTTCGGGCCAGCGGGACGTTGGCGAGTCCTGAGATTTGAACCTTTGCAGTTTAATAGGATAATAGATACATCGGGGTATGGCGCAGTTGGCTAGCGCACCGCGTTTGGGACGCGGGGGTCGCAGGTTCGAGTCCTGCTACCCCGACCAAGAAAAATGCTCATTCATCTGAATGGGCTTTTTTCATTCTCTGGATGAGGACGAAAACCTAATCCGCCAACTGGCGGAAGGTTTAAAGGAAATGAAAGTCAGCTGTATGAATAATACTGCTGATTGCATTTCGGAGGAAAAACTCACTAGCTGCGCCAAGAAGAAATTCGGTGTCGGTGGCTAGAGCCATCGAGCAGGAATTTCTGGCTGAGGAGCCTGAGATTGTTCTGCAGACTCTAAATAGTTCTGGCTTTGAGGCGGATTGGAATTTTGGTGCGGAAGCTTGGTCTGTGGCTGTGCGTTATGGCACTGCCCAACCAAGAACCGTAAGCTAAAATATCCAATATGACCAAAGACAAGAAACTGGCAGAATGGCTGGCTTTGCTAGCCAACAGGCTAGTTTCTTGGTCCAGGACTATTTAGCGAATTCTATGGCTCTAGTCTCGCGAATAACATTAACCTTAACCGTCCCCGGATACTGCATCGTCGATTCAATTTTATTGGCAATATCTCTGGCTAGCTTGATTGCGCTCAAATCATCAATCTTCTGAGGTTCCACGATAATGCGTACTTCGCGCCCAGCGCTAATGGCATAGGCTTTGTCTATTCCGTCAAAACTGGTAGCCACATTTTCGAGATCGCGCATGCGCTCGGCAAAGCCTTCAGCACTGATGTTGCGCGCGCCTGGGCGAGCAGCGCTTATGGCGTCAACCACGCGAATAACCAACGCTTCTGGAGTAGTAGCTTCTACGTCGTCGTGGTGGGCTTCGATGGCATGGGCAACCTCTTCGCTGACACCGTACTTGCGAGCTAGCTCAGCTCCAATGTGGTGGTGTTTGCCTTCTATTTTGTGGGTCAGAGCTTTGCCGAAATCATGCAACAGCGCCGCCTTTTTGGTTACGGCTACATCGGCACCTATTTCCTCGGCTATCATGCCCGCCATGTGAGCCATTTCAGTAGAGTGTTTTAAGACATTTTGCCCATAGCTAGTTCGGAATTTAAGTTCGCCAAGGTAGCGCATTATCTCTTTAGGCACGCCCACTACACCCACTTCCCGCATGGCATCCTCGGCGGCACGGTCGATGTCTTTATCTAGCTCCTTTTGAGCCTTGGCCACCACTTCTTCAATCCTAGCCGGATGAACCCGCCCGTCCTTGAGCAACATCTCCATAGCTATCCTAGCCACTTGCCGACGAATAGGGTCAAAACTAGACATAATAACCATGCCCGGCGTGTCATCTACCAGCACATCTACGCCGGTAGCGCGCTGAAAAGCTTGAATGTTTCGGCCTTCTTTGCCGATAATCCGACCCTTCATCTCCTCGTCTTCGAGTTTTACCGCAGTTATGGTTCGCTCAGTAGTCACATCGCTAGCCATGCGCTCCATGGCTGTAAGGATAATCATCTGGGCATCATTTTCAGCGTTATCTTTGGCGTCGTTTTGTAGTTTGACGATCAAACCCGTTAAATCTTCCTTAATGTCACGCTCGGTCATGGCCATTAATTTTTCAGCGGCTTCGCCTTTTTTGAGTTTAGCAATCTTCTCCAGCTTGTCTTGTTGCTTCTCACGAATTTTACGAATTTCGTTTTTTAAGTCTTCCAGCTCGGACTCGCCACTGCGAAGTTTTTCGGCGCGTTTGTCTATTTCGTCAAGCTTTTTGTCTAAAGATTCTTCGCGATCACGAACTCTAGTTTCCGTTTTCTTGAGCTCTTTGCGCTCGACTTCGTTTTCCCTGCGAGCCTCGTCCTTGAGTTTCGAAACTTCATCTTTAGCTTCGGCAACTAAATCTTTCGATTTCTCCTGGGCTTCTTTTATCTGTTTTTCAGATTTCTTCTCAGCATCACTCAGTCTTTGCTTAGTTACTACTTGCGACGCGCCGAACCCGGCTGCCAAAGCAATAACACCTACCACCACAGCTGTTAAAACCATAATTATCCTTCCTCTGCACCAAAAAACCCGTTCTTTGCCTTAACAAAAGGACACACCCAAGCAACAGAAGTAAAAGATTTAACTAAAACCTGCTTTGTTGAACGAACCGTTAACGCCAGTTCTTGTTTATTGATTCAACGACTTTGGTTTTTTGTGTGCATATATAACTTTAAAAATATTCAATTTGGCCAGACCTCCCAGTCCGACTTTAGCCAGTATAGCACAGAGCCCTGCAGCAATTAATTTTTGATCAGTTAAGGCACCCTGTTAGCTTGGAGCTTAAATAAATCTTTACGGGTTCGCATCCACTAGTCCATGCCTGCACTCGATATGCAGTCTCGAACAGGAGGCCGGCAGGCTCGGAATACGCCCCAGGCACCCAGTCAAAATTCGCTCCAACAACGGTAGCTTCGCAAGAACTCAACGAATTCAACGGCTCAACGCGTTGAGCCGTTGAATTTTCGCTAATTGACAGAGTAAAAGAAACCCCTCTCTACTGTGAGCTGGAGAGCTTTTAGCTTTTACTTCTTCGGCTTAGTTATCCGCGGTGGGCGCCCATATTCTGGCAAGGTAATTTTGTCGTTTTCGCCTTTTTTAAGCCGTTTTATGCCGTCTTGAATCCAGGCCTGAGCATCGCTAGAAACTACCGGTATGCGCAATCCGTAAGCCAGAGTGTTGGCAACAGTCAGCCCGATGCGCAAACCAGTAAACGAGCCCGGGCCTTTGAAACCAACAATCGCTTCTAGGTCGTCAAATTTGAATTTATTTTTTTCTAAAAGCTTTTCTATCTTGCCTAAAATTGTTACCGACAGGTTCCGATCGGCATGCCAGACTTCGTAGTCTAGCTGTTTTAATCCATTAAATATCCCCACCTCGGCGTCTGGTTTGTCGGTTCTAATGGTAAGAATTAACTTCATAGCTTAAAAATTTGCTACAGCGAAACTTTTACACTGGTAGTTGCAATCACTTCCTTGAGTGCTTTTTCTAGTCTGTCGATTTTACTACCCAGTGCTACTGTTTCTTGAAAGTAAATGTAGGCTTTCTTGGCATATACATCTATAGCGCGTTCCAACCTACCGATTCTCTCGTCGACTCGGTCAAATCTAGAATCAATATCTTTCCGAAAAGCTTCAATGTATTTAAATAGTTTCGTAAACTGATCATCGCTCATGCACATAGAATACAGAGTCTAGGGTGCAGAAGCTAGAGGGAGGGTTCGTAATTGGAGGTTGAAAGTTGAATACCGATAGTCCGGAATTCGTAGTTAGAGACTGGAGCTTGGAGTCAAAAGTTTGGAGAGAGTTCGTATTTCGTGGCTAGTCGCTCGGAGTTCGTAGTTGGTAGATTCTAAATTCTAAATTCTAGCTTCTAATTTCTATCATCTGTCGTCTATATGCGCACTGTTCGCACGAGAGTGCGCCTGTCGTACTGCTGAATACCCGCATCCCAGTTGCCGCCGCAAGTCATTAGATTTAGACCCAGCTTACTGGGATCCACCGGAGCAAGCGATCTAGCCATGTCTACATTGTTTATCGAATAATCTATAATTTCGACTACTTTGAAAAAACTTTTTGTACCGTCACCTTGTTCTATCTCAATGATGTCGCCTTTGTTCAAATCCTCTAGGTTGAAGAACACGCCGGCTTCGTTCGGCCCAACATAGTGTCCCACGACAAATATCGCCCCTGTTTCGTCAGTAATTTTAGCGCTGCCGTTGAACCAGCTGGTATCGTAAATACCTTCGGGTGTCTCCACGGCGCCATCGTCAGTTAAGCCGGTTTCCAGCACTCTAGTTGTATCAACACCGATAGACGGAATGCGAATAAATCTAGGTTTGTCCGGTGCTACCTGGTGTTTGTCAACATCTGCAGGCGTTACTTCGTATTCGTTCGGCAAAGACTCAGCCAGCCTTTGAACAACTTGTTCGTCCGGGCTGTCTAACACCGCGCCCAGCACTTCTATCTGTTCATTCGCTTTGGTGGTAGACACAAAGCCACTGGCTGCTACTCCCATACCAACAAAGAAGAGCATGACCGCCATGCCGTAAATCGAGTGGGATTTCAAATTACTACGCCAGCCTTTAGTTTTTGGTGCTTCGGCGTGAACATCGATGTTTTCGAGCACTCGCTCAGTAGCTTCAAGGTGTTGCTGTTCAATAGGCTCTATTTTTGCAACTTGGTTAGTTCGCCTTGGTGGAGGCGCAGGCTGCGTTTGCCTGATTTTTCGACCCACGACGGTTTTAGAGTTGTCGGCATTTATGTGGTGCTGCTGAGTCCGCGCTCGTCTAGCTCTGTTGACCATCATCGAATCAACAGGCGCTTTGTGTTGGCGCACCGGCTGATGATTACTGGTACTGTGACGACCCCGACCACCCATACTGGGGTGGTCGAGAGTCATTCTTTGTGGCATTAGTTTCTCTTTAATTGTTTAAGCTGCTGCTTAGTTGTTAGCTTTTTGAAGTTTACGACCGGCTACTACCATTCCTGCTGTCGCTAGGACTGTAACTAGTGCAATCAAGATGTAATTCACTGTTACCGAACCGAAGCCTGTGTCTGGTACTCCAGGAAGAGGAGCGGCGACTGTTAGAGTGACATCATTGCCGTCGCCACCAACGTAGCTAACCGTGTAGGTTATACCATCAACAACTGTCGTAGCGCCTTCTACCAATCCGGCAAATGTTCCTACTACTGGGTCGGCTTCATCATTATTAATAATGATGAATGTTGCGCCAGCTACTGAGGGGTCGTATGTAGCCAGTCTCAAGATATTGAGTGTTGCTCCTGTTACATCTACTGTTCCAGTTACATTTGTTTGGTCATACTCAGTACAGACCGTTGGGCCGTGGATGTCTACATTAAAATTACCCGCCAGCGTGAGGTTTCCCGAGGAAAGACAGCCTGGGCTAAGGCCTGGGGCAAGTGTGGCACCAGGAGAGACCCAAAGTGTACCAACGGTTCCAGTTCCACTCAATATCCCACCAGAGTGCACAGTCGTATTGCCTCGAACACCGTTGATTATGTATTTCTGATTGCTGAGCACATTAACAACTGTTGCGGCGTTGTCGTCCCCTGCTGCGACCGTCTGAACATCCATCGCTAGCGGAGCCTGCATGGTGCCATTCACCGTCAACGAGCCAATGCTTGAGAAGTGTTGGGTGAGTGTGTTGGCGCCCAGTATCAGATTTTCAAACACTACATTTACTGGGTGGTTATATATAGTGCTATCCGCGCTTATTGTAACCGCACCTGTGAATGTGGCTGTTTTAGTAACAACAGCTAAGTCACCACCTGTTGGACCGAACCCGCAAAATTGAACAACCAAAATGTCGGCATTGGTTGCGCCCCCACTTAGCGTTATGTTCTCTGCTATTGTCATTGATGTCGCGGCGCCTAAACAGATCGTCAGGTTCGCAGAGCCACTAGATGATGTAGCAACAACAGTTGCGCCACTAATATCACCAAGTGCCGCACCATCAAACGCAAGTACTCTAGCAGTAGCGCTAATACTGGTTACGCCAGAATATGTATTTGCTGAATGCAGCCGTACTGTTCCGTCAGCTGTGATTCCTCCAGTTCCAGATACAACCGACTGGATGTCAGAAAATGCATCAACCGGAATCGTCAGCGTAAACGCCCCAAGATTAAGAGTGCGCGATACGGTAATGCCACCAAAGCTTGCATCAGCGGATACATTTGCTCCTAGGGTTACATTCAAGTCGAGCGCGATATTCATGGGTGTGGATGAGGTAGCGG
>CAYOYH010000027.1:0-9673 GCA_964408165.1 uncultured Candidatus Saccharibacteria bacterium | reverse complement strand
TCCCTGTTCCCTGTTCCCTGTTCCCTGTTCCCTGTTCCCTGTTCCCTGTTCCCTGACTTCAATGTTCATCCGATCCAAAAGCATCGTCAAGGCTAGACACCAGAACCTCGCGTGGTCGAGAGCCTTTGGCCGAACCAACTATCCCGGCCTCTTCCATGTGATCGATAAGTCTAGCGGCGCGACCATAGCCTATCCTTAGTCGTCTTTGGAGCAATGACGCCGAAGCCTTACCGCTCTCGATAACTACTCTTACGGCATCTTTATATAGGCTGTCGTCGGCAACGTCTGCGTCGCCAGCAATACCTCTACCGCCAGGCATTTGAACCGGCTGAGTTACCACTTCTTCATCATATTCTGGCGCACTTTGCATCCGGATATGATTGGTGACGGCATCCACTTCGTCTTCGTCGATGAATGCACCTTGAATACGCTTCGGTTTCGGTAGGCGCGGTGTCATGTATAGCATGTCTCCCTGACCAAGAAGCTTTTCGGCGCCACCTTGGTCAAGGATAGTTCTAGAATCTACCTGCTGGGCTACCGTAAAAGCAATCCGAGCCGGTACATTGGCTTTAATGAGGCCAGTGATGACATCTACCGATGGCCGCTGCGTAGCCAGCACCAAATGAATACCTACAGCCCGCGCCTTTTGGGCTAGGCGTACTATCAAAGCCTCGACATCACGTGCAGCAACACTCATTAAGTCCGCCAACTCATCGATGACGATGACGATATACGGCATACCTTCTTCTTTCTTCAGCTTGTTGTAGGCGCCAATGTTTCGTTTGTTTGCTTCGGAAAGTTTATTGTAGCGTCGCTCCATTTCTGCCACCGCCCATTTCAACGCCGAAATACATTTATCCGGCTCAGTAATTACTGGTGTCAGTAAATGTGGCATGCCGTCATATAGTTTCAGCTCGACCTGCTTAGGGTCAACCAGTATCAACTTCAAATCTGCCGGTGAGTTTCGGTATAAAAAGCTAGTAAGCAGGGAGTTTATCATGACTGATTTACCAGAACCGGTGGCGCCGGCAATCAGCAAGTGGGGCATATTGTCTAAGTCGGCTATTACCGGTTCTCCGGCGATGTCTTTGCCGACAGTAAACGCCAGCGGTGAACTCTGAGCTTTCCATTGCTTGGAATTAAGGAGCGAGTGCATGCGAACTGTTGCCGCCTTGACATTTGGCACTTCAATTCCTACAGCTTTTTTTCCAGGAATCGGCGCCTCGATACGAATAGATGATGCCGCTAAATTGAGAGCGATGTTGCTCTCCAGCGCTGTGATTTTAGATAATCTCACGCCGTTGGGTGGTTGCAAAGTGTACTGAGTGACCTTAGGGCCGACATTGGCGCCCTCCATGTTGACGTCAATATTGAAATCCTGGAGAGTTCTTTTTATGGTGTCGGCGTTACCACTGATATCGCCTGGATCGGCCTTGTCCTGTTTGGCGTTTAGTAAATCTAAACCAGGCAGTTTCCAATTAGGGTCAGTCAGAGTGGTTAGAGCTTCGTGGCTTGGCTCTTTGGGCTTTTCTTTTTCGCTGCCTTTTTGGATAGGCACGCCTTCGTTTAGCTTAAAAGCACCCTTAGGCGGCGTTTTGGTTTTTAGACTTTCTGAGTCGCTTTCTGTAGTCTCAACCCTGCCAAATTGAAATTTTGCCCAAAGATCTTTAAACGAAACTTTAATGATGAACAAAGTTGACAGCAGTATCACAAACAGCAAAACCACTACCGCTAGCGGTGTCGTCAGCAGGCTGTCGACTGCTCCGCTCAAAAATTGACCCAACACACCCCCTGCCGACCCATTGTTGGTAGCTAGAGTTGCCTGCAACGCCCCTATAGAGCTGAGGAGTAGGAACATCCCAAAATATACTCGCGGCAGTAGCCGATGATCTTCGCTCCGGAACAACTTGAACGCCATTATCAAAAGGATGATCGGCACAAAAACAGCCCCGATGCCAAAAAGCCAAGTAGCAGCGCTAGACAGCGCTACTGGAAGCTTGCCGCCAATGCTCAAAAGACCAAGTGCAGTCAGCGGAGCCACTATCAGCCCTAAAAGAACCGCCAGAGCTTGCGCCCAAAAACCAGCAGGCAGATCGTGTTCGGAGTTAGCGCGCCTTAGTTCTTTAGCTGATTTCTTTTTTGATTTTTTCTTTGCCATACCCTCAAATTATACTCGATTTATGTAAAAAACCATCACTAAGCCGCTGACTTGAATCTACCCTGGGTTTTTGTATCCAGAATTAGCGTTGATTTCATTGACTACCGATATTACAACCGGCGTACCTTTGGTTTCATCAAACAAAATGTGCGCCACATCATCGCGAATCTCTTTCTTCAAAACATCCAGGTCTTTAGGCGCGCCCTTGCCGTAAGCTTGGGCAGCTTTTTGCTTGAGGTATTGTCTGACTTTGCCCATAAGTTTCTCGCTGTCTTTGAGGTAAATAAAGCCGCGAGAAATAATGTCTGGGCTCGATGCTAGCCGGCCAGATTTTTTGTCGATGGTTAGGATAACGGTAAAAATACCCTCTGTAGCCATATGTAGGCGGTCTTTTAAAACCACCTCGGACACTTCGCCACCTGAATCGTCAATCATGATGCTACCCACTTTAACTCTGCCGGTTTTAGCAGCGTCGTTGGCCGTTAACTCTAGGACATCGCCAGAATCCATCACGAATGTATTCTCAAGTTTTATATTGCAGTCTTTGACCGCCAGCTCGGCGTTGCGAACCAGCATGTGATATTCACCGTGAATCGGCACATAAAATTTAGGCTTCAGCATATTTATAAGCTTCACATGATCGTCATAGTTGCCGTGGCCACTGATATGGAGTGGGCCACAGCCGTCTAGTTCGCGGGTGCGATTTTCTATCACTTTAGAGCCTTCGCGCATTAAGCCGTCCACCGTGCGTACTACATTCTTTTCGTTGCCAGGAATTGGGTTAGAGCTAAAGACAACGGTGTCGGTGGGTTTAACTTTTATGTGGCGGTGTGAACCAGTGGCCATACGCGCCAGCACGGCGTTAAGTTCGCCCTGGGAGCCAGTACCAACCACCACAATTTTGTTATCTGGAAGTTTAACGATGTCATCCATGCGAACAATGGTGTCTTTTGGCACTTTTATAACTCCAGCGCGCAGCGCTACTTCTAAGTTCTGGAGCATGCTGTAGCCAGCAAAGGCCACCTTTCGATTGTGTTTTTTGGACATGTCTAAGACCGATTGAATCCTGTGGATTTGCGATGAAAAAGCCGAAACAATCACTCGGCCCTTCGAGCTCCCTATCAGCTTGTCGAAGGTCTTGGCAATCTCTGGTTCGCCAACATCACTTGGCTGTTTATTCTCGCAGTTAGTGCTTTCGTTTAGCAAAAGTAGTATGCCTTCTTTGTCAGCGATCTCCCTGAAACGATCGAAATCAAACAGCAGTCCGTCGATTGGGTTTTCTTCAAAACGCCAGTCGCCAGTGTTTATCACCACCCCAACTGGCGTGCGAATTATTACCGCTGTTGAATCGGGTATGGAGTGGTTAACCCGAACCAGCTCAACACTGAACGAATCACCCAGCTGAACTTTTTCGTGCCTGTCTGGGTTCATCACATTATACTGTGGCACATAGCCCGATACATCCTCCGACATTTGCCTCTCGAGCATGCCGAGGGTGAACTTTGAGCCGTAAATCGGTGCCGGTAATTTTTTAATTATATGCTTGGCGGCGCCGATGTGGTCTAGATGGCCGTGAGTGAAAATATGGCCACGAATTTTATGTTTTCGAGCTTCTAAGTACGATATGTCAGGAACCATGTAGTTAATGCCCGGATAATCGTCTCCCGGGAAGAGCATTCCCATGTCGATAACGATGATGTCGTTGCCATATTCTAGCGCCATCATATTCTTGCCTATGCCCATTTCACCTAATCCGCCCAAAGGTATGACCCTGAGGGTTTTGTTTTTGGTGATTGGCAGCCTGTTGGCGCGTCTTGTGCCGCCAGAAGTAAACTGATGACCCTTGTAGCCGTTGTAAATAGATTTGTTCACTGGCACATCTATAACATGCTGTGAGGCTAATTTGTTGACTATGTCGCTGTTTCGGCGAGCCGCTCTAAATACTTCACCACGGCGAGTAGTAGTCGCCGCTACTACTGAAGTATCCGGCTTTTTTCGTTTCGACTGCTTATTGGCTCCATTCCTTTGACTGGAGCTGTTTTTGTGATTGTGGTTCTTTTTTTCCATGCTACCTTTCTAATGATTTATTGAAGATTAAAATTTGTAAACTAATTGATTTCGGCAAGGATAGTCGGTATTTTTTTGAAGTCGTCTACCAACGTTTGCCTCAAGCTGCCGTTGTATAGAGCAGCTGCCGGATGATACAGGGGTAGAAAGACAATGGATCGATCGGTGTGATCGCTGGCTAATTCATCTATGCCAGAAGTCACGCCGTGCTTTCCTGAGCCAATTGGCATCTTCTTTCTAAAAGCCCTACCGTGTACTTCGCTGATTTTCCTGCCGGGTAGAAAATGCTCCATTGCGTGTCGCCCTAGGGTGACAACAATTTTGGGTTCGATAATCGCCAACTGCTTGTCTAGGACTGGAGTAAACGCCTGTTTCTCCTCTGGCGATGGATCACGGTTGTCTGGCGGACGATATTTGACAATGTTGGTGATATAGACATCTTGCCTGCCTAGACCTGCCTCCAGAAGCATTTCATCTAGGAATTTTCCAGCAGCGCCGACAAACGGAATACCTAGTTCGTCTTCTTTTTTCCCAGGAGCTTCACCGATGAAAACCACCTCGGCATCAACGTTGCCTTCGCCCATGACTAGTTGCTTGGCTGTTTGAGCCAATTGTGGACAGATAGTGTCGTTGACAATATCTGTCGCAAGCTGACTCAAAGCTTTTTCTTTTTCAGCAGCACTCTTCACTGCTTTCTCCTTTTTTGGATTCTAACTTCTAGATTCTAGTTTCTAACTCTTGGCATCTTTCATGGAAAGGTTGAGCCTTCCACGGTCGTCTATTGCCAATAGCTTAACATCTACGGCGTCACCTTCGCTAACTACATCTTCTACTTTTTCGACCCGACCCTCTCCCATTTCTGAAATATGCACTAATCCGTCTTGACCAGGTAGTATCTGCACGAACGCACCGAATTCCATCAATTTAACAACTTTACCGCTGTAAATCTTGCCCACTTCCGGTACAGCAGTCAGATCTTTAATCCACTGCAAGGCCGCGTCAATCGCTTTTTTATCTACGGCCGACACATTGACCACTCCGCCATCGCGAATGTCTATTTCGGCGCCGGTTTCATCGATAATCTTGTTTATCATCTCACCGCCTTTGCCGATGATATCGCGAACCTTTTCTTCTGGAACTTCGATGGTCACTATCCTCGGTGCATTTGGAGCCAGCTCCTTGCGCGGACCACTAAGAGTTTCGAGCATGCTTTTTAAGATATGGATACGGCCAGCGCGGGCTTGCTCTAGTGCTTCTTTGAGCGTTTCAGTGCTGAGTCCGTCTACTTTAATGTCCATTTGCAGAGCGGTAATGCCTTTTGGCGAGCCGGCAACTTTGAAGTCCATATCTCCAGCAAAGTCCTCGTCGCCGACAATATCGGACAAAATCACCATTTTGCCTTTGCCGTCAGTCATTAGACCCATGGCAATGCCAGATACTGGTCGCTTAATTGGTACGCCAGCGTCCATCAGCGTCAGCACGCTTGAACAAATCGCCGCCATAGAAGTTGAGCCATTAGAGGTCATCAGTTCCGAAACTAAGCGAATGGTATACGGAAAATCTTCGGTGTTTGGAAGCATCGGCTTTATGGCTCGCTCGGCAAGGTAGCCGTGACCAATTTCTCGTCTCCCTGGACCACGCAGACGCTTAACCTCGCCCAGAGTGAAGCCGGGCATATTGTAGTGGTGGAAAAAGGTTTTTTCTTCATCGCGCTCCATGGTGTCGACCATCTGGGCGTAACTCAGTGGCGCCAAAGTAGCGATATTTAGAGCCTGTGTTGAACCTCTGGTGAATATCGAGGAACCGTGGACACTGGGTAGCACACCTACCTCTGAACTCAGCGGTCGAATATCAGTACCTGAGCGACCATCTGGGCGGACGCCCTCTTCCAAGATTGCTTGTCGAAGATCTTTTTTGATAGCACTTCCAAAGGCGTCTTTGTAGGCTCTGGTGTCTTTCCCCTCGTCTTCGCCAACCAGCTCTTCGAGCATAGTGGTTTTGAGCGTGGCAATTTTTTGGTCACGAATAATTTTGCTCTCATGGCGCACAGCTTCACCCAGCTTGCCTTCTAAAAACTTATCGACTTCATCGGTAACAGTGGTGTCCATTTCTGGTTCAATGTACTCAGTTTTAACAATTTTCATTTTCTTAGCTAGCTCTACTTGGAGCGCTATTGCTGGCTGCATTTCTTTGTGAGCCAACTCCAGCGCTTCTACCATTTTGGCTTCATCGACTTCATCGGCGCCAGCTTCGACCATCATGATGGCGTCGGCTGTTCCAGCCACGATAAGATCGAGACTGCTCTCTTCCATCTGCGCTCTAGAAGGGTTGACAATGAACTTGTCGTCAACTATGCCGATGCGCACACTGCCGATAGGGCCCTCAAAAGGTGCAGTTGTTAGATTCAGCGCCGCCGACACCGCTATCATAGCGATGATGTCGGGCTTCACTTCTTTGTCTACCGACAAAACAGTGGCAATACCTTGAACTTCATTCATGTAGCTATCCGGAAACAGAGGTCGAATTGGTCGATCTATTAATCTTGAGGTCAAAATCGCATCATCTGACGGACGACCCTCTCTTTTTATGAAACGACTGCCGGAGATCTTTCCGGTTGCATACATTTTTTCTTCGTAGTCAATAGTTAGCGGAAAATATCCAATGTCTGGTGCGTCTTCAGACACCCCGGCAATTCCCATGATTACCGTGTCGCCGCAAGTAACCATGACCGCACCTTGCGCCAGAAAAGCCAGACGGCCAGTCTCCATGATTAATTTGCGTCCCGCGAACTCGGTTTCTACGCGAATAATGTCCTTCCCGAAGGGGTTTATTGTTTGACTCATCTTTCTCCTTTCGAGCCATAAGAGACAGGGGTCAATCAGAGAAGACTACTTGCGCTTGCCCCTAAAGAAGGGTGTCTTTCCTAACTGAATCTCTACCGCTTATTGCCCTGTAGTTGTTGATTGCTATTCGTAGTTAAATACTACTGTTCGATCTTCGTGTTAGTGTTTTTAAAGAAGATCGGAGACTGGTATCTAACCGCGCAGGTTCAATTTTTTCACGAGCTTTTCATAGGATTTATAATCATTTTCCTTCAAATAACCGAGGAACCTTTTTCTTTTACCCACCATCTGGAGTAGGCCGCGCCTGGAGTGATTGTCTTTTTTGTGGATTTTCAAATGCTCGGTCAGCTCTTTTATACGCGCCGTTAAAATACCCACCTGAACCTCTGTAGATCCGGTGTCTTTCCCGTTTTTTTGCAAGGTAGTAATAACCTTAGTTTTTTCCTCAGTGCTAATCATTCGATTGGCAACTGTAGCAAATTTCACCCCTTTAATCAATAGCGTAGGTAATGTGCCCCATACTAAGCCCCAATCTCCGCGACACTTTAGCTTTAAGGTATGGGTGTGTGCATGAAGCAACATTCAAGCAAACAACAAGTATTTCTCCCAAAGTTACATTTCGGGCATCTATTTTTCATGGTTAAATCGTACCTTAATTGATTGGTCCGATTTAACTTGGTAATACCATAAATAAAAAGTAGGACGACAAAGGCCACTAGTGTGATCGCGGATGCTATAACTACTGCCATGTTAGTTTATCTGGGCAAGAGCCTGCTTTATTATGCCAACGAATAAGTGTCTCTAGCGATGCTGTAGCCATTAAATTTAGTGGTTCTGTTGTCCTTTGGCTCGACTTTGTTTAATGTTGTACGTATACCTCTTAGGTAACCAAAAAGGACTGGTCGGTTTGTGCCACTTCCTCCTGAATGATTATCAATCACTATCGCTGGTTTGCGGTCCAGTTTTTCTGCAACACCGCTGACATATTCAACCACTATGCTGTAAAACTCCTCCACATCCACGCTGTTTATAAAATTCTCCCTAGGATTCAACCCCCTTATTATAAGTAGTGGTTTACTATCCCTATCTTCAGCTTCAATGAGCATAAAAGAACCTACTAATCTCTCATG
This sequence comes from uncultured Candidatus Saccharibacteria bacterium, assembly GCA_964408165.1. Taxonomy (GTDB): domain Bacteria; phylum Patescibacteriota; class Saccharimonadia; order Saccharimonadales; family CAYOYH01; genus CAYOYH01. The sequence continues at coordinate 1,475 of CAYOYH010000027.1, read as the reverse complement.
TTTTCCGTCTGGGTGCTGGCGGATTATTACTGATGTAAAGTTTGGAAAACTTTTGGCGATGCTGTCATATCTGTTAGCCCAACAGGAATCTCCGATATGCCCGGATAGCTCCATTAGCATACCCCTTGTCGCGTCAAATGTAACCGGGACAACGCCTGTTTTCTCTTGCTCTCCCTGTGTCCTGACAAGGGCATTCTCTAACGCTTTTACAGATGTCATGTCGCTGAATCTTTCTGTGGCTTCCTTGGTTGTAAAATAGGTCCCGAAGACTTCTTGGTTTGTAACATGATCTATTTGGTTTATGACAAATGAGAGGGGCTCAATTGACGGCTTTTCTGGTAATTCGCGTATTGCTGAAAGTTTTTCGTTATATATATTTAGATCCCTTCCCTCTGGCGGCCGCCTAAGCGCCCAAGCGAACATAATTGCCGACAAATCCTCGTGCAGCTTCCTATCTTTCGCTAAAGATACAAAGTTTGCCTCAAATGATTCCAGGCTGCGTAAATTAATTTGTTTTAATACCTCAATCTGCTCACTAATTTTCTCAATCGCTCTCTCTTTCCCCCCCCTTCCTTCAAGTCTCGCTTTTACTGTTTCTAAGTTCTCTGTTTTTTCGCCAATATATTCTTCAATTGAATTTAGGGATTTTGTAAATGGCTTTGTTCCTTGTTCCAGTAACTGCACTGCGGATTGGAGTTGTGAGCGCAGTCGTGCATAGCGCTCTACCTCGTCTTCTTGCCACTCTGCGGTGTCCTGCTTTTCTTTTTTGCCTTTCTGGGAAAGTTTATAGATTTTGTCGTCTTTATATTCATCGCTTACCGGCTCAACTTTGGCATTGTTGTGGCTGCGCATCATTTTTAATAACTTTTCTTCGTCACGACTCCCCCATCCACTATTCTTAAAGCCTGCAATCTTCATGAAAATTGCTCGGGCTAGTGCACTTGTCTCTATCGAGGCCGCGTCTGCACCTGTGATAATTCTGCGTTGAAGCTCTTTTATTTTTGGTTTAAGTTGATCCAATCCTGATTCGCCAGTTTTCGTAACTCCTATCTTTCGTAATTCTTCGGGTATATTACCATCTGCCAGTTCAGCTATCATGTTATAGAGTTCGCTTGTGGCAAATTCACCGAATATTTCGCGTGTCTTGTTTAGCATAGGTAATTTCCCGTCCCCCGCTCCTACATACAGTTTGTGAACTAAATCAAAGTCCTTATTAATACCTATCTGCTCTTGCAGTAACTCTGAAGGTATTACTAGGCCCGAGAATTTGTCTAGGTTATCCGCTACTGCCCGGCTCTCGCCAGCTTCGATTAGTCGATTTGCGATGTCTTGGTGGTCAAGGCCGGAGAATTTGCCTAGGTTATTCGCTACTGCCCAGCTCTCGCCAGCTTCGATTAACTTATACGCTGTTGGGTTGTCTAGGCCGGAGAATTTGTCTAGGTTATTCGCTACTGCCCGGCTCTCGCCAGCTTCGA
>CAYOYH010000026.1:0-10287 GCA_964408165.1 uncultured Candidatus Saccharibacteria bacterium | reverse complement strand
AGGAAACAGGAAACAGGAAACAGGAAACAGGAAATAGGAAATAGGAAATAGGAAATAGGAAATTGGAAATGTCGCAGGGTAGACGGTAGACGGGAAACAGCAAACAGCAAACAGGAAATGGGGAATGGGGAACAGGAAATTGGAAATGCCACAGGGGATGGAGTTAGACGGCAGAATCTAGAAGCCAAATGCCCAAATGTTAAATGTCGCAGGGTAGACGAGAGAAAAAGCAGGGAGCAAGAAACTCCTCCGCTGTCCAGCGGACTCCAAGCTCTAACTACGAACCGTAGCCATACGATCTACGAGCCACGAGATACGAATCCAGTGCTATAATGTTGGCTATGAAAACGGTGGCGGTGGTTTTTGGGTCGAGGTCTGTCGAGCATGATGTTTCGATTATTACCGCTGTGAGCTCGATCATTAAGCCGCTGGAACTTTCAGGCAAATACAATGTAGCGCCGGTGTATATCGCTAAAGATGGCAAGTGGTACAGTGATGACAAACTTGGCAAAATTGAATTTTTCACATCTGGCCACATTGAAACTAAGCTAGCAAAATTAAAACCATTGAGTCTGAAATTTGACGATGGTTTATGGTTAATCAAGCCCGGACTTGGTAGCAAAACGAAAGTCGATGTGGTCTTTCCAGCCACTCACGGCACTTATGGTGAAGACGGCAGTCTGATGGGGCTTTTAGAGATGACAGGCGTACCATACGTTGGTTGTGGGTTGGCAGCTTCAGTAGTAGCAATGGACAAAGTGCTGTCAAAGCAGGTAACTGGAAGCAGTAAAATTTCCACAAACAACTGGCTTGGCTTGGAGCGCAGTGAATTTGTAGACGACCGGGCGCAGGCAGTGGGGAAGATTTCAAAACTTGAATTTCCGCTCTTTGTAAAACCAGCCCATCTGGGTTCAAGCATTGCTATCACTAGAGTGAACGAGGGGAAAACACTTATTCAGGCACTAGAACTTGCCTTTCACTATGACAACAAGGTGATCGTCGAGGAAGAAGTGCCTAATCTGGTGGAGGTTACAGTACCGGTGATGGGCAATGACGAGTTGCAAGTAGCGATGGTCGAGGAAGCGCTGAACAAAGACGCCCAGTTTTTCGACTTTGACAAAAAGTACATGCAGGGCGGCAAAAAAGGTAAAGGTAGTAAAAAAGGCGACAACAACAGTCGGATTCCAGCTAAACTGTCCAAAGAACTCTACCAAAGATGCGAAAATGTCGCAAAAAGCGTTTTTAGCGCCATTGGTTGCAGTGGAATTGCTAGGGTTGACCTGCTGGTTGATGAAAAAGCTAAGAAAGTCTATTTCAACGAGGTCAACCCTATGCCGGGCAGTTTGTATCAGCATAATTGGAGCAAAGCTGGCGTAAACAACATTGAATTAGTTGAAAAGTTGATTGATTTAGCGTTCGAGCGAAGCCAAGGCCAGAAAAACCAAAACACTACATTTAGAACTAACTTCTTGAAACAATTTCAATAATCCTATAGCTACCCTCTACTTCTGTGCGCTGAAGCCGTATCATTCTCTTTTTTTTGCAGCCACACCCTCCGGTGAATTCTATAGAATTCACCGGAAGAAGAAGTGAGTTGAAGTGGGTTGGTGTGATGCAATGTCGCTACAATAAATTCGATGCAGTATCGCTACAATAAATTTAACAAGATTTATGCATTGCTACCTTGTATCTTGATAGAAATTGCTAAGTAACAGATACTTATTACCTATGAAGCGGTACAACCCCAAAGAAATTGAGCCCAAGTGGCGTAAAATCTGGCAAGAATCGGGTATTTACAAGACCTCAGAAAATCCCGGCAAAGACAAATTTTATTGTTTGGCGATGTTCCCATACCCAAGTGGCAACTTGCATGTTGGGCATTGGTATAACTTTGGCCCAGCCGACACTGTGGCGCGCTTTCACCGAATGACTGGCAAAAAGGTAATGCACCCGATAGGTTACGATTCTTTTGGTTTGCCAGCTGAAAACGCGGCTATTAAAAACAATGTTCCGCCGGCCGAGTGGACTCGGTCAAATATTGAAACAATGACCAAACAGCTCGAGGCTATAGGCGCGATGTACGATTGGGATAAACTGGTTGTCACCTCTGACCCAGAATACTATCGCTGGACGCAGTGGTTGTTTTTGAAGCTTTACGAAAAGGGTTTAGCATATAGAAAAGAAGCGCCGGTAAATTGGTGTCCGTCATGTCAGACGGTACTGGCCAATGAGCAGGTGGTTGGAGACGATAACCATTGTGAACGCTGCGACACCGTTGTCGAGCAGAAGATGTTGAACCAGTGGTATTTCAAGATTACTGATTATGCCGAGCGTTTGTTAAACGATGCCGAGGACTTAGACTGGCCAGACCGCGTTCAAACCATGCAACGAAACTGGATAGGGCGGAGCGTTGGGGCAGAGATAGAGTTTGAGATTGAGAGTAATCTCGACAATGCAGTGGTGGTGCATGGTCAAATGAGTTCTCCGAAAACAGGCTGGCGTCCCTGGCTAGTAGAAAGACTTGAGTCAGGCGGAATCAAGGCGGTTGCACCTGAATTCCCATCGACGCAAAACAATAAACTTCAAGACTGGACAGAAGTATTTGATAAGCAGAAAATCGATGAAAACACGGTTTTGGTTGGTCATTCTCGTGGTGCGATGGCTATATTGAGGTGGCTTGAAAAAGCCCCTTTAGATACAAGAGTAGGGAAAGTTGTTTTAGTGGCGCCAAACCACCACTTTCAACCCGAAAGGAAGGATTCAGATAAGTTTTATTCACAGCCTTTAGATTTTGAGAAACTAAAGGTGCAGTGTCATGATTACACGGTTATTCATTCGCGCGATGACGACCAAGCTCCATATGAGGCGGGTGTAGAAATAACCGAAGGTCTAGGTGCGCAATTAATAAGCCTAGACGGCAGAGGGCATTTCGGTAAAGAAGAATCACCAACGGTACCCGAAATTCTTGAAGCCATTAAGCCGAGTTTAGAGGTTTTCACAACTAGACCAGATACCCTTCTTGGCGCAACTTACATGGTTTTAGCACCAGAGCATCCACTAGTTAGGCAAATTGCGACGAAATCGCAACTTAGTGAAGTGAAGAAATATATCAAAGAAACCGAGGGTAAAACCGAACTTGACCGCAAACTTGGTGAAAAAGATAAAACAGGCGTTTTCACCGGTGCTTACGCCGTAAACCCCGTCAATAAAGAGAAAATACCCATCTGGATAGCCGACTATGTGTTGATGAGTTATGGCACCGGCGCGATTATGGCTGTGCCGGCGCATGACCAAAGAGACTTTGAGTTTGCCAAGGCTAATAATCTGGAAATTATAGAAGTTGTGAAACCAAAAGATAAAGAAGTCGAAGCCGGTGCGTATTTTGGCGAAGGAGTCATGGTAAACTCTGGTAAATACGACGGCATGCAGTCCGACGAAGCCCGAGAGGCGATACTCAAAGATTTAGAAAGCGAAGGTGTGGCCACCGAAAAGGTGAACTACAAACTTAGAGATTGGCTAATTTCACGCCAACGCTACTGGGGCGCACCGATACCTATCGTTTATTGCGATGATTGCGGCGAAGTGCCGATTCCTACAAAAGATTTGCCCGTTAAATTACCAGAAGATGTTGAGTTTGAGCCGACTGGCAAATCGCCGCTACTAGCGATAGACGATTTCGTAAGTACGAACTGCCCAAAATGCGGCGGCAGCGCCAAGCGTGAAACAGACACCATGGACACTTTTGTCGATTCTAGCTGGTACTATTTGCGCTATCCAAACACCAAGTATGAAAATGGGCCTTTCGACCCCCAGGCTGTAGCCAAGTGGGGGCAGGTAGACCACTACATTGGTGGCATTGAACATGCGATTTTGCACTTGCTCTATTCGCGGTTCATCACCAAGGTGCTTCACGATCACGCCGATTTGCCGTTCGAGGAGCCTTTCAAGAAACTTACCAACCAAGGCATGATCCTCGGGCCTGACGGCTATAAAATGAGTAAATCCAAAGGCAATGTTGTCGACCCCGATAAACAAGTGGGTAGTTACGGCACCGATAGTCTGCGCCTGTATTTGATGTTCATGGGGCCGTACGAACAAGGCGGCCCGTACAATATGACTGGAATTACCGGCACCAGGCGCTTCATTGAGCGAGTTTGGATGCTGGTGGGCGAATTTGCAGACGCCGACACGGTAGAAAGTGCTGATTTGTCAGATGTGGACTTGCAAGTATCGACGCACAGAACCATTAAAAAAGTTACTGAAGATCTATTGGAAATTAGTTTTAATACCGCGATTTCGGCATTGATGCAGCAGGTGAATCATCTCAATGTCATCAAAGCCGAGCATGGTTATTCGCACAAAGAGCAGTGGCAAGAAACCCTGAATGCACTGGTGTTGTTGCTAGCGCCACTAGCGCCGCATGTAGCCGAGGAGATGTGGCAGATGTTGGGACACGATAAGTCAGTTCACCTGCAAGGTTGGCCAGTTTGGGACGAGAAATTGATGAAGGAAGATTTGGCGACAATAGTCGTGCAGGTGAACGGCAAAGTACGAGCCAACATCGAAATGCTGGCAGATGTTTCCGATGATGAAATGGCTGAAATAGCCAAAAAAGACGAAAAAATCCAGAGGTATTTAAAAGACGGCGAGGCTGTAAAAACCATCACCGTTCCAGGAAAATTAGTTAATTTTGTAGTTAAGAGTTAATAGTCCTAATCATCATCGTGGTCATAAGGCCGAGGAGTTTTGAGATCGTCGTCTTCGACCCCTCTTCTAGGTTCAGTTTCACGGTGTCCTTCGATTTGCCATCGTCGTATTGGCGAACCAGGAGGCAGTGGCTTCGTGAACTCGTCGAACATAAAATTTACGCCTTTCCCAACAGCCCCTGCTAGTAAAACCACCCCACTACCGATAATTGTCACCAGAGTGTCGCTACGCTCTGGCGCCTGTTCGTCAGAATCTACGAAATCGTTAAAATCTCGTAGCGCTTCTACTAGGCTGTCATCGGTAGGGTCATGATTGTTTTGATTCTCACTCATAAAGATTATTATAGACTATTTTGGTGCAGATTGCCGGTATTGCTCTAAATCAACAACTTTTCCATCGGGGAGTAGGCTGCTTTGCTCGCCTTCGTCAAGTAAGCGCATTGTAGTTCTTCCGGTATCAGTATCGTAGCTGTGTGGGTCACTGTCTCCAGCCCAAGGGTGGTTTTTTCTGTTGTCGCCAGGTCTGTCGTCACCATAATCAACTCCAACAATTACACTGCAAAATAGACTGCCAATTTCTGCTGGCTGTCGGGTCGGATTTGAAGCGCGCTCTGGCGAGCTTCTATAATCGTTATTATTTACTACTTCTTTACTACTCATGATTTTATGGATTGAATTATAACACTAATCGTTGTCGTTATTAGGGTCTCTGATTAATCTTACTTCGGTGTCGCCGTCGGACATTATATCGATACTAATTATTGTACCTGTCTCGATAAACTTCCCCTGACCCTGAGCTACCTCATGTATTTTGTTCCCTGATACCCTATGGGAGGGGTGCTCTTTGTTGTGTTTTTTTGCGATAAACACCCCGCGATCTCCATCGTGGAACATTACCTTAGTGTTTGAAATGAGATGAGCGTCCTCGCTACCGCTATTCTTAGTGACCACACTGCCACCCACGGCAATTGCAGTAGCTAGAATTCCGATGCCGATAGTTTTAGTAAGTTTTGAACTACCCCGTTCACGACTCAGTAGGTTTGTAAGGCGATTCCATATAGTTTGGGCGCCCCAAAGCGTTTGCTCTGGTAGTAGAGACAAAGGGCTCCTTAAGCTAGCTGGGTCAGGTGTAATTGGTTGTTCTGGTGTATTAACTTTAAAACTCATGCCCACGATATTAACACGAACCATAAGCTTTGTCAATCTTATGTTTTAATATCTCTCAAAGCTACTTGAGTAAATTGTATTACTTCTGTAAAATGTTTCACAAGGTAAATCAAAGAAATAACGGAGTTTTCAATGGGTCAACCGAAGAAACAGACATCTAAGCGCCGAACTGGTTCTAGGCGATCGCACCATGTGCTAAAGCTGGCGCGGCGCGTTAACGCAACTTCGCCCGTAAAGGTGCGAACCACCAAGGGCGAGAGCGGGAAGAAGAAATAGTAATTCCTCGGACTCTGGGGGCATACTTTAATAAACAAAAGGGGGCGGAAAATGGCATCAAACCGACATCTGGGACGCATAGTAGCACTACAGACGCTGTATGAGTATGATTTTCGCGTTTCTAGTACCGAGCAAACACCTGACCTAGCCGAGATTCTAGGGCGCAACATTGATCGCTACAGAGAAACTATTGACGACAAAGCGTTTATCAAGAATCTGGTGCGCGGTACTCAGGAAAACTCTGAGAAATTAGATAAAATCATCGCTCCCATAGCTCCAGAATGGCCGGTTGATCAGATAGCTAGAATCGATAAAATTGTTTTACGCATAGCCCTACACGAACTACTGATAGACGATGATGTACCGCCCAAAGTGATAATCAATGAAGCGGTGGAGCTAGCCAAAGCGTTCGGGGGCGAGAATTCGTCTAAGTTTATCAACGGAGTGCTGGGAACCGCTTACAAGCAGAAGCTAGAGGCAGATAAGCCTAATAAAACTCCTTCTAAAAAGCCATCACCTAAGAAAACCGACAAAACAAAAAAGCCAACGAAAAAGCCTGTAAAAAAATCTACTACTAAGAAATCCACCAAGAGAGCTGAGAAATGAAGCGACCAGATCCAATAAACAAGTTTAAGAAATATTTTCACCGCAAAAAGCCAGCGATTCAAGAGATTGTTCGCGAACCTACTGCTGGCGGTATTATTTTCCGTCGTGACCAGGAAAATAAGGTTGAAATATTGTTAATTCAAGACGCCAAAGATCGCTGGACAATACCAAAAGGCCACATCGAAAAAGGCGAAACAGCTCGTGATACCGCCGAGCGAGAAATTCGCGAAGAAACTGGCTTGCAAGAGATGAGGGTAATGAATTGGCTAGGTAAAATCCATTTCCGTTATCGCCGGCAACAAAGCTTGGTGCTTATGACCACTCAGATTTATTTAGTAAAAGGAGAGGGCGATACCGACAAACTGGAGAAAGAAGACTGGATGAACGGCATTGGCTGGTTCCAGGTTAACAAAGCGCTGGACATGATTGAGTATGAGGATATTGGGAAGTTGATACTTCTAGGTTTGAAGAGAATCCGTAAAGAAAACCTCTGACCCACTGGCCGCATAGTTCTGTTCTCAAGCGCATTTCACAAGTTTTGTCTGCGAGGCAAAAATAGCAGCATCATTAGTGCAGCTATTCTCACTTTTCGACAAGAACTTGCGAACTGCACTCAAGCCAGAAGGTCAGAGGTCTTGTGTATGCGGAGTCGATCGACTCCCTAAGGCCAAGTAGCAAAGCTACTTGCCCGAGGAGTCTTTTCATTTCTGAGCTTCGTTAAAGTTTCCAGCACTCATTAGGCAGCATTATTCATACTGCCATAGTTCGCGTGCTTCAACTTTTCCTCGTCAGCAAAGAAATCGAGTAGTCTAGGAACCTAAGAGTACTGTTCACGAAGAACTTCCAATCTGCACACAAGCCAGGAGGTTCAGAGGCACCAACTATTGACACAAATTAAGATGGAGTTATGATAAGTAGCGTTAATTAAAAGCAGTGGCCATGAAGTAGAAGTGTGCCGTGAATTGCGTATCACTTTCAAAGTTAAAGTGACTCGTGACTCATGACTCATTAGAATCTTTTGGCGCTAGCTAAAAGGAGTAATATGTCTCAAAAAGACTATGTAAAATTTGCCAAAGAAATGCTTGGTGTAGAGTTTAAGGATGTCGGTTATTTGATAAAGGCGTTTACGCACCGATCGTATCTAAACGAACACCGCAAAAGTGTTTCTGAGCATAACGAGCGCATGGAATTTTTGGGCGATGCCGTGCTAGAGCTGGTAGTGACCGAATATCTACACGGTAACTTCAAAGACCCAGAGGGTGTTTTGACTAATTGGCGTAGTGCGCTGGTGCGTACCGAATCGCTCAGTGCGGCTGCTAATAAGCTGGGCTTTCGTGATTATTTGCGCCTCAGCCGTGGTGAAAAAGCTGGTAGCGAGAGAGCCCGCCAGCAGATCGAAGCCAATGCTTTCGAAGCGGTGATTGGCGCAATCTACCTAGATCAAGGCTATGAGGCGGTGCAAAAATTCATCACTGAAAACATCATAACTACGCTCGATGGAATACTAAAATCTGGCTCCTGGCGTGATGCCAAATCACACCTGCAGGAAGTGGCCCAGAGCGAAGAGGGCGCGACACCTTCTTACCGAGTCATCGAAGAAGAAGGACCTGATCATGACAAGATTTTCACCTTGGGCGTCTACATTGATGACGAACTGCGCGGCAAAGGCAAGGGCAATTCCAAGCAAGAAGCCCAGCAAGAAGCTGCTCAGAAAGCGCTCGAACATTATAGGCTTCTTGCCAAATAAGTCTTCGGTCCAAGTAGCGTCCTTTTAGCGGAAAATCAATCAAACACTCACTTGCCGTAACTATAGTTACGCTTCCCTCGTGTTTGTTGATTTAGGTGCCAGGGGCATACCCCGAGCCTGCCTGCCGGCAGGCAGGCGCCAGTCTCGAGGGTAAGAACTGTCCGCCACTGTGGCTGACGGATTTCATGCGCAGCTTGGGATGCGAGTCAAGAATCCGCCAGCTGGCGGACCGAGTGTTAAACTCGGGGAGATTTATTTTTCACGAAGATCATCATTTTCTAAAGCCAAAACTTATCTGGCAGAAATCTTATGAAAGTTGACACTAGAGGTACTCATCTGTAAAATAAACCAAGTTCAAACGTTACTCTAAAGGAGTGAGAAATCAGATGCTAGCTATACGCATGCAAAGAACAGGCCGAAAAGGGCACGCGCAGTTTCGCGTGATTGTTCAAGATTCCCACAGGTCTCCTTCTGGCGGCAAAGTGGTCGAGTATTTGGGCAGTTATAATCCTCACACTAAAGAAGTTGTTTTGAAAAAAGAAATTATCGAAAAGTATCTGTCTAATGGCGCCCAGCCATCAAACCGAGCGGCCATTTTGTTCAAAAAAGAGGGTGTTAAGCTTCCGAAATGGGTAAAGATTGACACTTCCCAAAAAAGAAATCTCAAAAATCCCGATAAACTACGCAAAAACCGACCAGATGAGCCTAAAGAAAAGGCGCCAGCAGAAGAACCGGCCGTAGAGTTAGAGACTAAAGAAGAAGAACAGGCTTCAGTAGCCAAAGAGGCTGAGGAAAAAGAAGTTCCCGTCGAAGAGCCTAAAGAAGAAAAAGCAATTGCTGCCAAAGACAAAGAGGAGCTATCTGAAGCTACTGAGGGAAAAGACACCTCAAAAAACGAAGAAAAAGCTGACAAACCCAAGTAGTTTCCATAAACCTGATTACGCATTAGTCCAAGCAAAATTGCTTGGACTTACTAATTCATTTACAATTACAGGCATCTAGCAACTTTTTTGAAAGGAGAATACTGAATGTCTAATATAGACCAGCAATTTGTAGAGTATGTAGTAAAATCACTCGTCGGCCACCCCGATGACGTGGTAGTAGAGAGGACTATCGACGAAAAAGGCGTCTTGCTAAAACTGACTGTGAATCCCGAAGATCTCGGGCGAGTTATCGGTAAACGCGGTGTTACAGCTCAAAGTATTCGAACGCTACTCCGTGCGCTTGGTACCAAAAATGATGCTCGCTATAACTTCAAAATTATGGACGACGGTGAGGGCGGAAAGCCTGAACGCAGGGAAGAGCCAAGAAACGACCAACCAGCTGATGAAACGCCGGACGATACCGCTTCTGATGATTCAGCAGATGAGGGAGCAGAAGAAGTAGTTGAAGAGGCCGAAAAGGAAGTCGAGAAAGTCGAAGAAGTCGTTGAAGAAAAGAACGAAGAGGGAGAGGAAGAAAAGAAAGAGAAATCTCTAGCCGACAAAACTCGCGAAGAATTGGCAGAATTCGACGATTTAGATATTTAGTTTTCCTGCTGAATAATGAATCCCTGAGAGTCAACCCTCGCCTAAGTAGAGACGAAAGTCGTTGTCCTTCGGTGAAAGCTTACCTACCTGCTGGCAGGGACAAAAACAACCGTTCTTCATTGAAGAACCAAACCCTGCGCTGAAGCAGCAGCGCACCCTGCTACACTTTTGATGGTAAAAAAGTGTTCTTTTCAAGAACCAAACTGGTGCTGTTTCGGCAGCACGCCCCATCGTCACTTTTGGCAGCAAAAGTGAC
>CAYOYH010000025.1:0-11120 GCA_964408165.1 uncultured Candidatus Saccharibacteria bacterium | reverse complement strand
TCATCTTTATTGTTTCTTGTTGCCTTTTTTCTCTTTCCTCTTGGATTTTGCCTGTTTCGTCTTGCCTGTTGCCTATTTGCTTTTCGCCTTTTCCTGTTCCCTTTTTCCTTTTTGCTATTCCCTGTTCCCCATTTCCTAACTCCTAATACATCCTCTTGTCTCTTTTGGCAATTTTCTGGACGACCTTCTTGCCATCATCGTTAGTAAAGATCAGTCTGTAGGTTCCTACCCTCACTCGGTACGTGTGCTTTAAATCCCGCATCTTCTTTATGTCTAAATTGTTTAGATCATTGCAGGCAATAGCATGAAGCGCTTTTAGAATTTTCTTTCGTTGTGGGAGCGGGATTTTTAGGAGCGCTTTGTCAATTTTATCCATTAAGCTGTTTGAAGCGATTTATAAGTTCCTGGGCACTAACACCTTTGCCGAAGTCTACAACCGTCTCCCAGCTGCCATCATCACCCCATTCGTCTACTATTCGTTGACCTTTCAACCGACGAACTAGGGTTTCACGAATATAGTCACTACGGCTGGCATATTCACCTTTTGCAGCTTCATCAATTTTGTTCAATAGCTCCTCTGGAAACGATATGTTTACTGTTTTACTCATACAATAATTGTATTGTTTTTGTATATGTATGTCAACATTCTAAACTTCTAGTTCCGAGTTGGGAGGTCCGAGGCAAGAGGTGGGAGGTTGAAGGTGGGAGGCGAAGGCGAAAGGCGAAGGGCGGGAGGTGAAGGGTGAAAGGTTGAAGGTTGAAGGTGAAAGGCGGGGTGTCTGAGGTGGAAGTTGCAGGATTCTAGCTTTCCACTTTATAACCTTCAGCTTACTTCCCATTCCCCATTCCCCATTCCCTGCCTCCTGTTTGCTGTTTCCTGTTTCCTGTTTCCTATATCCTATATCCTAATATTCTAACTTCTATCACCAAAGGGCTTATGCTAAAATTACGAGGTAATGAAAATGCTGGACTTACTGGGCAACAGAGATTTCTTTGCCATAGATATTGGAACGACCGCCATAAGAGTGGTTGAGCTTAAGGGTGGGGCGCAAAAAGCCTTAGTAAAATACGGCAGTATGCCGGTAGATATTCGGATTGCGCAGAGCGATGCCCCTGCCGATAAACGAAAATTAGCAGACGCTGTGGCTAAACTGCTGGCACAAGCCAACATAACTACCAAAGATGTAGTAGTAGGGATACCTTCAAGCAAGATGTTTGCAACGGTAGTTGATTTTCCAAAACTGGCAGATGCTGAGCTCAAGAAAACAATTGAGTACCAAGCCGATGTTCACATACCTATGAGCAAAGAAGAGGCCAAGATTGACTGGGCGATACTTGGTGCTTCGCCGTCAGGGGCCGACAAAACAGAAGTTTTGATTGCTAGTGTATCTAACCAGTACGCCGAAAACCGTTTGGAAATGCTGGAGAGTTTAGGCTTGAATGTAGTCGCCATTGAGCCAGACGCGTTGGCCTTGTCTCGGTCGCTGCTCAAAAAAGACACACCAGGCGCTAATCTAGTGCTAGATATTGGAGCTCAGGCAACAGACTTGGTGATAGTGCTTGATCAATCGCCAAGGCTCATCAGGTCCATACCTACCGGAGGTCAGGCATTTGTTAAAGCGGCTGTGCAGAATCTTAATATCGATGAGAAACAGGCGATACAATTTGTCTACAAATTTGGCCTCAACCAAGACAAAATGGAAGGGCAGGTGGCGCGGGCTATAGATTCCACTGTGGACTCTATAATTGTCGAAGTCCAGAAATCTATTAAGTTTTTCACCACTCGGTACGCGGGTGTAAATATTGAAAAGATAGTAGTGTCTGGCGGCGCATCAACGCTTCCAGGTTTTCCGTTGCATGTGGCAAACAAGCTTGGAATTCAGGTAGAAATAGGCAACGCCTGGCAAAATGTCTCCTACCCGCAGTCTAAACACAACGATCTCATAGCGCTTTCAAACCATTTTGCAGTGGCTGTGGGGCTGGCTGAAAGGGATTCCGTAGAATGATCTCACTCAATTTACTACCCGATATAAAAAAAGAGTACCTCCGCTCTCAAAGAATCAAACGATTCTTCATTATGAGCTCTATTTTGGTGTCGGCGGTGGCTATAGCGTCAGTACTAATGATGTCGGCGTATGTTTTAGGAGTGCAAAGATTGCAAATTGCTAATTCACAAAGAAGTATTGACGCCAGCATCAAGATTATAGCGGAGACGGAAGACCTAGCTAAGATTGTAACCATTAGAAATCAGCTCGAGGCTTTGCCACAATTGCACGAATCCAAGAATGTAGTCACTAGACTGTTTAGCTTCATCGAAATACTAACACCGGATAGTATCTATTTGAGCGAGGTTGTGGTTGATTTTGAAGACAGCACTTTTGAATTAAGAGGCACTGGCGATGATTTCAAGGCAATCAATACTTATGTGGACACGCTTAAAAACGCCAGCTTTGTGTATGCCGGAAACGAAGACGCCATGCTGGCATTCAACAGTGTGGTTTTAGATGCGATTAGCATAGACGACGAAATCAGTAGGTTTAAGATTGTATTTAGCTATGAGCCGACTATTTTTAGCAACCGCGTGGAAGATTTGAGGCTAACAGTCCCCAATATTATAAGCACCCAGTCTGAGGCAGAGAGGCCGAAGACCCTATTTAGGGAACTGCCCCTAGGGGAGGATCAGGCATTATGAGTAAGCTAAGCAGGAAGCCGGCCATCATAACCAAGAGAGATTTGATCAAGAAGACCAGCACCAAGATATTCATAGCTGTAGCCGTAGCGGCGGTAGTGGTGTCTTTTTCGCTAGTTGCTTTGAACTTTCTGTGGAGCTTGAGCGGGCATTACCAGCGTGTAGTGTCTCAAAAAGATGAAGCTAGTAGGGTGTTGAGTCAAAATATTGAAAACATCGAATTGTTGCAAAACAGCTTCATAGTCTTGGAGGCTGGAGAGGTAGATGCTGGTACAGTTTTGGACGCCCTGCCAAGTAGATATGATTTCCCTGCGCTAGCCACAACTATTGAATCATTGGTAGCACGCAACGATGTGGTTTTAGAATCGTTCAGCGGTGATGACATAGAAGTGGACGCCATTCAGTTTGAAACAGAGCCCATGCCGATAGAGATTCCGTTCAGTTTGTCTGTAAAAGGCAGTTACAGTAGTATCCGAGAGTTTATTAGCGAAATACATTTAACGATTCGCCCGATACGCATTATCAACATTGAACTGGAAGGCTACTATGATGCCATGGAGGCCACCATGCGTGCGATTACCTATTACCAACCCAGAACATCTCTAGAAGTTGAAACGAGGACGATAGAATGATGAATCAAAGCGACAAAGCCATGCTGGTTTTAGTAGCCCTCGTTAGTTTGGCTGTTGCCTATTGGCTGGGTGGAATAATCATTAATTCGCCTGAGAGTAGAAGCACTAAGGTCGAAATAGCGGTGCCTATTAAGGCCGATTTCCCCGAACCGAGTACCAGGATATTTCATGACGGTGCTGTTAATCCGACGAAGAAGATTGAAATTGGTGAAGCGGCTAGAGATAGGCCCTTTGACACCTCGAACTAGGGCGACAAGCTATCCATGAGCATTCTCTCATCAGAAAATCAAAAAGAGGTGGAAGCACTTTTAGTGAAGAAAGGGGTGATTTCCAGCGCTGAACTTAAAAAATGTCGAACCGAAGCTACTCAGTCCAAAGAGAGTTTGTTTGCGTATTTGATTCAAAGTAGCAAAATCAGCACCGAACAATTGACTAGCGTTATTGCCAAGGTTACGGGGTTGCCGTATGTCGATTTAACTAGTTCTAAAAGCGACCCCGGAGTACTAAAGCTTCTGCCCAAAGATATAGCCGAGAGGTTCATGGCGGTACCGTTGGGGCAAATGCAGAACCGGCTAGTTGTGGCGATGCTGGACGCCAACAATGTTCAGGCGGTGGACTTTTTGTCTAACAAAATCGGCAAACCTCTGAAAGTGTATCTGGCTTCAGAGGCAGGGATTAGGAAGGTTTTAGAACAGTACAGTACGAATCTAGATGAAGTAGCGGCTGAGGCTAGCAGTAGCTCTTTGGCTGAAGAAAAAGCCGATGCTAGCGAAGAAGACAGTACTTCGGAGGTCAAAGAAGTCAAAACCATTGTTCAGGATTCACCTATTAGCCGGGCTCTGAGTGCCATACTGGAATATGCGGCTAAGGTTGGTGCATCGGATATTCATGCAGAACCACTAAAAGACAGTCTAAAAATTCGGGCGCGGGTTGACGGCGTACTCAGAGAAGTTATGCAGTTGCCAAAATCTATCGAGCCGGCATTTGTTTCGCGAGTAAAAATCTTAGCCAACCTGAAAATTGACGAACATCGCGTACCCCAGGACGGTCAGTTCACTGTGCAAGTAGGCGACAACGCCATTGATTTAAGGATTGCCATCTCCCCAGTAGTATGGGGCGAGCAAGTGGTTATTCGACTGCTTGATAAATCTAGTACGAGCCTACAACTGGAAGACATGGGGTATCAGGGACGCGCTTTGAGGACTATTCGAAAAGGCATAAAACAATCCAACGGAATGGTGCTTACTAGCGGGCCGACTGGTTCTGGAAAGTCTACATCGATGTATGCTTTGATGCAGGAAATAATTAGCGACGAAATCAACATCGTTACCCTGGAAGATCCGGTGGAATACAAAATGGAAGGCGTCAATCAGATACAGGTGAATAACAGTGTTGGACTGACCTTTGCTTCGGGACTGCGCTCTATCTTAAGGCAAGATCCAGATGTGGTATTAGTTGGCGAGATTCGCGACAAAGAAACCGCCCAGCTTGCGGTACAGGCGGCGCTGACTGGTCATTTGGTGTTTTCAACATTGCACACTAATTCGGCGGCGGGGGTGTTGCCAAGACTTCTGGATATGGGGATCGAACCATTTTTAATAGCTTCTACGGTGAACACGGTTATTGGTCAGCGGTTGGTTCGTCGAATCGCCAAAACCGGTAAAGAATCCTACGAATCAACCAAGCTTGAAACCGAGTCTGTAAAAGAGACCTTAAAAGCCCTCTTGCCGACAAAGAGAGAAGACGTCAAGAACGTTGCAGGGGATATAGGGTACGAAAACTTGCCCTTAATCGGCGACAAGGCTTATACTCTACACAGGGGAACCGATAGCAAGGACACTCCTGGTGGGTACAAGGGCCGTATTGGTCTGTACGAAGTTTTAGATGTTACTGAGCGTATCGAGGAGTTGATTTTGAAGGAAGTGCCCAGTAGCGAAATACAGAAGGCAGCAGTGGAGCAGGGCATGGTGACGATGCGTCAAGACGGCTACCTGAAAGCACTGAGTGGTCAGACAACACTGAATGAAGTTAACCGCGTCGCAGCTGCTGGAAGCGTATAAAGTAAAGGATTGGTGGGGATATGACAGCAAACGAAACTAGGATAGAGCTTCTGTTAGAAGAAGTGGTTAAAAAGAAGGCTTCCGATCTTCATCTGCAAGTTGGTTTAGCGCCGACGCTTAGAGTTGATGGTAAGTTGGTTGCAATCCAGGGGGCAAAAGTTTTAGATGAAGCTTCTGTGGAGAAGCTTATTTTTGCCATGCTAGATGATGACCAGAAACAGATTCTCCTGAAAGACAAAGAATTTGATTTCTCATTTGCTTTTGGTGATCTCGGCAGGTTTCGGGCAAACGCCTTTCATGAACGAGGCAATCTAGCAGCTTCGCTTCGTTTAATCCCCAACACCATTATTTCCATAGAAGAACTGGGGCTACCAAATATTATCAACAAATTTACCGAGTATCCGAGGGGGCTGGTGCTGATTACTGGGCCGACTGGTTCGGGCAAATCGACCACTTTAGCAGCCCTGGTGGACAAAATTAATACTGAGCGCGCAGAACACATCATTACTATTGAGGATCCGATAGAGTTCACCCACAAATCCAAAAAATCGGTTGTGGTTCAAAGAGAGGTCCACTATGATACTTATTCTTTCTCGGCGGCGCTTCGTTCTAGTTTGCGCCAAGATCCTGATGTGGTGCTGATTGGCGAAATGCGTGATTTGGAAACGATTTCCGCGGCGATTACTATCGCCGAAACAGGGCATCTGGTGTTCGCTACGCTGCACACAAATTCGGCGGCGCAATCTATCGACCGCATGATAGATGTTTTTCCGCCACACCAACAACCGCAGATACGCGCCCAACTAGCCAGCATACTAATGGCGATAATTTCACAGCGTTTGATTCCGGCAATTGGCGGCGGTCGGATATCGGCAGCGGAAATCCTAATCGCGACACCGGCGGTACGCAATATTATCCGCGAAGGCAAAGCCCATCAACTAGAGGCGGTTATTCAGACTGGCGCAGAACATGGCATGCAGTCTATGGATAAAACACTAGTTAATTTGATTCATAGCGGGACGATTACATATGATGAAGCTCGCAGTTGTGCTGTTGATGTAGAGGAGCTAGACAGGATGATGAGGGGATGAATAATATCAAGTATCAAGTACAAGAATCAAAAATCAAGTCTGGTGAAGTGAAAAGCTGGGGTGGCAATATTCTTCTGCTACGAAGTAGCGCCATCGGCAGGGGCACTCATAACGAAAACGAGGCAATTACATGTTGAATTTTGAATACGAAGCCAGAGATGAGGCTACCGGCAAGAAGGTCAAAGCTAGTATTCGAGCCGAATCGAAGCAGGCAGCAGCCAAGCTTTTAGTGAGTCAAGGTCTGGCGCCTCTAGACATTCATCTCAAGGGCGAAAGCGGTATTTTCAACTTTTTGAACCCGATAAGAAACCGTATCAGCACCAAAGACAAAGTTCTATTTTCACGACAACTGTCCACTCTTATCAATGCCGGCTTGCCACTGACTCAATCCCTACATACGGTGGCAGAGCAGACTCAGAATAAAGCCATGCAGGTCATCGTTAATCAGGTCATTGGAGACGTAGAAGGTGGCAAAGCATTTGCCGATGCCCTGTCTAAACATTCTGATGTTTTCAATACGGTATTTGTTAGCCTGGTGGCGGCTGGTGAAATATCAGGCACACTGGACCAAGCGCTAGATAGAATTGCCATTCAGCAAGAAAAGGACGCCGAGCTAGTCTCGGCAATCAGGGGTGCGTTGGTCTATCCAGCAATTGTACTGTTTGTGATTGTGGTGGTTATTGTGTTCATGCTACTGACGGTTTTGCCACAAGTAGAGCTTTTGTACGACGATCTGAACCAACCGCTCCCTTTCGTAACTGCTGGTATGATGGCGATTTCGAAATTCATCACGGGGTTTTGGTGGTTAATCATAGGAGTGATATTTGCTAGCGTGTTTTTTGCCAAGCGCTACATTGCTACTGAATCGGGCGGAAGAGCTTTCGATACCCTGAAAATGAGGCTACCACTATTCGGCAAGCTGTTTATGAAGATGTACATGGCTCGATTTAGCCGAACCGGCTCTACGCTCATGGCTGCTGGTGTACCGATGCTGGACATGCTTCGTATTGCTGGCGAGGCAGTCGACAATATCAATATCAAAGAAGCTATCGACAAAGCTTCGCAAAAGGTCAAGGGCGGCAAGGCGCTCTCAGTAGCGCTAAAAGACGATCCGAATTTCCTGTCTCTAGTTCCACAGATGCTCAGTATTGGCGAACAATCTGGAGCTATTGATTCAATGCTGGCCAAAACGGCTGATTTTTATGAAAAAGAGCTAGACAACGAAGTGAAAACCATCTCTACTACTATTGAGCCGATACTGATGATGGTCTTAGCGGCGGTGGCCGGATTGATGGTGGCGGCCATTTTGATGCCGGTTTATGGATTGGTTGGTGGCAATATCGGCATGTAGGCTTGATTTGGGTGCTTGCTGAAGGTTATAATGCAAACATAAGCGATTTCTATTTTAGAATACGCTTCAAGGAAAAATTAATTAAAAGTTTTCAACTAAAGGGTGGTGCAATGAAAAAATTATCTAAAAAAGAAGAAGGCTCTACTCGCCAAAATTCTAAAGAAGTTTCAGGCGGGTTTACCATCATCGAGGTAGTCTTGGTACTAGCGATTGCTGGTTTAATTTTCCTAGTAGTGTTCTTAGCGCTACCGCAGTTGCAACGCGCCCGAAGAGACGCTCAGAGGAAAAGTGATGTCGCCAGAGTAGTCGCGGGGCTGGAATCGTATGCTGGTAACAATATGGGCAGATATCCTAGAAACGCAGATGAACTACAAATTTTCGTAGATGGCTATATAACCACTGGTGGCTCAGATTTTTACGATCCGTCAGGCTATAAATATGTGCTCCTCTTCCAAAGTTCTGATGTGGGCTTGGAAGACGGTGCCACTGCGCATGAAATTCTATATAACTTAGGGTATACCTGTGACGTAGCTGAAGGTACATTTGAAAGAGGCAGCCCTCGCGATGTAGCGGTAATGGTGCCTCTGGAGGGCGGTATTGCGTTCTGTCAGGACAATCAATAAGTCAACGAGTTTCGCACTGGTGTTTCCGGGGGTTCCAAAATTGCCAGTGCGAAATATATGCTAAGCGCACTAAAGTCCTTCTTGGGATTATTTACTAGCGATGCCTGTAATTCCTAATTGAGAAAATCTTTGTCGATGACCTTTTTTCTTATTTGACGCGTTTTTTGGCTTTGAAGCGGATTGAAATAACTTTGCTGGCTCGTAAATTATTTTTGATTATTTTTGCGCTAATCTTAGCGCCCTTGACGGTTGGTGTCCCTATTGTTGCTTTTCCGTCTTTATAAACTAAAAGCGGTTCAAAGCCAAGAGCCTTACTGTTTTTAATCAGTTAAACATCGATGACATCGCCTTTGGCAACAATATATTGTTTACCGCCTGTTATGATGACTGCTTTCTTCATAATGGCAGGAGAGTATAGCTGTCAAATTACATCTGGTCAACCGAGAGTCGGAGATGGGAGAAATAAAAGTAGCAAGTAGGAAGTAGCAAGTATTAAGTAGGGGGAAATGGGGGGAGTTCAGAAATTAGGAATTAGGAGTTGGGAGTTTGCAGCCTGTTTCTTGCCATCGATTAGTCCGATGATACAAAGCCCATAGTTTTCTGGCTAGAGCCGAGGATGTTTGAGCCAGTATCTTTTCGCTAGAAAAGGTGCTGGAGAGTTCCGCAGGCTAAGAAAACTATGGGTTTTGTAGTCATAGTGACTATGAGCTCTTGGCAAGTGGTTTTGTAACACTTTTGCCATCAAAAGTGTTGATGGGGCGCGTTGCCGAAACAGCGCCACCTTCCGCCGGTGGGCGGAGGGAGACTGGAGTTCGTATCTCGTGACTCGTAGTTCGGGGAAGGAATTAGATTCTAAATCCTAAATCCTAAATCCTAATTGCTAATTGTTCGGAGTAATGTTGGTAAAAAAAGTGTATGATTTGGGAGATGGTTTTTATACTTCTCTTCATTTTCGGATTGGCTATTGGTAGCTTTGTCAGTGCTTCGGCTTGGCGGGTTCACGAGTTAGAATCTAGAAGTCAGAAGCTAGAATCTAGAAAAGGAAAAGGCAAGAGAGCCTCCAACTCCCAACTCCCAATTCCCAGCCCCCACAACCTCAGCATCTTGAGGGGTCGTTCAATGTGTGAATGCTGTGGCCGCGCTCTGGCTCCGAAAGACCTGGTGCCGCTCATCAGCTGGCTCAGCTTGGGGGGTAAATGTCGCTACTGCAAAGCCAAGCTTTCCTGGGAGTATCCAGCGGTCGAGCTGGCAACGGGGTTGCTGTTCGTGGCTTCGTACTGGGCTTGGGATTTTACGGATTACCTTAGCTACGCCACTTTTGCTGCCTGGCTGTTTATCCTCGGGGCTTTAGTTTTCCTAGTGGTTTACGACATCAAGTGGCTACTTTTGCCCAATAAAGTCGTCTATCCGTTGATAGTTGTTGCTACGGCATTGGTGACGGTGGAGAGTTTATTCTTTGGTGGCGGTGCCGAACTGGTGCGCGACAGAGTGCTAGGGCTATTTTTTGTTGGAGGCATATTCTATTTTCTGTTTACGGTGTCTAGGGGCAAATGGATTGGCGGCGGTGATGTTAAGCTGGGCATTTTCATGGGTATTTTCCTGGGGCTGTCTGGCGGCGCACTAGCCTTTATACTGGCTTTCAATTTGGCGGCGCTAGTACTCATACCGCTGCTTCTTCTGGGCGTTGTTAAGCGCAAGACGCCGGTTCCTTTCGGGCCTTTTTTGATATTAGCGACTATTGTTGCCGCTTTGTACGGCTCTGATCTTATCCAGTGGTATAGCGATAGGTTTTTACACGGCCTAATCTAAATCAGAGGCAATCGCGTAAAGCCTCCACTAAGAATGCGACAAAGCTAAAAGAACCAAGAGGCGCCCTTTCGGGAGCACAGACCAGCGTCACTTTTGACAGCAAGGGAGTGTTCTTTGGGAAGCTTGTCCGCCTGGGTTAGACGACAGACCACAGATTCTAGAGGCTAGAATAACTAGGTATTGCTAACGCCAACTCATCGCATCATTACTTTTGATAGGCAAAAGGAAGGTTCTTTCCAAGAACCAAAGGGCGCTGTTTCGGCAGCACGCCCCATCATTACTTTTGATGGCAAAAGTAATACAAAACCACCTCCATGCCTGCCTGACTGTGCGTCAGTACAGGCAGGGACGAAAACATGACTAAGAAATAACCAACTACACCGGAGCTCGGTAACGCCTACGGCGGTTCATTTAGTTATTCATAGGAGTAAATGAACAAAACCCTCGCTCATTACTCGGTGTAGTTGGTTAATTTCTTAATCAGTTTTCTTTAATGTCGGTAGGCGGTGGGCGGGAAATAGGAAACAGCAAACAGGAAATAGGAAATAGGAAATAGCAAACAGGAAATAGCAAACAGGAAACAGGAAACAGGAAACAGGAAATAGGAAATGCCACAGGGGATGGAGTTAGACGGCAGAATCTAGAAGCCAAATGCCCAAATGTTAAATGCCTAAATGCTAAATGTCGTAGGGTAGAAGCTAGACGATAGAATCTAGAATCTAGAATGGGAGAGAAAGTAGAAAGTAGAAGGCGTTAAATGCCAAGCGCCAAATGTTAAATGTTAAATGATAAATGTTAAATGGCGAATGCCGTAGGGTAGAAGCTAGACGATAGAATCTAGAATCTAGAATGGGAGAGAAAGTAG
>CAYOYH010000024.1:0-11246 GCA_964408165.1 uncultured Candidatus Saccharibacteria bacterium | reverse complement strand
ATTTCCTGTTTGCTGTTACCTTCCCCTGTACAGCGGATCCTATTTCCTATTTCCCATTTCCCATTTCCTATTTCCTGTTTGCTGTTTCCTTCCGCTGTACAGCGGATCCTGTCTCCTATTCCCCGCCTACCGTCTACCATTTCCCATTCCCTGTTTCCTGTTTGCTGTTTCCTTCCGCTGTACAGCGGATCCTATTTCCTATTCCCTGTTTCCTGTTGAGGCTTTGGGTGTTCTTTGGCGAACAGTGAGCTCAGGGTTTTCGCTCGCTTACTCCTATGAGAAAACTAAACGAGCCAGTCCGGGCAACTGACAGACTGTTTGAGAGCCTGCCTGAGTACCATGCCTGTGTTGACACCCCCCCTCAGGCAGGCGTCGAGCACAGGCATGGGTGGGGCAGGCTTGGTAAACCAGCAGGAAACTCAAGGCTCTGAGGAATTAGTTGTCAAACCCCCTGTTTTTTAGTTTTTCTAGGCTCTAGCCTCTCGGCTCCAGGCTATAAACTGGACTCTAGAATGCTATAAGCTTGCGAGAGGTGGAGCCTAGGCGCTATACTTAAAGAACATATGCAAAAGACGAATCAGCACTTTATTGGTTTAGATATCGGCACATCGAAGGTTAGATGTGTCATCGCTAGTCTTACGACTGGCGACGTTGCACCAGCAATTGTCGGGGTGGGCGTCAGTCAAAATCTGGGAGTTCGAAAAGGCGCCATAGTAAATATCCAGGAAACCACTCAGGCGGTAGACATAGCCATAGACGAAGCCGAGAGGATGTCTGGCTATCAGGTGTCCGATGTCACCGTTAATGTCAACGGCGCACACATCAAGGGAATGAATTCAAAAGGCGTCATTGCAGTTGAAGCGGCCAACCGTGAAATAACTTCAGAGGACATACTGCGCGTTGAGGAAGCAGCGACTGTAGTTCAGCTACCACCAAACCGTGAAATAATTCAGGTATTTGCAAAAAATTACCTTCTAGACGGACAAGAAAACATCAAAGATCCGCTAGGAATGTCAGGAGTCCGGCTAGAAGTTGAGGCTCATGTAGTTACCGCAGCTAGCCCTTCGCTCAGAAATATCGACAGCGTACTCGATGCCACCGGCACCGGTATAAACAGCCGGCTTCTTTCGGGCTTGGCAGCTACGGAAGCCGTAATTAGTCGCCAACAGCGTGAAAGCGGCGTTGCAGTAATAGATTTTGGCGCCAGCACCACCAACCTGACAGTTTTAGAAGAAGGCGATGTTCAGTATGTCGCAGTTATTCCCATGGGTAGCAACAGCATCACCAACGATTTAGCTATTGGGTTGCGCACAGAACTGGAAGTAGCCGAAAAGGTAAAAATTAGCAGTAGCGTCGATGGTCCCGGAACTGGCCGAAGCAAAAGGAGCAAGAAAGTTAAGTTCACTGTAAACAGGCGCGATTTTGTTTTCACCCAAGCAGACATTGAGAACATAATGCAAGCGCGACTAGACGAGGTTTTTGAACATATAGACAAAGAGTTGGCTCGCGTTAATCGTTCTGGTCAGTTGCCGGGAGGTGTGATAATTGCCGGCGGCGGCGCCAAGCTTAATGGCTTGGAAGCCTACGCCAAAGACTGCCTAAAGCTTCCAGTCCGAATAGCCAAACCCACGGGCTTTTCTGGTCTTTCGGACAAAGTAGATGGTTCGGAATTTTCCACTGTCGTGGGGCTTATGTTGCACGATTTAGCGACAAAAGACATCCACTCAGGTGGGTCAAGAATCAAGCTCGATACCTCTGGTATCTGGAAAAGCCTTACCGGTATTGTCGGCAACCTTAAACCCTAGAATTGCCGTTGAATAGTAAATTTATTCAGACTTACTTTTTTGAGTAAATTGTTGAACCTCTCGGAGTAGTTATTGTATACTGTATAGCACGCATTTCGCACTTGCGCGCTGATTCCAGGTTGTAGCCTGGGCGAGCGAAGAGTTAGCACTTGGAGCCGCCTCAGATGCTGGGGTAGCGGGAAAGTGCGAAATGCGTGTAATAGTAGAAATATATGGAGGTGTGTATGCCAGAGGTTGCTCCAGCGATCGAAACGTTCGCGCGAATCAAGGTTATAGGTGTTGGTGGTGCCGGTGGTGCCGCAGTAAACAGAATGATTGAGGAGGGTGTTAGTGGTGTAGATTTTGTAGCCATAAACACCGACGCCCAGGCGCTTCATCATTCTAAGGCCAAGACGAAGCTGCATATTGGCCGTGAAACTACTAAAGGTCTTGGTGCTGGGGCAGACCCTGTCGTTGGTCAGGAGGCTGCCGAAGAATCCCGCAGTGAAATAAAGAAGATTCTAGAAAATACCGACATGGTTTTCATTACTTTTGGTGCTGGAGGAGGCACGGGAAGTGGAGCGGGGCATGTCCTTGCAGAGATTGCCAGAGAAGCCGGCGTACTGGTGGTGGGTATAGCCACGAAGCCGTTTGCTTTTGAAGGCGACAAGCGTAAAGAAAATGCCGAGGTTGCTATAGATAAACTTAGCAAGCAAGTCGATACCTTAATCACCATTCCCAACGACAGACTGCTCCAGACCATTGATAGGCGTACGCCGCTACTAGAAGCCTTCAAGGTCGCCGATGATGTCCTGCGCCAAGGAGTGCAAGGCATTTCCGATTTAATTACCATTCACGGGCTGATCAACTTAGATTTTGCCGATGTTAAAGCGGTTATGAGCGGTGCCGGATCGGCGCTAATGGGTATTGGACGCGCCAGCGGAGAAAACCGAGCCATTGAAGCGGCACAACAAGCCATAGAGTCACCACTTCTAGAAGTGTCTATTGACGGCGCTCGGGGAGTTCTGTTTAACGTATCGGGTGGTTCAGACATGTCCATGCACGAAATCAACGAAGCCGCAGAAACAATTACGGCGGCCGTCGATCCAGATGCCAACATCATTTTCGGCGCTACATTGAACCCAGCAATGGAAGATGAGATTGCCATCACCGTTATAGCCACCGGCTTCGATGCTTCGTATTTCAAAAAAGAAGATTCGACGGCCGAGACCAGTGTCCCGCGCCTAGGTAGCGAGGACAGTAAATCTTATTCAAACACCGATCTGGAGACCGAACATTTGGTAGGTAGTATCGATATGGATATCAGCAGCAAACCAAGTGCCGGCAGTGATGATTTCTCTGACGACGATAGCCCCAGCAATATCTGGTCGTATTCGGACAAAGATGACGAGCTAGAAACGCCAGCTTTTGTCCGTCGCGAAAAGAAAAAAGAAGAAGACGAAAAGAGCGGATTCTTCAGCAGGAAGAAAAAACCAAAAAAATAAACAAATTTGTTGCAAAACGCTACAGGTAGAGTTAAACTAGTTCGCAGGTACGCTATATGCAAATTCAACAACATCAGTTACTGGCGACATATTAATCAAAAAAAGGTCTTTGTAAGAAAAATGAAATGTCCAAAATGCCATAAAGATGAAAGTAAAGTTATCGAATCGCGCGATGTCAGTACCGGCGAATCGATACGCCGAAGACGGGAGTGCCTCAACTGCGTCAACCGCTACACCACCTACGAGAGAATAGAAAGACCAAATTTAATTGTGGTCAAAAAAGACGGAACCAGAGAGCTGTTTGATCGTCAGAAAATTCTGACTGGACTAGACAGAGCCTGCCAAAAAACCTCAGTAACTGCCCTACAGCGTGAAGAATTAGTGACTAATGTCGAGAATCAGGTTTATTACACCGACAGCGACGAAGCTGAGTCTAGCTATATTGGCGAGCTAATCATGGACAACCTTGTCGAGCTAGATGATGTAGCATATGTGAGATTTGCCAGCGTTTATCGTCACTTCAAGAGCGCCGCTGGCTTCGAGAAAGAACTGGCGAAAATTAAAAATCGAGCGGGCTAGTTCCTGCGTTTTGAGCTATGAGCTATTGCCCCGTGGCAAACTAAATTTGCCATGGGGGAGTAGCCACATAAGCGTAAGTCTTCGGGTGTGGGCACAAACAAAAAACTCGTCAACAAAAACCAAGGAACCAAATAATCAAAAGGAGGGGTCAGTGTCTCAAACAACAATGCTAGGCGTAAAAAGACATTTTACGCAAAAAGGCAAGAATCCATATCAATCAATAGAGTGGATGAAAACAGATTCGAATTTAGTCAATATAGCGACTGGCGAAACAGTTTTTTCACAAAAAGGCGTAGAATTTCCGGCTTCGTGGTCGGCCAACGCCATCAACATAGTCACGCAGAAGTATTTCTGGGGCGAACCCGGTACTTCCGAGCGAGAAAACTCCCTAAAACAGCTCATAGACAGGGTAGTCGACACCATTAAAAAACATGGTTTTGCAGAGGGCTACTTCGCCAACAAACAGGAAGCTCAAACATTTAGCGATGAACTCAAATATGTACTTGCCACGCAACAAGTTTCGTTTAATTCGCCGGTCTGGTTTAACATTGGCGCCAAAGGTCGCGCTCAGCAAGCCAGCGCCTGCTTCATCCTTTCTGTAGAGGACGACATGAGATCAATCCTCAACTGGTACATGGAGGAAGGAATGATTTTCAAAGGCGGCTCGGGCGCCGGATTGAACTTAAGCGCTATCCGTTCATCTCAGGAACCACTGAGCGGTAGTGGTGGTTTTGCATCTGGACCCTTGAGTTTTATGCGTGGAGCCGATTCATCTGCCGGAGCAATTAGGAGTGGCGGTAAAACTCGGCGAGCTGCCAAAATGGTGATTTTGAATGTAGACCACCCTGACATAGAGGAATTTATCTGGAGTAAAGCTATCGAGGAGCGCAAAGCTAGGGCACTACAAGAAGCCGGTTTCGATATGAGTCTAAACGGCAAAGATAATATTTCGGTTCAGTACCAAAACGCTAATAATTCGGTGCGAGTGACCGACGAATTTATGAAAGCTGTAGAAAACGACGACGACTGGGATCTTAAATCTGTAAATCTTGAGAAAAGCATAAAAACTATAAAGACGGTTAAGGCTCGTGACATCATGAGGCAGTTTTCGCAGGCAGCGTGGGAATGTGCCGACCCTGGTATGCAGTTCGACACCACCATCAACCACTGGCACACCACCCCGAACGCCGGTCGGATTAACGGATCCAACCCCTGCAGTGAATACATGCACCTGGACGATTCAGCCTGCAATTTAGCATCGTTGAACCTGCTTAAATTCCTAGACGAAGATGGTAATTTTGATGTCGAAGCGTTTGAGCATGTGACCTCTATGGTATTCATGGCTCAAGAGATATTAGTCGGCTACTCTAGCTACCCCACCCAGAAAATAACCCAAAACGCCAAAGCTTATCGAGAGTTAGGCATAGGCTACGCCAACCTAGGCGCGTTGCTTATGGCCAAAGGCCTGCCGTACGATTCACAGGAAGGTCGGGCAGTGGCGGCAGCCATAACGGCACTGTTAACAGGCAAAGCCTATGCTACTAGCGCCAAAATGGCCAAGCGCGTAGGTACTTTTACCGGCTTCAATAAAGACCGTAAAGATATGTTGAATGTTCTGCAAATGCACCGCAGTGCGGTCTCAAAAATTGATGCATCGCTGGTGCCAGAGAACCTACTTAGCGCCGCTGTTGCTGCTTGGAACGAAGCCGTTACCTTAAGCGAAAAACACGGCGTACGAAATTCCCAGGCTAGTGTCTTGGCTCCGACCGGTACGATTGGGCTAGCTATGGATTGCGACACCACTGGCATAGAGCCAGATTTGAGCTTAGTAAAAATGAAGAACCTAGTCGGTGGCGGCACCATGAGTATTGTGAACCAGACCGTACCGCGCGCCCTAAAAGAGCTAGGCTACTCTAGTGCACAAATAAAAGAGGTTTCTGAATATATCGACGAACAAAAGACTATTGTGGGAGCGCCTCATCTCCAGGGGGAGCATTTGCCAGTCTTTGCTTGCTCCATGGGCGACAACATAATTCATTATTCTGGACACGTGAAGATGATGGCTGCCGTACAGCCTTTTCTCTCAGGCGCTATCTCCAAAACAGTCAACATGCCCGAAGATGCCAGTGTGGAAGAAATAGAGCAGTTGCACATCGATGCCTGGAAATCAGGCATCAAAGCCATAGCCATCTACAGAGATAACTGTAAGCTGGCTCAACCGCTCACAGTAGCCAAAAAAGACGGCGAATCAAAAGACGGCACTGAAGTTCAGTTGAAGGAAGCTGCACTAGAGGCTAGGCGGGTTTATCGAAATAAACTGCCAAAAACACGGGCTTCAAGAACGTATGAATTTAGAGTGGTCGGTATCAAAGGATTCTTCACCGTAGGCGAGTACCCAGAAGGCAATCCTGGCGAGCTGTTTATTGAGGTGGCTAAACAAGGCTCGACGCTTTCAGGGCTGATGGATTCGTTTGCAC
This sequence comes from uncultured Candidatus Saccharibacteria bacterium, assembly GCA_964408165.1. GTDB lineage: Bacteria > Patescibacteriota > Saccharimonadia > Saccharimonadales > CAYOYH01 > CAYOYH01. The sequence goes on along the minus strand of CAYOYH010000024.1, from coordinate 4,901 downwards.
GATCGGTCAGTTACGGTCTGCAGTACGGTGTGCCACTTAAGGCTTATGTCAAAGGCATGACTAACACTACCTTTGCGCCCAGTGGAGTTACCGACGACCCCGATATAAAGACGGCAACTTCGCTTATGGATTATATTTTCAGACGGCTGGCAATGGATTACCTGTCCTTTGATGATCGCCTAGAGCTTGGTCTTGCAAACATTGAGGACATTGATTTAGACGAGCAAACTAGCTTGCTCAAAGAAAAACCGGCAACTGCAGAGAATAAGCCACCAGAGCTCCAGCCGACTCCTCAGGAACCAGAAGCCAAGAGTTCTGTCGTGAGTAGCATCATCGATGAGGCACCGCTGTGCATGAACTGCGGCAACAGAATGCAACGCTCTGGGTCCTGCTATGCTTGTCCGGCTTGTGGCGCCACTACTGGTTGCTCTTAGACACTTCGAACACCTTCGCCTGCCAAAGAGCGGAGCTCTTTGCACCGCGTTGCCTCTTGGAAAGTGCAGGGGGCAGATGGATATTAGACAACATTTCCGCCGATTCCAAGGTGAGACCTTGGAAAGGATTTGGAAATGTTCAGGGAGAGAAAGAGGTGGGTGGGTTCGGAGAGCTTAACAGTCACTAATGATGTGATTAAAAAGCTTCCGAGCCTCCACTCCAGCCGGAGGGTTAAACAACTTTGCTGACAAAAAAGTCAAACCCATGCAAAAAATTGCCCTGTAGCAATAGAAGTAATCCTCCAAGTGCGAAATGCGTGTATAATTAAAGCAATCATGAGAGTGTTCATACTTTACAGGCCAAATTCAGAACACGAACGCAAAGTAACCGATTTCGTTCGTGATTTTTCTAAGCGAACCCAGAGTGAGATTGAACTGGTCAGCCTAGATACAGCAGAGGGTTCGGATAAAGCTAAGCTCTATGATATCGTCAGGTATCCAGCGGTGATAGCCGTGAACGAAGCCGGTATTCTTCAAAGTCTGTGGCAGGGAGAGCTACCGCTGATTAACGAACTTTCATATTTCACTTAAAATAATGACCAGAATAATTTCATAGCAGAGGTTTTTGTGCGCAAAGAAAGGAACCACATAAGCAAGAAATCATTTTCAAGCGATATTGAAGAGCAGATTCTTGAGATTTGGCAAAAAGAAGACACCTTCAAAAAGAGTCTGAAGAACCGCGAAGGCGGTCCGCTTTTTGAATTTTACGACGGCCCGCCGTTTGCTAACGGACTGCCTCATTTTGGGCATAGCTTAGTGACTAGCATTAAAGATTCCATACTTCGCTACAAAACAATGCGCGGCTACTACGCCCTGAGGCGCAATGGCTGGGATTGTCATGGTTTGCCAGTAGAATACGCCATAGAGAAAGACTTTGGAGTCAGCGGGAGGCAGCAAATACTGGAGCTTGGGCTTGGCAAGTTTAATGACGCTTGCAACACCTCAATTTTCAAATACAAAAACGACTGGGAAGTGCTACTGAAGCGGTTGGGGCGCTGGAGTGATTACGACAGCTACTACGCCACTGTCGATGCTAGCTACACTGAAAGCGTTTGGTGGGCTCTGGGGGAAATAAACCAAAAAAACCTGCTCTACAAAGGCTTTAAATGCACCGCTTATTGCCCAAGGTGCGAGACGCCACTTTCCAATTTTGAAGTTAACGATGGCTACAAAGACGATGTCTCCGACCCCAGTTTGCTAGTGAAGTTTAAGCTAGTTGGTGAAGATGCCTACTTGCTAGGCTGGACGACAACACCGTGGTCACTGCCGGGCAACGCCGCAATAGCTGTTAATCCGGCAGAGAAGTATGTCTTTGTCGAGCTCAAAGACGGCGACGGCAGCTCCGAGACAGTTGTACTAGCTCGAAAACGCCTAGAAATTTTGAACACCGATACTTATCGTGTCATCAAAGAGCTAAAAGGCTCGGAGTTAGTAGGCAGAGAGTACCAGCCTTTGTTTGAGCTGGTGGATATTCAAGACAAGCAAGGGCATGAAAACCTTTACAAAGTTTGGCCCGCGTCTTTTGTGAGCGTAGAGGAAGGATCGGGTGTAGTGCATGTGGCGCCGGCTTTTGGCGAGGACGATCTTGCCCTAGGTCAACAAAACAATATTCCGGTTCTCAAAACCATCGATGCTAGCGGAAAGGTGAGCGGTGGCATTGGATTTGATGAAGCCGAGGGCATGTTCTTCAAAAAGGCGGACAAATACATCACCAAGCATTTGGCTAAAGAAAACCTGGTGTTTTCCGCCGAAACCTTCAAACACACCTATCCATTTTGCTGGCGGTGCGAAACACCCCTGCTGTACTACGCCATCGACAGCTGGTTCATCAAGGTATCGGCCATTCGCGAGCAGCTGCTGGGCACCGCAGAGGAAATTAATTGGGTGCCAGAACATATAAAATCTGGGCGGTTCGGTAAGTGGCTAGAGGGAGCTCGTGATTGGTCTATTTCCAGAAATCGCTACTGGGGTGCGCCGATGCCAATTTGGGTCAACGAAAAGGACGACTCAGATTATATCGTGGTCAGTAGCTACGAGGAACTCCGCCAGTTAGCCGGCGATAGCGAGCTAGATTTATCCGATGTGCATCGTCCAAAGATTGACGATGTCGTTATTGAAAAAGCTGGCAAAACTTACCGACGGGTCGAGGAAGTGCTTGATTGTTGGTTTGAATCTGGCTGTATGAGTATTGCTCAGCAACATTATCCGTTCGAGAACAAAGAGCGGTTCCAGGAATCTTTTCCGGCAGATTTTGTTACCGAAGGGCTGGATCAGACTCGTTTGTGGTTTTATGTACAACATGTGGTATCGACAATTCTGTTCGATAGTCCGGCTTTCAAAAATGTGGTAGTCAGCGGCATGATTATGGCTGCCGACGGCGAAAAGTTTAGCAAACGGCTCAAAAACTACCCTCCGGTCGAGGAGGTGTTTGACGACGAAGGCGCCGACAGCCTGCGCCTATTTCTGCTCTCCAGCACCCAGTCGACTCAAACAGCAGACTATATGCGCTTTGACCGCAGTGCGCTCAAAGATCTGAACCGCAATGTCATCGGCACCCTGATGAATTCTTACCGATTCTTCAACATGTACGCTAGCATAGACCGGTGGCAACCTGGCAAACCTGGTCAAGAGCCAGAGAGCGACAATATACTAGATCGATGGATGTTGGCTAGGGTCAATCAAACAATAGCCGAAGTCACTAAACAGGCGGACAACTACAAGATTGCCCATTCGATTCAGCCCATTTTTGGACTGTTAGAAGATTTGAGTAATTGGTACATTCGAAGGTCCAGACGGCGCTTCTGGAAGAGTGAAGACGACAATGATAAGGCTCAGGCGTATGAGACGCTGTGGTGGTCACTCCTGAGAACCGGCCAGTTACTAGCCCCTTGGGCGCCATTTATTTCAGAGTATATTTACATGGAAATTACTCGAACCACAGGCCTACCTAAGTCAGTCCACCTTACTGATTGGCCGGAAGCTGGCGAGTACTCAGAGGAGTTGCTACAGGACATGAAGACGGTGCGCCTAGTAGTAGCCGAGGCGCTGGCACAACGAGCTGAGGCGAAAATTAAAGTCCGACAACCTCTAGAATCTGTTGAAATTACCACAACGAAAAAGTTGCCCGTGTCGATGAAGCAGATTATCGAAGAAGAGGTCAATGTCAAAAAAGCCGACCTCAAAACTGCTAGCAACCCTTCGGTGAGATTGAATACTAAGCTTACCGATGAGCTTAGACAAGAAGGCTACTTGCGTGAAATACTTCGCCATATCCAAAACCACCGAAAGAAGGCCGGCTTGAATGTTGAAGACAGGATTGTCCTATCGTTATCTGGCGACAAAATACTGCTGAGTGTTGTCGAGGCGCGCCGAGCAGAGATTGCCACCGAAGTCTTGGCTACATCGATGGATGCACCAGACAAAGACTACCAGGCGGAGGTAGAGATTGAAGGCTTGAAGCTGCGCATCGGTATCAGTAAGCAGTAGCCACCCCTGGCAGAATCAGTGTTGCAGATTACACAACATTGCTTGCCAGTTAGTTGCTGGAATGGACACTTTACAACTGTAGTCGGTTCTGCTAGAGTGTTACGGTTACAGTAAATCCCTAAAGATTTGGACGAAAGCGAAAGAATGAAAAAAGCAGTTATCACTACTGGCGGTAAACAGTACATCGTTGCTAAAGGCGACATTATTGATGTTGAGCTTGTGGGCGATGTGAAAACAATGAGTTTTGAGCCACTGTTGATCTACGATGGTGAGAAATCTGAAATAGGCACTCCGGTGGTGTCGGGCGCAAAAGTTTCCGCAAAAGTAGTTCAGACTAATCTGAAGGCTGATAAAGTTGTTTCAATTCGGTTCAAAGCCAAAAAACGGGTCAACAAGAAAAAAGGTCATCGCCAGAAATACTCAAAACTCGAAATAACCTCAATTACATCAAAGTAGCGGTTGGAGCTTTAGAGTAAGCGACTTTTGGTCGCAAGAGTCGGGAGATGGTAGGAGCTCGGAACTGCAAACTACGAACTCCTAGCCACCAGCCACGAACCATGAGATACGAACCCTCCAATTCCTAATTCCCCCGCCATCTACCATCTACCGCCTACTATCTACCAATTTAACTTCTAGCTTCTAGAATCTGTCGTCTGTCGCCTAAAAACGCCAGCGCACCCCATCATTACTTTTGATGGGCAAAGGGGTATTCTTTGGAAGAACCAAAGGACGCTGTTTCGGCAGCGTACCCCATCATTACTTTTGATGGCAAAAGTAATACAAAACCACTTGCCAGGAACTCATAGTCGCTATGACTAAGAAGTAAAGGATTTACCTAGCCTGCGGAACTCACTCGCTTCGCTCGCTCAAACATCCTCGGCTCATTGGCGATAAATCCTTCACTTCTTATCATCGGACTAA
>CAYOYH010000023.1:0-11330 GCA_964408165.1 uncultured Candidatus Saccharibacteria bacterium | reverse complement strand
TGTCACTTATTGGGCACTGATAATTTGGAGAAATAAAAATAGAGGCAATTTGCTCTATTTTACATAATACTTATGCTTGGTGCGGGTGTATGCCATGGCGACATGCCGTAGAAGAGACTTCCCCACGTTTCGCGGGCCCGAAACTTCTGCCATGCAAGCGTAGCTCGCAGGTGAAGGTTTCCTTGCGAAATGCCACTGGCATTTCTCACTCTCGACCTCTTTAGGCCGAGAATTGAAGTCTTAACTCATATCAAATAAAAAACAGGCAGCAGCCTGTTCGTTATTTGGTGCGGGTGAAGAGACTTAAACTCTCGACCTCTTCGTTGGCAACGAAGCGCTCTATCAACTGAGCTACACCCGCGCGTCAAAACTGCGTGTCTGTCTCGTTTTGACTGTCGTCAAAAGCTTCGACCTAACACTATTTCCTCCTTGCATGTCAGTTCAAACAGCAACAAGTTGCTTGGTTTAAACTGCCAGAGGAAAGCCAAAAGGTGCGAGAACTATTTTAACAGACCAGTTCGTTGTCTTCTACCGTTTTAAGCGGTTTCACATAGAGATTTTGCTGATATCGCCACCAAGCATAGTTACACCCATAGCCACAATCTCGTCATAAACAGAATTTTCGGAGCTGATATCGTTAAAGATAAAGATTTTCTTCCCGAGGTAGTAGGCGACAGTCATTTCCATAAGCGTGTTGGCGCCAATATATCCATCAATGCCGTTTTTTGTATCGTTGACGACAAGGATTGCATCGCTTTTTTCAATGACTCTGAAGTGGGTATCTATCAGATTTTTGCGCCACTTCAGGTATTTTTTGGAGCCGTCATCTTTGAGCCAAGTCGCATTTTTTCTGGAAGTTTTTGGTTCAAAAACTTGCCAGCCAGCCTTTGTTAGGCGGCTTGACACTTGGTGCAGATGATCATAAAAACTAGTGCTAGAACACAGGGCGATTTTCATAATCTCCCAAGCTTGTATTCGGTGTCTTTAATTTGCTGTTTCATTATTTCAAATTCACGCTCATGCTGGCGGAAAACTCGCTCCAGGGTGTTTTGGTCATACTCTTCTTTCTTTTCAAAACGCTCTAGCTGCTCTAGTTTGGTTTCAAGCTGTTTCAGTTCGCCCTCTAACTGTTTGAATTGCTGGAAAAAGACACTCTGGTTAGCATCGTCCCTTTGTTCTTCCTGGGTGGCGGATTGAATGTCTTGCCGAAGTTGGGCGATATGTTCCTCGACCTTTACCAGCCGGCTGGTGTTTACTCCGCTTTGGTTTCGACCTTGAGGCTGCTGTTGGAGTTTGGCTATAGCTCGAGAATACTCCTGCAGGCTTTCGTTAACACGCTGGAGCACTTCTTTCAAATAGGCTCTGGTAACTGGTTTATTATCTTCATGTTTCATAAACTAATTCTACTACGTCTATTGACGCTAGGAAATCGTCAAATATCATTGTATAGTATGTGCATGTTTGATCGCAAAGGCATGGAGCTAGCAGATATCATCGCTACCACAGAAGGTAGGCGGATTGTTGATGACGCACACGAGCGCATCCGTTTTGAGTATCAGCCTGAAGGGGGAGGCAAAATCGAAATATGGGATCTAGATGTAAGTCAAAAATTAGCTACTACAATGGGCGAAGATGTTTGTTATTACATCCCAGCGTATCGGGTGACACAGAACGAAGAGGGCGAAGAAGAGAGGAAGCTAATGAGAGTGCTGTTGTTCGACGAAAAAGATCAAATAACTGTTAGCAAAAGCATATTTAAGCGCGCCACAATACCGCCTCGAGAAAACATCTTGACTGCAGAAGTTTGGAAAGAGAACGAAGCTGAAATCTGCAAAAGAAGAAGTATTATAGGTGGGGCAGCAGTAGGGGGCGTAGCTGTACTTGGGGCAGGAGTGGTTGTGGGCACTATTATGATTAAAAAATGGGTAAATAAGCGCCGTTAGCTTAAAACACCTATCTTGCTTATAATATCTTGGTGTTCCACATAGTTTGGCGCTGTGGCGGAATGGTAACGCAAAGGTCTGCAAAACCTTTTTTTGCCGGTTCAAATCCGGTCGGCGCCTCCAAAAAACATAGAATACCACAAAGTTGACAAAACAGCGGGCGAGTGCTGGAATTGGTATACAGAGCAGACTTAAAATCTGTGCCGAAAGGCATGCGGGTTCGACCCCCGCCTCGCCCACCATGAAATAAGCCAGTCGTAATTCGACTGGTTTTTCATTATTCACACTACAGAGGGAGTGAATTCATGATAAAATCAATGCAGTAAAACAACGGAGGGTAATAATTATGTGGATTGCAGTAGTAGTTGTAGTTGTTCTAGCGGTAATCTTGATCGCTATCTACAACGGATTAGTCAAGGCTAGAGTCAGGGTTAATGAGGCGTGGAGTGATATCACCGTCCAGCTCAAAAGGCGCTTCGATTTAATACCGAATTTAGTAGACACCGTCAAGGGTTACGCTAAGCACGAAAAAAGTGTTTTCGAGGAAGTGACCAGGGCTCGTTCGGCAGTCATGCAGTCCAGCGAATCAGGTGACGTTAAGAAAACCGCCGAGAACGACAACATGTTTAGCGAGACGCTAAAAAGTCTTTTCGCCGTTGCCGAAGCCTACCCAGACCTCAAAGCCGACAAAAACTTCTTACAGCTTCAGGCTGACCTTACAGACACCGAAAACAAAATCCAAGCCTCTAGGCGTTTTTACAATAGCGCCGTTCGAGCTTTAAATATAAAGGTTCAGGTTTTCCCAACTAATCTCTTTGCTGGCCTACTTGGATTTAAGAGCAGGGACTTTTTCGAAGTCGACAACCAAGCGCAAGTAGAAGAAGTGCCAGAAGTTAAGATTTAGAAGTTAGAATCTAGAATCTAGAATCTAGAATGGCGATTTTCGAACTACCATCTACCATCTACTATCTACCATCTACCGCGACCGGAGGTCGCTGATGTATTCCGAAATCGAAGCAAACAAGCGCAAAACCTGGATTTTTATGGTGTTTTTCGTGATTTTGGTAAGCATTATGGGCTGGTTTGTCAGCTTTTATTTCCTAGGCAGTCCGTTTTTCACAATCGCAATTTTATTTGGCGCTGTGGCCTACGCCGCCTATTCCTACTACAATGCTGGCAAAATGGCAGTGGTTTTGACTAAGGCGCGTGAAGTAGATGGACAAAGCGAACAGCGCCTATACCGAATCGTCGAGAATCTAGCCATAACCGAAGGCCTGCCTACGCCTAAAGTTTATGTAATCGAAGACCCAGGGCTTAATGCTTTTGCTTCTGGCAGAGACCCAGATCATGCGATAGTGGCTGCCACTCGTGGCTTGCTAGACGCCCTAGACGACAACGAACTTCAAGGTGTCATGGCTCACGAAATGGGGCATATTAAAAACTACGATATTCGAGTCGCCATGATAGTTATGGCGCTGGTGCTGGTGATTTCGTTGATTGCTGACATCGCCATAAGGGTGGCGTGGTTTTCAGGCTCAAATCGTTCTGCAACTCACCCCGCCATTTTGATAATAGGACTCATCGGCCTAATCTTGGCACCGATAGTCGCCAAGTTAGTGCAATCGGCAATTTCTCGAAACCGAGAATACCTAGCCGATGCCACCGGAGCGCTAACCACCAGGTATCCAGAGGGGTTAGCTAGCGCGCTGGAGAAATTAAAAGCTGGCGGCTCCACTACTAAAAGCCAAAACAGCGCTATGGCGCATCTGTATTTTGCCAACCCTTTGAAAAAAAGCAAACTATCTAAATACTTCAGCACCCACCCACCGATAGACGACCGTATAGCCAAACTTCGTGAAATGGAAACGAAAGTGTAATGGCCAAAACAGCTAAGGCGAAGCCAGCTAAGAACAAAAGCAAACCCGCGTCGAAGCCAAAGAAAAAGAGAATCACTAAACATAGGTTAGTTCCGTCGTCCTTCTCCCTATTGGTCTACTCTTTCAGATTTTTCTATCAACACAGGAGGCAACTACTTGGAGTGGCGGCGGTTTTCTTGGTGCTCTATCTGGTGGTGATTAGATCCGGTTCAGTTTTTGATGTAGAGTCCGCAAATCAGCTAATTAGCAACGAGCTTGGCACTAATGAGCTGGTTAATAAAATCGTACTCACTGGAGTTCTTTTGACTTCTGGCGGTGGCTCAGAGCCTGGTGTCGGCAACCTGAGCTCGTTTTCCTTAATCATCTTAGGTAGCTTGGCGTTTATTTGGACTATTCGTCATTTAGCAGCGGGTAGTAGTTTCAAAATCAGGGACGCATATTACAGAGGTATGTACCCGCTGGTACCGTTCGTTTTAGTGGTCTTTTTGATATCTCTACAGATGCTTCCATTTGTCGTTGGCAGCTTCTTGTATGTGACGGCCGAGGTCAACGGACTGATCAATTTACTGCTAGAGAGAGTGGTGCTTGTGTTTGCCTGGATGGCTCTAGGTCTACTTTCGGCGTACTGGATAGTGAATTCGCTAATGGGAATCTACGCAGTGACCCTGCCAAATATTTATCCGCTTCAAGCTCTGCGCTCCACTAAACAAATAGTAAAAGGCCGTCGCTGGGCGATTTTGGCCAAGGTATTGGTGCTGGCTATTTTCCTAACCATCGCCTCCAGCCTAGTGCTGCTTTTGACAATCATGGCTGTGCCGGTAGCTGCGGTGTATGTTTATGATGCTCTATTGGTGCTAGCATTATTATTTGGACACATCTACCTGTTTAAACTCTACAAATCGCTCATATGAACCAGGAACAGGCGAAGCTTAGGCTGGGCAAGCTAAAAAAGCTAATCGACGAATACCGCTATCAATACCATGTAAACAACAAATCAATCATGAGCGAAGCGGCGGCCGACGGCCTAAAACATGAACTAGCCAAATTAGAAAATCAATTCCCCGATCTTATCACTCCAGATTCACCTTCACAGCGAATTGCCGGCGAACCACTGCCGCAGTTCGAGAGCGTCAAACATAGCCAGCGGATGTTAAGTTTGAGTGATGTCTTCAGCAGGGAAGATGTAGAAAATTGGCTGATTAGAATAAAAAAGATTAATTCAGAAGCCGACAGACTAGGTTTTTGGTGCGACATTAAAATGGACGGCTTGGCTTGTTCGTTAATCTATGAAAATGGCACGCTCGTCCGGGGAGTTACCAGGGGAGATAGTTTTGTCGGGGAGGATGTAACTCGGAATATTCGCACCATTGAATCGATTCCGTTGAAATTGCACGGAGACCACTCTGCCAGCCTAGAAGTACGTGGCGAGATTGTTATGTACAAAAAAGATTTCGAAAAGCTCAACACCAAACAGCGCAGCGCTGGTGAGCCGGAATATAAAAACCCGCGCAATCTAGCTGCTGGCACTATTCGACAGCTGGATGCCAAACTAGTAGCGCGCCGAGCGCTTAATTTCCACGCCTATGACTTGCTGACGCAGAAAAGTAGCGAGCCCAAAACCAATTCTGGTGTTTATGCGAACTTGAAAGAATATGGCTTCAAAGTAAACAGTGAAGCCTCGTTGCAGAAGAATGTTTCAACGGTAATGAAAAACGTTGGAAACTGGGAAACTAGACGAAGCGAACTAGAGTTTATGACCGACGGCATGGTCATTAAAGTGAATGACCGCAGTGTGTTCGGCGAGCTTGGAGTAGTCGGCAAGGCACCGCGCGGAGCAGTAGCTTTCAAATACCCAGCCCAGCAGGCTACCACCAAGGTCAAGGATATTGTTATTTCCATTGGGCGGACTGGTGCCGCCACGCCCATCGCCGCTTTAGAGCCGGTGAATGTTGCTGGCACAACAGTTCAAAATGCCAGCTTGCATAACGCCGATGAGATTGCTAGAAAAGACATTCGGATTGGCGATACGGTTATTATTCATAAAGCTGGCGACATCATTCCACAGGTGCTTCGGGTACTCACCGAGCTTCGAGACGGCTCCGAAAAGGCCTACGACATGGAAGCGGAGCTAAAAAAGCACCCGCTAGATTTCAGGCGCTCAAAAGGCGAAGTGGTCTGGCGGGCAATAAATCGCCACAACCCAGAGGTTCTCAAGCGCGCTGTGCAACACTATGCCTCTAAAGTGTCGCTTGATATTGAAGGCTTAGGTGAGAAAAATGTGGTTTTACTGGTGGAACAGGGGCTGATCAAAGACTTAGCCGATATCTACACTCTGAAAAAGTTAGACTTGCTTGAGCTAGAGCGTTTTGCAGAAGTTTCGGCCGACAAGCTACTCGGCACTATCGCTAAGAAGACTAAACCGTCTTTGTCGCGGTTTTTGGTCGGTCTTGGTATTCGCCATGTTGGTGCGCAGACAGCCATCGATTTGGCGCAGGAATTTCATAGTTTGGAGCGCATCGCCCAAGCTTCATATGGCAATCTGGCTGGTGTAGACGGCGTTGGCGAGGTTGTGGCTCACTCCATTGGTGAATGGTTCGTTGACGAAGCCAACACCGAGTTGCTGGAGAAATTTAAACTCTTGGACGTTTGGCCAGAGGAAACTCAGAAAGTTGAAGGCTCCTTGAGTGGCAAAAGCTTTGTCATCACCGGTTCACTAGAAAATATGAGCCGAGACGAAGCAGCCGATAAAATTCGCACTCTTGGCGGTACTTTCCAAAGCAGTGTCGGGCAGGGAACGACTTACCTGGTTCATGGCGCCAAAATCGGCGCCTCCAAGCGAGTCAAGGCTCAAAAACACGGCACTAAACTACTAAGGGAAGAAGATTTCTTGAAACTTATCGACGACTAACCTTCACCCATAAAAGAGTTTGCGTTCCGTATTTCGCGATTCCACATCCCAGCACCCCCCTAGGATCAACTCTCCAAGGTCTCACCTTGGAAAAGGGAGAAATATGGTCTGATATCATTTTCTACTTCCGAGTGTTTCCAAGGTCCCACCTTGGAAACAGTGAAAATATGGTCTGGTGCTATTTTTGTATGTGTAGAAATTTGATGTCTGTGAAGATGCCCTAGGCGTCACCGTTTTTTCGTCATTTCCCCAACTATCATTCATTCTTAAATTCTTGAGAATATTAGAATAAATGGTAGCGGGTGGGTTAAATTAAGTCGAAACTCACGGCTTGTTTCAGGTCTTAAGTTGTAACTTTTGTTTCGGCTGTGATGAAAATTAAATAAAATTGAATTTAGAGAGACAGCTCAAGATTACAATAAATGCTCCGGCCGGAGCAGAAGTTACAATAATTGAGTCTGAGGTTTGAGGATGGAGCCTGAACTATACACATACGGCGGTCGCAGTATGCGTATAATTGCAGCTATTCACCATTCCAGAGAACTTATTAATAGAGTGGGGAATCTAGTAAGACACTCCAGAACTACTTACGAGGATGCTTACGCCACAATCGGTGACTGAATTCAGTTGGCGCAGATTGACTAAGTGCAAGCATAAGCGCATAATACTGTTGAAATAGTTCATGCGTATACGGTCAAAGAAACAAAAACTGCTAACAAAAATAAAAATGTTTTAATGACCGGGTGGGCACGCAGGAACTATAGTAGGACTTACGAACGGATAAGTCCTGATTGTAATAAAAACACATTTCCAACTCCTTAAAAAATCAGATTCGAGTCTGATTCAAAGCTGATTCGAATCTGATTTTTTGATACAATAGAGGTGAGAGGTGAGAGGTTGAAGGGTAAAGGTGAAAGGCGAAAGTTGGGAGTTGGGGATATTTACAGATGACAAATGACAAATAGTAAATAATGGATAAGCACAGGAGGTGTAAATGGGGATGCGGACATTGGAAAATCAAAAAGTAAGGACTATTTCGCAAAATAATTCCGGTACATATGCGGTGACGCTGCCGATTGCTACTGTTCGGCATCTTAGATGGCGCAAAGGGCAGAAAGTCGTCCTAGAACGCCGTGGCAAGAAGATAATTGTTGAGGATTGGCAGCCTAAGTAATCGCTATCGCTACAATGTTGCTATAATTAGGATGTGAAAGGTTGGATAAAACGAGCCAGGAGATATATTTTTAAATATAATTAACGTGGACAAGGAAATGAAAACAGATAATATTTACGAAGAAAAGATATTTTCAAAATGGATAACGGTCATATTAGCCGTTGCTGCAGTTGGGCTTCTTTTCTCATTGATCTATCAGATTTTGGTGGGACCAATTGGTGGTCGTTCTGCTCCAAACTGGGATTATTTGGTTGGGTTTCTATTACTTCTAGGAATTGCGATTAACTTTAGCACATTGAGTATCAAAATGACTTCACAGGTCATTACTGTTGGTTACGGAATTTTTAAAAATACAATCCTTTGGGAGGATATTGATGATTGTTATTTAGACGAGGCTTCAGCTATTAGGTATGGCGGCTGGGGTATACGAATGGGAATGGTTGGTGGAAAATGGAGGTCGGTCTACAATATTATTGGCGAACCAAGAATTGTACTTTCATTAAAAAAAGGTAGATTTTTTAAAGAATTTGTCTTTTCAACTAAAAATCTAGATAAGGCGATGGAAATAATAAAACAAAAAATTAGTGGATCGAAATGATGTTTATTTGTTCACAATATCGCCTAACAGAGGATAAAAGACTATGGTGCCACGCATCTTCGCCCAAATTACCTGCGGCAACTATTTTTTTTCTGCAAAACGTTAAGCGAAATATCTAACCATTAAATAAGAAGTAAAAAATATGCTACATTTAGATTTAGGAATTTCATTATTAATTTGGATGTTAGTCGGCACGCTTGTGCACGAATATGGCCATTCATTTATGGCTAAAATATGTGGCTACAAGACCTTTGGTTTTTTTGCTAATCCAATCCCCGGTGTATTGATAGAACCTCCCCGTAAAGGAAGTCACGGAATTCTTATATTGGCTGGCGGATGGATTTTTGGAGTGATATCGATCCTTTTATTTCTGCCGTTCGTTGCCCCAGAATACATCATTGTCTTTTTAATTACCGCACTGGTGATTGAGACTGTCCTTTCTGGAATGGGTGATTTTATGGGTATATTGGGTCATCTTTTCGGACATAATCCGAAGGATATGTGGTCGAAATATTTTTTTAAACCCGTGGCTAAAGAACATAATCAGAGAACAAGATATGGTTTGAGTAAGATGGTAGTAACTGATAGAGATAATTACGAGAAAATATTAAAAACTTCAATTCAGCATGAACATTCTATTGCATTTTTTGATAAAATAGACTTTAGAGGATGGACGGTTTTACTTTCACTTTTGATATTGTGTTCAGCGCTGATGGTGTCTTTTGTCAATTGGCCGGTTTTTTGGACATTAGGATGGTTTGGGGTTGAAGTGGGTGCTGATTTTTCCCTTCTTTTCTGGGTATTGCTGGGAATTGCATTTATTTTGACTGTAATTGAGCGTGTTATTTTGCATTATCGCAAGAAATGAGCAGCCCTTCGTTCGTGCTATCGCCTGACAGCGGATAAAAGGAAAATTAAAGATTTCCCCGAATTGCCTTCGGCAACCCCCACAAATCCCTAGATTATTTGACACCCAATGAATATAAAGAGAAACTAAAAGCTTAAAGTGGCGCTCATCATGTGAACCATGACACTACATGGATTTTTCTCAAGAAACATGATAAGATTGCCTCAATTTCAAACTATAAAGTTAAACTAAAAAACATTACTAATTTACGCTCGGATAAGCTTAAAAAAAGAACTAATGAAACAAAATCAATCTGAAAAACCTCAATCACCAGAACCACCACATGGACCAGGGGAAGTATTCCGCCCAACTCAAGAGAATCCAATTATGGAAGCACAAGAAGTCTCTGTAAGCACCGTAATTGAAGGACCTTCTACCGAGGAGTCTTTGGCTAGTAAACCGAAAAAAAGCAAGAAATGGATTTCAATAGTAGTCTTAGTATTGTTACTTGGCGTAGGTTCCGTGCTTGCTTATCATATGCAGAATACTAATCCATCAATTCCATCAATTGCGCCTATCACATTTCCGTTAACAATCACAGGCACTCAAATTTATTTTTTTCCTGGAAGAGAAAAAATTACAGTACAAAGGACAATCCGTGTCTCTGATGAAGGAATCGAAGAGAGGCAATCCATGGGTCCTTCTTACGGAACCTTCAGGTCTATCAATGATGGGACGAAATATTATAGCCTCGCCTCCGATGGGACTTGGACAACAGGGCCATCGCATGGTCTATCTGCTTTAGATATTCACAGAAATCCACTACAAAGAACCGGGATTGGGCTTCCTGTTGGAGATCCACCTGATTTCTCTCTAAACAATCCGGATGACTGGGATAGTAATGTGGAGTTTATCGGACTGGAGGAATGTGCAGGTGGTGTGGAATGTAGAGTATGGAGATGGAATGATCCAGAAACTGAAGACTCTGCATTATTGAAAGTTGATGACAATGGAAAAATAATGGAAGTTAGGGCAGAATGGGTCGGATGTTGTACTGTAGTTTGGATCTACGACTATGAATCTCCAGTAGAAGTCGCGGTTCCTACAGAGAATATTAGAGACATTCCTTAGGTACAGTCGAAGGAGCTTTACTAATAGGAGATGGCAATGAGGTGGTGCTATTATTAATTTTAACTTTCGCATTTTTTTGAATTATTTGGCTGTACATCAGTAAGGATGAAATAAAAGAGAAATATAAACAGTTACTAAATTTCTCTCATAAATTTTATAGGGAAGCAAAAACCATGAAAGCCGATGAAGATGATCATGAGGATTACACATTGGGCGATTTTGAAACCGAATTTGAAGAATGGTTAAGAGAAAAAAATAAAAAAGAACTTTTCAAAAAATAATTTTTATTTGCTCACCCAAATTTTTCTTCCGCTACGCTTCAAAAAAAACTTCGTATATCCCTGACGTTATACGCAATAATTTTGAGAGACCTAAAAATATTTATATAAGTAAATGTATTTTCAAATAGTATGAGAAAGAATATTTTAATCACAGGAATGCCAAGAAGTGGCAAATCCACCCTTCTAAAAAAAAATGATCCAACAATTTGAACAAAAAAATGGTTTTGTTACTAATGAGGCTCGCAGAGATGGTGAAAGAATTGGTTTCGAAATGGAAACCAATACTGGAGAAAAATCTATGCTTGCAGATACCAACTTCAAAACCAACTTTAAAGTTTCAAGATATTTTGTTAGCATTGAAAATCTTGATTCCATAATTCCTCAAGTAGAAGATTTTGAAGATAATGATTTTCTTTGAAAAAGAAAAATATCTTAAAACTTTATTGAGAAAAATCCGAAGATAAACAGCAGAAAAATAAGATTATTTGCACAGTTCCTGCCTCTGTATGCATAGATATGTCAAACCTCAATAGAAATGTCCTATTGATTCCAAAATAGAAATGTCCGGTTT
>CAYOYH010000022.1:0-11908 GCA_964408165.1 uncultured Candidatus Saccharibacteria bacterium | reverse complement strand
CGTCTACCATTTAACATTTGTCATTGGGTATACGGTATGTAGTATTCGGTATTTCCTTCCGCTGTACAGCGGATCCCATTTCCTGTTTCCTATCTCCTGCTCCCTGTTTGCTGTTTGCTTCATTCCAGCATCTAGCCTCTGTTTTCAAGCTCATGAATACGGTCGTGATCCAGCCCAAAATGGTGTGCTATCTCGTGCCAAACAGTATTTTTAACTTGAGCGCGCAGATCTTCAAAATCCGAGGCAGCACGCAGTGAGGGAATTTTGAAAATAGTAATTTTATCTGGTAAAACTCCGGAATATGAATCGCCCCTTTGGGTCTGCGGAATCCCTTCGTAGAGGCCAAGAAGCGTTACTCCGTGTCGAGCGTCCACCTGCCCCAGCTGTTGGGGTGAAGGAGAATCGGCAATCACAATTGCCACATTTTTAATCTTGTCGATAAACTCCTTTGGGATGGCGTCCATTCCCTCAACTACAAGTTTTTTGAAATCTTCGTCTGATAGGTGTTGAGGAAGCATGAATCTAGGATACAGGAAACAGGGAATAGGAAACAGGGAATAGGAAATAGCAAACAGGAAATGGGAAGAGGCAGATGGGGAGTATTAAGTTGAAAGTTATAAAGTTATAAAGTGGAAAGCTAGAATCCCGCAACTTCCAATTCGGACCTCATAACTCACAACTCTCAACTCAAACCTCGGACCCCCCACCTTTCACCTTTCACCTTCAACCTTCGACCTCTTACCTCTCACCTCCCACCTCTTGGTTAGGAGTTTGACAAAAAGCGTGGACTTTAGACGCATGCTATTCTAATAGTAAAGGAGTTTGCTATGGCAGATTGTATACTTTGCAAAATAGTCGGCGGTGATGTGCCTAGCCACAAAGTTTATGAGGACGAAGACACAGTGGCGGTCATGGATATTCACCCCATTCAGCCCGGTCAGGTGTTGGTTTTTCCCAAAAAGCACACCAAGACATTCGAACAACAAGAAGAGGGTGAATTCGCTAGCCTGATGCGCATAGTACACAAAATCGCGAATAAGATGAAAACAGCCCTTTCGCCGTCCAGGATCGGAGTGGTGATTGAAGGATTTGACGTTCCCCATGCACATGTCAAAGTCCTACCCATAGAAAACGAGGTTGAACTGCGCCGTATTCCAAACATAACCGACGAGCCAGATCATAAAGCATTGACCTCTATGGCTGAGAAGTTAGCCATACTGCCCTCATGACCGTTAGCCAGTCGAACGCCAAACACCGGGTAAAATTCGTCTACTTCGATATCGGCAACGTACTGTTGTATTTCGCTCACGTTCCAACTGTTATTGCTGAAAAATATAATCTTGACCCCCAGAATGTGGAAGACTTCTTCTACGAGCATATTGACTGGTTATGCACAGACGAAATGAGCATCAAAGAGTATTCACATAAAGCAGCAGAGCACCTATCAATAGACGACCCAGAGTTTAACTGGGTAGAAATAAACAATTCAGCGCTTCGACCAATCAGCGAATCGCACGAACTAGCAACAGAAATCGCGAAAGTTCTCCCCGTTGGTCTTTTAAGTGATGCCTGGAGAGGCTCACCAGAAGTGTTTTTTGGTCAAAAACTAATTCCTGATCTTGACTACGCTGCAGAAGTGTACTCTTTCGAGCACGGCTCGGTAAAACCAGAAGACAAACTAATGGCTGTTGCCGAAGAAAAAGCCAAGGTTTTACCCGAGAACATCCTATTCATAGACGACAGGGCTTCTAAGCTTACAGGCGCCAAGAGACGCGGCTGGCAAACTATCCAGTTTGACCCTGATAACCCAAAAAAGTCTGTAAAAATCATTAGAAAGCACATTAAATCGCACGGCGTGGAGATATAGTTGCCGCACGGTACCTAGTATTGCTATACTAGCCTCATATGGTTAGTAGTAGGCAGCTTGGTCAAATTATCAAGCAAGCACGCAAAGAAACAGGCATGACTCAAGACGATTTGTCTGACAAAGCGGGTTTGGCCTACTCTACTTTGGCTAAAATCGAACAAGGAGCCATCAAAGCTCCCTCGTTCTTCACTGTCTATGCCCTCTCCGAGGCGCTAGGCCTGCAGATAGGGGAATTGCTGGGTGCAGGCGAACTGAGTAGTAGTAAAGCTATCTCAGGAGCTAAGAGTGCCCCAGAAAACAAGATAAAATTTGTGTATAGCGACCTGAACGGAGTGTTGGTGCGTTTTCATCATCGAGTATTTGTGGCAATATCTGAAGAGACGGGCTGCAATCTAGGGCTAATCGAAACAGCTTTTTGGCACTACAACGACACCGTCAATGAGGGAAGCATAACTATGGAGCAATTCAATCAGTCGGTGGCACAGCACCTAGGGGTTAAAAGCGTCGACTGGGGAAAACATTACATGAAGACTGTAAGGCCGATAAAAGCAATGCATCAATGCCTCGAAGACGTACACTCCAGGGTGAAGGTGGGCTTACTGACGAACACTATGCCTGGTTTCGTAGATGAGTTAAGCCGTAAAGGCTTGCTGCCGAATATAAAATTTGACGCCGTCGTCGACTCATCTGTAGAGGGAGCAATCAAACCCAGCCAAGCCATTTATGAAATAGCCGAAGAACGATCGGGTTACAGAGGTGAGGAAATACTATTTATTGACGATTCTAGAGTAAATTTAATTGCTGCCGAGAAATTAGGCTGGCGAGTTATGTGGTTCGACAGTTATAACCCCGAAGATTCGGTACAACGCCTTCGCGAAATCGTCGACAATCTTTAACACGCTGTTCTTCTCTGATTACCTGTCCGCCTGGGTTAGACGACAGACGTTAGACGATAGAATCTAGAATAGGAACTCGGAACTCCCTACCTCTAGTTTCTAGAATCTGTCGTCTGTCGTCTAACTTACCAACTACGAGTCACGAAATACGACCCCCTCTAGCTCCTAGAGTCTGTCGTCTAAATTGAAAGTGCGAAATGTGTGTTAAATTTTCCGAAGAGTTTCTTCGATAGAGTTAGTCTGTTTTTTTACGCGAGCCAGTGTCTCTTTCACCTCTGTTATTTGAGTTTTAGTTTCGTCTACTAGCTTCTTTGGCGCACCGCTTGTGTAGGCTTTATTTTTTAATCGTTTTTCTAGATTTTGGAGTTGTTTTTCAAACTTTTTCTGCTGCTCCACCAACCCTTTGTAGTAGTCATGGATAATGTTTTTTTCTACATCTATCCAGGCGTTTACTTCTACCGATGTCAGATGTAAGCCGTAGCCCGAATCTACTGCTGAGGCACCGGCGAGATTAGACAGTGAAACTATGAGTTCTTGGTTCTTTTCGATAAATTTGTCGCCCGAATAGTAGAGTGTATTTTGGCGCAGACCAAGCTGCGATGTTAAGTAGCGTATTTCACTCACCAACAACTTCACTTTTTCGAACTCCTGAGCGCTTTTAGCGCTGTGCTTGACAGGCTTCGGAAAATCAGAGTTTATCAGTAGTGAATCCTCCCATTTAAGCGTCGCCCAGATAGTCTCAGTAACGAAAGGCGCCATCGGGTGCGCTAATTTTAGAATACTCTCCAAGGCGTAGGCTAAAACATCTTTGTTTAGATGTTTTTTCGATACCTCCAAATACCAATCGGCTATATCATTCCAAAGTAGGCGGTAAACAGCTTCGTAGCTGGCGCCAAAACGATACGATTCGATAAGTTTACTGATGTGCGCTGTTTCGCTGTTTATTCGGCCCAGCATCCAGTGGTCAGCGCTGGTCAGTGGTTTTATTTGACGCGAATGCTGATAATCGTCGCCCAGTGCAGACTCTGTATAGCGTGCCACATTCCAAAGCTTGTTGGCAAAATTTCTAGCACCAACTACTTTGTCTTCAGAAAAAGCTTGGTTTATGCCGGCACTTCGCCCCTGCAAAAGCCCCATTCTGAGCGCGTCGGATCCATATTTGTCGAGCAGTTCAATAGGGTTGATAACATTATTTTTCGATTTACTCATTTTCTGACCCTCTTTGTCCAGCACCAACCCATGCAGGTAGACATCTTTGAAAGGTATTTCACCAGTAGTGTAGAGCCCTAGCATGATCATGCGGGTGACCCACTGGATTAGGATGTCATAGCCAGTCTCCATGACGCTCAGGGGGTAGAATTTTTTGTAATCTTTACCATCGGGGTAATTTAAGGTGGCAAAGGGCCACTGACCCGAACTAAACCAGGTGTCAAAAACATCGGGATCGCGGTGGTAAGTTTGACCGTCAATATGCAGTATTTCCTCTGTAGTGTTTTCGTTATAGACCCAATCATCTTCATCGTTAACATTTTGAAATGCTGGTATCGGCAACCCCCAGGCAATCTGCCTGGAGATATTCCAGTCTTTAATCTCATCCAAATAACGGAGCACTACGCCTTTTTTGGACTGAGGGTAGAATTTTATCTGGTCGCTGTTTAGGGACTTCTTCGCCATCTCTGCTAGGGGCTTCATTTTGACGAACCATTGCTTCATCAACATTGGTTCAATAACAGTGGTGCATTTGTAGCAAATACCGATTTTGTTGGTGTAATCTTGGTCTATTTTAACCAACAAGCCTTTCTCTTGGAGCGCCTGCACAACTGCTTCTCTGGCTTCGAGTACGCTCAGGCCTTCGAAGTGTCCAGCCTGGTGGTTCATGGTTCCGTCGTGGTTGATAACTCTTACGGCGGGTAGGTTGTGGCGCTGGGCTACTTCCCAGTCGTTTAGATCATGCGCGGGGGTGATTTTAACCACACCAGTGCCGAACTTAGGGTCAACCATTTCGTCGCCAATCACTCGTAGTTCAAATTTGCCGTTTACTCCCTCCACCTCGATAACTTTGCCGATGTATTTAGAGTAGCGTTTGTCGTCGGGGTGCACTGCCACGGCAGTGTCGCCGAATTTAGTTTCAGGGCGGGTAGTTGCCAGGGTGAAAGGGCCGTATTTTAGGTAGTAAAGTGGCGATTTTTGTTCGATGTATTCTACTTCAATGTCAGCAAAACTGGTACGGTGAGAGGTGCAATAGTTGACTAGCCTTTCACCTCTGTAAATCAACCCGTCATCCCAGAGTCGTTTGAAGGTGGCGTAGGTGGTTTTGATTATCTTTTCGTCTAGAGTGTAGGTGAACTTGCTCCAGTCGGCACTAACGCCGAGTTTGCGAGTTTGCTCCAGCATATTGCCTTTGTGGTTTTCAACGAATTTCCAGACTTGGTCAAAAAGTTCTTCTCGGGTGAAATCGAACCTAGTTTTCCCCTGTTCATTGAGCTTTTTTTCATAAACTACCCATGTTTCAAAACCAGCGTGATCTGCCCCAGGCAAATATAGCGTATTAAAACCCCTCATACGGTGGTAGCGGATTAGAGTGTCTTGTACCGCCACTGTTAGTGCGTGCCCTAGGTGTAAATCACCGTTGGCGTTTGGCGGCGGCATAACTACGCTGTAATTTTCCTTACCAGAAGTTGTGGGCGCGAAAGCACCACTCTTTTCCCAAAGGGCGTAGACGGTGTCCTCGTATTGAGCTGGTTGGTATAATTTTGGTAATTTCATAATTTTTTGAATTTCGTGTGAAACGCACTAAACACACAACTAGCACTCCAATACTAGCGTTGTCGTCCTGCACAAGTTGTTTTTTGGAACATTTTTGTTTTCAGAGACTATTGTAACAGAGTTAGAAGTTAGAAAACAGGAAACAGGAAGCAGGAAACAGGGAGTGGGAAGGTGTAGGCATTTGTTGGGTTTCGTTAGCTTTGTTATTCCCCCTCTGCCGCCTACCATTTACCACCCCCGTCTCCTGTGTTTCTTTGAGTTCTTGCCGACATTAAAGAAAACTGATTAAGAAATAATGAACTGCACCGAGCAATGAGCTCGAGCTTTGTCCGTTACTCCTGCGGGATAACTAACGGACTTCGCCGTAGGCGAATTTGAGAGCTCCGGTGTAGTTCATTATTTTTTAGTCATGTTTTCGTCCATGGAGGCAGTTTTGCTACACTTTTGCTGTCAAAAGTGTTGGTGCGGTGCGCTGGCGAAACAGCGCCCTTTGTCTGCCGGCAGGCGGACAGGCTTTGAAAAGAGCACTTCCCCTTGCCATCAAAAGTAATGAGAGGGTGCGCTGGCGTTTTTAGGAGATAGACAACAGCCCCGATGCTTTGATCGGGGCTCTGACCGTAGCGTCGGAGACGATAGAGGTTAGGCGGTAGAAGCTGGGAATTGGGAAAATCGAGAACGGGAACTGGGGAAAATAGTGAAAAGCTATGAGTAATGAGGGTATAGAACAAGAAAGGCATCGGGTATAATTGTTGAAGATGAACATTTTAGGGATAGAAACTAGTTGTGATGAGACCGCCGCCGCCGTGGTTAAAGACGGTAGCGAAATGCTATCCAATGTAGTGGTTTCGCAAATCGACATTCATAAGGTTTTTGGCGGAGTGGTACCAGAGGTGGCGGCCAGAAGCCACATTGAAGCGATACTGCCAGTAATCGATCAAGCGCTAGAACAGGCCTTCCCAGGAGTAGAAGATAAATGGGCTCAAATTGATGCCGTAACTGTCGCTAAAGGTCCGGGCCTTTCTGGTGCTTTGCTAATCGGCGTAGTCACCGCTCGCACTTTAGCACTAATCAAAAACAAGCCTCTTTACGGCGTGAACCATGTGTTGGCGCATGTTTATGCGAATTTCATTGCGTCGAGTGGCGCAGTGAAATCGGGAGATGGGAGTTGGGAGATGGGAGTTGGAAAGAAAAGCAAAAAGAATGAGGCAAGGCTAGACGGTAGACCGCAGATGACAAGGTTAGACGACAGACGACAGACGACAGACGACAGAAAGTCGGAAAATATAGGGAAAAATAAAGCACAGGCGGTGGAATCTAGAGGGAAAAATGACAAAGACAGCGGAATACAAACCCCTGCGCTTCCCAACTCCCAACTCCCAACTCCCAACTACTACTCAGATACTAGTAACAAATGGATAGCTCCTGAGTTTCCGATGTTGGCGTTGATTGTCAGCGGCGGACACACTCAGCTGGTTTTGTTTCGAGGCCACTACGATTACGAACTACTGGGGCAGACTCAAGATGATGCCGTTGGCGAGGCTTTCGATAAAGTAGCCAAGGTGTTAGGGCTAGAATATCCCGGCGGACCTTCTATCCAAAAATCAGCTGAGGTTGGTGGCAACCCAAATAAATATGAATTTCCAAAAGCACGTTCCAACCCTGCCAAGGTTGCTGGTTTTAGTAGAGTGCAAGGCGCCGGCGAAAAACGCACCGAAGTGTATGAGCAATACTCTGAGGGAGTATCGGAGCTGGCAACGAAGCAATCTGCTGAAAGCTTGAGTGGTGCGGCTAGCTTCGCTAGTCGGCAGACTCAAGTGACCAGCGGTCTTGGCCCGTATGATTTTAGCTTCTCAGGCCTTAAGACTGCTGTTCTGCGCCAAGTTCAAGTGATTTGCGGGCAAGACCACTCCTTTCCTTCGTTTAAGCTCGCAGAGCTGCTGAGTAGCGAACAAGTCCAAGACGTGGCGGCGTCTTTCCAGCGAGTTGCCACTGAAACCCTGGTAGACAAAACCATCGAAGCTTTCCAGGAATTCTCTCCCGAAACAGTGGTCATCGCTGGCGGTGTGGCGGCTAATACTGAACTGCGCCGACAGCTAAAAGAGCGGTTGCCGATAAATATTGAATACGCACCGATTAATCTTTGCACCGACAACGCCGCCATGATTGCCTCTTTGGGCTATTTCCATTCCCAGCAAATCCAGCCCGACGATCCGCACCACCTAGAAATTAGCACCAGCCTGAGTATGTGAGGTATTATTGACAGGATATATGGGCGTAAAAACTAAACTCAAGAAAACACTACCAAGCGGTTTGTACCAGCCGCTACTACCTTCGTATCATTGGCTGCGGGCGGTTCTGGCTAATATTCGCTACGGCTTTCCGGCTAGAAAACTAGAAGTCATAGGGGTCACTGGTACCAACGGCAAGACTACTACGGTCAATATGATTGGTGCGATTTTGGAAGCCGCCGGTCACAAAGTTGGTATTCTCTCCACTGCTGTAGTCCAAGTTGGCAATAGTCGGCGCGACAGCGAGCTGGCTTTAACCACTGAGGACGCTAGTGTTTTGCAAAAGTATCTTAGGGAAATGGTCAATGACGGCGTAACTCATCTGGTTTTGGAAGTTTCCTCAATTGGGCTAGTTCAATCACGAGTTTGGGGGATTTCCTTCAGGGGAGCTGTGTTTACAAACTTATCTCAAGACCACCTGGATTATCACCACACCATGGACAGATACGCAGCCGCCAAGCGGAAACTTTTCGAACGAGCCAAAGAGTTTGTGGTGATTAACGGCGACGACACCTGGTTTGAGTTTTTCAGTATCAGAGATGCCGAAATGACTACTGTTTACGGCACGACCGACAAAGCCGACGTCCGGGTTCGTAGAGCCAAAATTACCAATCATGGATCAGTTTCTTCACTTAGCACACCGGAAGGGGAGATAGAAATGAAGCTAAATCTTACCGGCAAGTTTAATGTCTATAACGCCATGGCGGCGGTGGCAGTGGCTCAGCGAATGAAAATCCCTTCAGCCAAAATCCAGCAAGGTCTGGCTAGTTTGCAAATTGTACCCGGCAGGATGGAATCGATAGACGAAGGGCAGAGTTTTGACGTGATACTAGACTACGCCCACACTCCCGATGCCCTGACTAATGTGCTCGAAAATCTGCGTCAAACCACTAAAGGGCAGATTATCGTAGTTTTTGGTGCCACTGGTGACCGCGATAAATCTAAACGACCGCTCATGGGCAAGATAGTCGCACGACTGAGCGATATTGCCATCGTAACCGATGACGACACTTACACCGAAGACCCAGCCACCATTAGAGCGGAGGTTCTAAAAGGTGCTAACGCCGTCGTGAACGGAGCGCCTGTTTACGAGGTTGTCAATCGCCGTCAAGCAATCAATAAGGCTCTGAAGTTAGCCAAAAAATCTGGCGATACAGTACTGCTAGCTGGAATCGGGAATCAAAATTATCGGATCGACAACGGCAAAAAGATAGACTGGTCTGAGGGCGATGCGGTGCGGGAGGAGTTGGCAAAAATTGCTAAGTCAGCCAAGAAGAGGGTGGAGTCAAAAAAAGTTGCGAAAAAGGTTTCAAAGAAAATAAATAAGGCTTCTTCTAAGAAGAAATAATTCTGGTGCTGTTTTGGCAGCACCTCATAGCGTTTCTTTTACCCCAAGGCGACGACCTTTAAGGCTTGCAGTACTTCTAGTTTTATTGTTTCCGAGGGCGCCACCCTGGTAACACCCGGAAACAGTTTCTAGCCTCTAAATTCTATCGGCCGTCGTTCAACTCCAGCCTACCGCCTAACATTCTTTGGTGCGGGAGAGAGAAGGTGTAGAATATAAACAGAAATGTTTAGGGAAACAAAAATATGATTAGCGGTGAATTTTCAGTAAAAAACCAAGCCGAATCCACTTTTAATTACGAAGAATTCAGGGAAAGTTTAATCCCTGAGTGGCAGGAAATTGCGGATAGATTAACCCAAACACCAAAAGGCAGTGTAGACCTAAATAGTTCTAGGCTGCGCGAAGGGATATTAGAATCATCGCAAACTATTGCCGACATCGACAGTCTTGTGAGTGGACAAGACGCAAACCCACATGACTACAGCTATTTAACACTTAGGAGGATGTACTACAATCTTCCACCCCTGTTAGACCTAGGTAAACGAACGCATATCTTCGATTTCCTCGCCAGAGGTTTGGATAGCGAACCTAGCTACCTAACATCAAAAGGCGAGCACAAAAAAGCGATGTTGCGTTCACGAAGACTAGCTAGCATTTACGAAGAATTGAGTGTACTAAATGCCGAACCGAACGGCGAGAGTGCTTCGCGAGCTCTTGAGCTTAATCAGCAAGTAAGCCAGACTGAGCATTTAGGCATCGGCAAGAGCCCTAGAAAGCTGCATGCCAGATTTGCCATATATGACATTAGCCTTAGAAGCCTGACTAATAACTACGAAGCAAAAAGGAGCACAGAGACGGATTCTGCTTACTCAACCGCGCTAGAGCTGCACTTCCTTGAACTAGCAGAAGTAATTGCCACCACGAGATCTATTTTTCCAGGGGAGGGGTCGGTAATTGGAGAAATTGGCGAACTAGTGTTGCAGGGCAGAATAAAAGACAGGTTATTTTCTACTGGTAAACACTTGGACATCGAAGCTACTCAAGGATTTATCCGCGAAGATCACAGCCACGAACTGTTTGGAAAAAAACTATCATTTGATTTGAAATTAATAAACCACAGAACAGGCAGAGTGCAACCAATTGAAGTGAAAAAGCTCACGGAAGGATCAGACATAAACGGAACGCCGAATAAATACTTAGCCCCCATAGATGTTGCCAGATTCAGACTTGGTCTTAACACCAGAGATTTTCTTGCAATTACTGAACAATACTGCAGAGACAAAGTTCGGCAACTAGGAGGTAGACAAGATAGACAGTCTGATTCTGGAATAATACGCAGCGTAGAAGCCATTATTGACCCA
Source organism: uncultured Candidatus Saccharibacteria bacterium (assembly GCA_964408165.1). Lineage (GTDB taxonomy): Bacteria > Patescibacteriota > Saccharimonadia > Saccharimonadales > CAYOYH01 > CAYOYH01. The sequence goes on along the minus strand of CAYOYH010000022.1, from coordinate 1,385 downwards.
GAGATTACTCGTCAATTCATAAGGCTGAATGCTGATACTGAAACCTCAACCAATTACTGCAACGGGATAAGCGGTCGGTACCCAACTATATATGGATTTGTTCCAACAGGAGCGTCAAACACTTAAATTCCCCCGCTGGATTTTTTGAACTCGGAGACATCTACTGGGTGGACGGTGCAACCTTTGTCAGCTAGTTGTTTTTGGAAGTTTTTTGCTTGCACGGCGACGATGCAATTTTTGCCGTCGCTGAGCATGTTTAAGCCGAAAGCTGCGGCGTCTTCTTGACTCATTTTGATGATGTTGGGGGTGTTTTTTTCAATGGACGCTTGGGCTTTCTTCGGAAAATGCCCCGGGGGAATAGGCGACGGTTTGACTGTCTAGCACGCTAAAGCAAGTGCCGAAAGGATAGAAACGCGGGCCTACAAGTTCCAAGGGTACGACCCTTGTATCCTCGTATCTAGGAAATCAGCGATTTGTGCGTATTCATTACGGCTGGAGCGGAAACCATAGCCACCGTAGAGTTCGAGCCGCCGTTGGCAGTAAAAACCATGTCTGGCAGCCTCTCTGCCGGCTCGATGAGTTTAATCTCGCACCCTAAGTGTTCATAAACTTCGTACAAATCTTGTCATTGTTCGCTCGCCAACTCCTCGTCTAAATGGATTGTCTAAATTCATCCAGGCGTTAATGACGCAAGCAATGTCAAAATAAGTAAGTTTACACATCAAAATCTTCATAGAACTATTGTCCTTGGAAGACCTCAGTCAAACAATAGCTGTTTTTTGAAGGAAACTCAGGGTGTAGGCCTTGGCTTAACTGCGAAAGTGTACTTACTGTCTCGCTCTTTACTGGGGATTGCCCAGAGCTCTACGTAGCCCCTGTTTCGCAGGTCGTCCCGGTAACTAGCTAATTGTGAGGAATCGATTACTTCTCCGCTGCTACCAACACCCCTTCCACCATGAGATTCTCTTGAGTGGGCTTCACAAGGATCGCCGTGGAACCTAAGTAACATAAATGCCGGAAATTCAATCAAGCGACCATCTTCAAACGCAACACCTATCTCGTGGCGCATATGTTCAGGAATTGCCAAGCGTCCATCCACATGAGTTAGCGGAGTGTTAATAACTCTGCCACTGCTGGCGCCGAAATCTTCGTAAACATGAACTACTTTTATATTATTTCCAGCTGGGTTCAGCCACAATGTAGGCTTACCACCTTGAATCTCTTCCCAGTCCTCAATGCTCGGGTAATGATCGAATGAGTCCGGTCGGGCTTCCGGTGAGGGTATTTCCATGCGTATATTCTGACACAAAATACTAGAAATAGCAAAGACTTGTCATGGTTCACATGATGAGCGCCACTTCTGCTTTTAGTTTCTCTTTATATTC
>CAYOYH010000021.1:0-13053 GCA_964408165.1 uncultured Candidatus Saccharibacteria bacterium | reverse complement strand
GACATCAACGTTGTAAAAGAAAAACATCTGACCAATATGCGTAGCACCAGTAGCGACGGCACGGTTCAGCTAACACCCGCTACAATCTTTAGCCTCGAACAAGCCATCGATTTTTTAGAAGACGACGAACCACTCGAAGTCACACCTCAGTCACTGCGCCTTCGGAAGCGCGAGCTCAACCGTAGCAAGCGGAAGAAAAAATGAATCTCCCCTGGCAATGCCAGGATTATGCATTGCGCCTAACAGACTCGCTATTTTATTTCTACCAGCTCAACATCAAACACTAAGTCAGAGTGCTTGGGAATATTTTTAGATGGAGAACTAGATCCGTAAGCCATGTCAGAGGGGATAATTAGCCGTCTCCTACCACCTTCTTTCATGCCGAGCATGCCCTCTTGCCAGCCTTCAATTACTTCGTGCAGACTAAACATCAGGGGCTTTCCAGCGTCATGCGAACTTTGAAAAATCACCCCACTACTACACAGAGCTCCGGTGTAATGAGCAGATACTTTTTCTTGCTCCCCGCATTTTCTGCCATTCCCTACTTCGATGTCGACAACCTGAAGTTCTTTTACACTTTCAATCGGTTTGAAATCTTCTAATTTCGTTCCTTCCAGTTTTTGTATCCATTTCTTTTTCGTCATGAATACAGTTTACAGGTATTTGGCTGCAAGTTTTGATGTATTTGGTTGCTTGAGTTAAAATCGAAGCATGGAAAATGAAGTTCGTGAACCGAAGATTGTCATTGTCGAAGACAACGCAGCGCTAAATGACATCTATAAAACTCGTCTGGAGCTGATAGGTTATCGTTGTTATTCGGCTTATGACGGCGAGGCGGCGCTAAACATTATTGAACGAGAGAAGCCAGATTTAGTACTGCTGGATTTGATGTTACCGAAAATTGCCGGAGACCAAATCCTTGAACACATGCGTGCCAGTGACTGGGGAAAAAATATCCGAGTATTTATCATCTCCAACCTCAGCGAAGAAGATGCGCCAAAGGGTCTTCGCCAACTAGGCATCGAGGGTTATGTGGTCAAAGCCAACATTTCTGACGACCAGCTCGACAAAATGGTTGACGACATCTTGAAGCCAGCCGACCAAACTGAAAGCACCAGCCTCGAAAACCCGACTATTGTTGTTGAACAATCAAGCCAGGACCAATAATTCATGAAGTAAAGATTCAAAAAACGACCATTCGTGTTGTTTTTTTCATTCTGGCTGAGCGTTGTCCAATAAGTTAGAACTTTAATCTCTACAAACCCAGCGTAAGAACTTTGAAGAGTACTGCAAAAAAAGATTCCAATACTGCCGCACTAGAACTAGCGAAAGTTATGGAAAAGTCGTGTTTGGAGTGAGACTTTACGGAACAAATTCTAAATAATATCGTCTTTTTTGTATGGCGTAAAAAGAAAGAATATGCCTATTGCTAGTATCAGTCCACCAATCCACTTGCTTATGAAAAAGGCCAGCGCTAGCCCAATTATAACAATAACTCCACTTATTAATCTAAACATTAGGAGGGTCTTTCTATCTACTATCATTCAGTTGCTCGCTTTCTCGTCCTTATAGTTTTTTGTCAGAGTCTCTTGATCCGTTAGCGCCTTTTCGAACAATTCATCCCACACAGTTGCAGATTCTTTGTTGTATAGCTCCTCATCTCTCCTGGTAAATTCAGTGAGGGTTATTTTGCCGATACCAATATCTCGTTCGAGACCATCCTCTAGATCCTCTATGAAAATACCTCTGCTTTTCAACTCACTGATTATCTCTGACATCCAAGCATAGGGATTGTCTGCGATGAATGTAAGTTTCATAAACTTGGTGGATGATAAAAATCCTTTCTTCATGACAGTCACGTAGACAGATGCATACTCTTTATCATTGTCTTTTCTTATTTCAACAAAGACTATTCTTTCGTTAGAAATAAGCTTACTCACCTGCACATCCTAACATGCAGGATCAGTACGAGCTATAGGCAATATCGTGGCTTGCTGTCACTTGACAACATAGTCATATGGCAATGATAATGATACAAGCTTACATACAAAGAGGAGTATATGGATTGGGTAGGAGTTTACTGGTTGATACTCATGGTTCTTGCAGCGAGCATGTCGTTATTCTTAATTTCTAATCCCGTTTTGAATGTAGAAGATATGAACTCAATCCAGCGCAATGCATACATTCGTGGTGGGCTATGGAACAGGACAATCTTATTTCTCTATTATTTTGTAACTTCAGCGATAAACCCTGTCGTTTTCATACCAGCAGCATTGATAACTGGTGGAATCATACTGCTAACTAGCCTAGTGTGAACAGTATAGACGAGAACCTATGCTATACGGTCGACCCACCAAGCACATGGCACACTCATATCAATTGTAGCATTCGCAAAGCTGTTTAGGTTTTGCGTCCGTCGGGGTCGCGAAACGTGACTGCCGAAAAGAATTTTCTGAAGGAAAATTACTTTTGGGCTGGCTCCAAACGACCAGAATAGTTGATAGAATGTAGGTATTCAGCAATAATTAGGCATGTAATGGGATGTAGCCAAGCGGTAAGGCACCGGATTCTGGTTCCGGCATCGGGGGTTCGAATCCCTCCATCCCAGCCATTCAAGATGAACAGCCTCTTTGGAGGCTTTTTGTATCCGTTGAGGCAAGGCTCTAACCTCATTTAACTTAAAGTCTGATGCTTTTAGCGTTTCGCCTGACCGGCTCTAGCCATTTGTTAGGGGTGATATGCAATTTGCCCTCTAGGAGGACAGGGTCCTGACCAATTGAAAGCAATATGTCCTTTTTATCAAGAATGTCTCCTTGTGGGCTTAGTGTAACTATATATGCAGCTCTGCTTGAATGATTTCGTTAATAATATCTATTATGTTGCTTGGATCTGTTTGCAGTAGCGAAGTGTTTATAAACCGACGCGGAATAATACCTTCTCCTTCAGGATCGCCTGGATTCTCATCTACAACTCCAGTCCAGCTACCGCCCGGTGAAGCGATAGCCGCTGATGTTCTTATTGTTTCCCCGAAGGATGATTGATTAATGTTTAATACCGTGAACTGCGCGCTAAGACCGGGATGTCCATGAGCCGAGAATACCGAGCCGTCCTTCAGGGCGTTGAATTCACCATGCTGATCGAGTGTAGTAAAGGCGCCATTATTGGTTGTATCAAATGTTGAGCCCGTAAAATGCTTCAGGGCTGTACAACAGCCCGAATGATCCATACCAAACGCATCAGTAAACAGTACGAACTGAATATTTGTGGCGCCAGTCAAATCAAGCGGAGACCCAGCGCCGTAGACATTTTCAGTCCTCATCCTAGCTAGCGAGGCTGCTAAATGATCTTGTAAATCCCAAAAAGCTGCAGTGCCATGGCCATATCTTCTGTCCCAATTAACAGCAGTTACTGGATCGTTTGTAAACGGAACGGTCACATCGTATTTGTGTTCATGGCTAAAATGATTAGTGCCGTACTGTACTACCGCAACCTCGGCATTAGGAATATTGCTAAGGATGTGCTGAATCGCAATATCTACAGTAGTCTTGCTGTCGTTCCATTCACTAACACTCATCGAGCCAGAATTGTCGATAATAAATATAAAGCGCACGGCGGCATCACTTCCAGCCATTCTAGTGAGGATGCCGATAATCTCCCTCTGGGCTATAGGAACGACATTAGTGCCGGTATACACTCGGCCTATTGCCCTGACCTTCTGCTGTGTGTTCAAGGCGTTGGTGTAGGCAATGTGCTGCACCTCATAAGTAACGCGGTAATTGCTCGTTGTAATAAAATCTGTTTCCGGTGTGCCCATGAAGTTGATGTCAATCTCGTATTGTTCTTTAGCGAATTCCATTGCCGAAACACTGGCTAGTTGAGCTTGTTGAATATGTTGCTGGCGTTTAGAATTCTGAAAGGCCTGCAAGCTTATTAGTGATACCGCTAAACTCAGAGATCCAATTACCACCATGAAGGCAATCATGGTTGGTAGAACAAAGCCTCTTTGGCTTTTTTCGTCAGCCAGCGAAGTGGTGCGGTTCGATAATCTATAGCAACCCCAGAACAAAAGCTGTAAATTCTTGGCGATAGATTGCTGGAGCCACAAACCTATTTCTCCGATTGAGGCATACCGAGTGAGGAAAATGAGTTTTTGGTTAGCAAGGCGCGATAGGAAATACCGGTTTTGTTTTGCTACAAATAATTTCATCAGTTTATTTTCCTAATCGTATGGTTAACTTCCACTGTCACATCACGACCAAATACTTTGTCTCCAAGCACTAAAGATAGCTCAATCTTCTGGGCTGCAGATGGGAATGCTGTCTCTACATTGTTCAGCTCAAAATATCTTATTGAAAAATCTAGAACATTTTCACTTAATATGGCGTCCCTTTTAGCGCAACCACCCATGCCAACGAACGCCTCAGGACAGGTAGTCTCTCTCGCGTTAGGTAGGCAGGTCGACGATACTGGCGTACATGGATTCCCGGTAGCGCGATCAATACTGCAAATAGCGTGCGTAGGGGTTACCGTTCTCCTTATCAGCTTTTTGTACGGACTGGCCGGATTCTCCTCAATGAAATAAATGATGTTGTTTATAGCGACGGTGTTATCTGTAATTTGCGAGTCTTCACAGTTAGTCAGACGCTGACGAATGATGTTCCTGTTGTCGTCCCCTCTTGCTGCATCAAGGGCAATTTCGTAAATTATCAATGTGGCAGGGCTTGTATCGTAAGTCCAGCCACCACTCGGTGCATGATCGTCTACTAAATCGACGTGTAGGCTGTGTCCATATTCAATGGTGAACAAAAGCTCGTCTTGAAGAGCAATGAGGAGAGCTTGACCGCTCGTCCGCAAATCCGCTCGTCTTGATTCTGCCAGTATGGAGCCGTACTGAGTGAATAAAATACTGATCAAAGAAACAATTATTATTGAAGCAATACTGATGCTGACCAATAGTTCGGTCAGAGTTAAACCGCTTTGGTTTTTCGGTAGCTTGCTTGACGATTGTTCGGTCATTTTCAATTCACCTCCCTATTCCATGCTGGCGTATGTAGGTGGAGAACTCCGCTTCTCTTCTTTCGCCGAACGAATAGTAAGCTACAGCAACCCTCACCTTTATGAGAGTTGGATTGTCAGCGTAGCCGTCGCCATTGTTGTCGAAGTAGGTGCCACCCTGCACAGTTTCGGTCTGGGACCATTCAATGACCAACACCGGCGCATTGGTCTTTTGAGCCACCCTGCGACCAGCGCCAGACTGGTGCTGAATGGCTATTGCTAAACTATTGCCGATTTGCCAACCGGCTCGGTTCAGTATCTCCTGAACCACTCCAGTTACATTCAGTCTCTGCGCATCGCCATTAGCTCCGGCTGTCCAGCCTGGAGGGTTCCATACTGTACTTGCGCCCGTTCCGCCCACGCCAGACACAGCATTGTCCACAGCATAATTGCCATTCCAGCCCGATGCGTCATCAACATCTACCCCAGTAGCAACCAGTGTAACTGCTGCCGAATCGACACTGTTGGCGGTAAACTGTACGTAGGCGTTAGTGATGGCTGTTCCTTGATTAACGCCGATATCTTTAAACCTCAACCCAATAGACTGATGACCCTGTACCCCGTTTTCGCTTATTTCCAAATTACTACTTCCAAAATCTAGCGCACCCGGGCTTACGGACGCGTCCGAACCGTGCTGTTCTACTACATCTCCAGAGGCTGCTGCGAAGGCCTCCATTTCAGATATGGCTATCCACCAACTATGGACTCCCGTAACATTGAACATCCTCCAAAACCTGTAGGTTCCGTTAACTGGAAAATCTTCGGGGTAGTTGCCGATTCCGGCGCCAACTGTCGTGTTAGTAGATAGTCCACTAGAAACCGTAACCCAGTTGTTGCCATCGTTAGAGGCTTCAATCCTGAAATTATGCGATATAAACCATCTAGTAAACCAGTTTATTCTGATTGTATCGACTGGCTGAGGAGAGCCTAAGTCGATAGCTGGCAGTGGCTGGTTCGCACTTCCTGGACTACGATTATTAAAAACAAGATTGAAGTAATTGTTGTCGATTAGGCGCCGATCGCGCCCGCAACAATTCGTAGGATCGCGAGTACCCGACGCCGAAATCTCAGAACCAGCAAGATGTGTGGTGTCTGCCACTGAAGACTCCGTGTGGTCGGTTGTAACTTCGGTGGCTCCTCCATCGATAACACTCATTGGTGTTACATAGACTCTTGCCTGAGCATTTCTGAGGCCTGAGACTTCTGGGGCGGTAGAAAAATCTTCCACTTCATGGGCGTTGCCCACAGCACCCAGAGGTATGTTGTCGAAACTTGTATTCACGTATTTTTGCAACTTCTGAAAGGCGGCCTCGCTAGCGCGGGCATCTAAATTGGTTTTGGCATTAAGGGTGGCTGTGGACATGACTACTGTCCCGGCACTCAGAAGCAACATCGAAAGAATGCCCAGCGACACTAAAATCTCAACTATCGTGAAACCAGTCTGCGAATCTCCAGCACCGTCACTCACATTGAACGCCCTACCTATTTGCAATCTTTGTTTCATGTATAACCCACACTTATGCGCCTATTGTCTCAAAACTGCCCAATCATCACAAGAGTGAACCCTAGTAAAAGCCGCCATATGTGTATGCACCTCAGTTGGGGCTGATTACCCAAAAGATGCCTGTCTTGGTATAATTTAAGTCTGGTACTTCAACTAAGGCAAGGGGGGATCTCATGAACAAAAACATAATTATTGCATTAATTGCTGGTGGCGCATTGCTACTCGGAGGTGCTGGATACTTAGTTTACGACAACCTAATATCTAAACCTTTGGCTTCGGTGGAAATTATTGACGGCCAGCCAGTTCTATCTGGAAAAGCCGTACACTACCCGGCAACCATAGCCGGAACCATCACTGACACCGCCAACCCTATCAACAACGGAATAGTCACTATTGCTATGCAAGACGAAACCACTTGGTCTATGGAATTTACCAGTGAAGAAGGCGCCATGAGAATCATATACTCTGCTACCGGTAATTATATCCATAACCCAGGCGACGACACATGGATTAAATTTCCAGTCGCGCATGTCATTAATTCGCCCCTGGACGGGATTTCGCTAAGTCCCGCCGACTTTGATGAGTATCAACGCCAAGCTGTTTTTAAAGGGAAGCAAAGTTGCCACCTTGGTCAATGCGACACCTGGGAATGGACAAACCCAGAAAAACCAGGCGAAAAAACTACTATAATGCTCGGTCCAAATGGTCGCGTAGCCGAGACTACTTTCATCTCTGGCACTTCTACTGTGCATTTGGTTTACGATTACAGCGCACCGGTGAATATCGAGATCCCAGCCAATGCAGTTGAACTTGATATCCCCGTTGAAATTCCAACCGACGCAGATTTGAACATCCCTGGCATGCCTTGAAGTGAACTGCTATCCGACGATTGTTCTTTACATCTAGTCGCACTTGAGGTACGCTATGGCAGTTATTTGAGAGGTCCATGAATTTTGTACGGCAACGTCTAAATTAATCGCCCCGAGAATACACTAATATTAATTTAGACAATAGAAAAGGAAATTCAATGTCTACAAATCTATTTGTTGGCTCACTACCCTTCAGTACTACTGAAGACGAGCTAAAAGAGCACTTCGCTCAAGCAGGTACTGTTGATTCAGTACGCATCATCACCGACCGAGACACCGGTCGATCAAAAGGCTTCGGCTTTGTGGAGATGAGCACTGACGAAGAAGGCGAAAAAGCAATCGAAATGTTCCACGACAAGGAACTTAGCGGTCGAAACATCGTCGTTAACGTTGCTCGTCCACGCGAAGAGCGATAATCTTTTTTCAAAAGATTTACAAAAACACCCCTCCGGGGGTGTTTTTAAATGTTCTTTTTCCAAAGTCTGTCCGCCTGCCTCTAGCTTCTAGAATCTGTCGTCTATCGTCTAAAAACGCCAACGCACCGCACCAACACTTTTTACAGAAAAAGTGTCTCAAAACTGCCTCCACGGGACAAAAACACTACTAACAAATGACAAAACTGCACTGGAGCTCGGTAACGCCTACGGCGGTTCGTTTAGTTATTCATTGGAGTAAACGAACAAAACCCTCGCTCATTACTCAGTGCAGTTTCACCATTTGTTAATCGGTTTTCTTTAGTGTCGGGGAGAACTCAAATGCAGGGAGCACAAAAAAGGAAAGGAGCAAACTGTAGCCATGCGAACTCCGAACTACCGTCTACGAAATACTAACTACCACGTCGTGCCTAAAACACGACACCACATGGTCGTTCACCATGCCAGTCGCCTGCATGTGGGCGTAGATGATTGTTGAGCCAACAAATTTGAAGCCTCTGTCTTTCAAATCTTTACTAATTTTGTCTGACAGCTCGGTTTTGGCTGGAATGTCCAACATTTCTTTAAAATTATTTTGAATTGGTCTGCCGTTCACGAAACCCCAAATATATTTATCGAATACCCCGAACTCTTTTCTAATCTCAATGAATTTCTGAGCATTATTTACGGCTGCCGCAATTTTTAGGCGGTTGCGCACTATCCCGGTGTTGCTCATCAACCTATCAAAATCCTTTTCACCAAACTTAGCGACTTTTTCATAGTCAAAGCCAGCAAATGCTTCCCGAAAGTTCTCACGCTTGTTCAAAATTGTTAACCAACTCAGTCCTGCCTGAAACGCTTCCAGCGTTAGAAATTCAAAAAGTTGCACATCACCGTGCAACGGCACACCCCACTCTTGGTCGTGATACTTCTCGTATATCTCTTTGCCATTTGCCCAGCCACATCTTGTTTTCATACCTAAGGAGTATATCATTTGCAAATCTTTCCTCGGTCAGCCGCAAAGTCTCACCCCGAACGCGACTTTTCCATAACTTTGTCGCATTGTTAGTGGGAATTTTCCGCAGCGAAGTAAACGCCAGCAACACCGCCCAAAAAACCAAATGTTAAATGTTGAATGCCGAGTACCAATTACCGAACGCTAAATACTGAATACATCCCTCACCCTCCCTTAAAAAATCGGATTCGAATCGGATTTTTTAAGGGGTTAAAGCAATGGTTTTTTACGCAATTTTGTATATTTTGTGAGTTTTCTGTGAGGCGCGGGTTGAATGACTACTTCGCAAACAACACTCTACCGAGCACGTTCGCTCTTTTTACTACCCCAAACCTGTGGCTATCACGGTTATGTGTTTTATTGTCACCTCGCAGAAAATAGCCCTCGTTGGTTACTTCACTAACTCTTTTAATGATTTCTCTATCTTCAACCTTCGCCACCACAATATCACCCTTCCCTATCGGAAGTAGGGGGCTAGCCAAAACTATTCGACCCTCACGCAGCGTCGGCTCCATGCTATGACCGACAACTCTACGAACAATTAACGGCCATTTCATTATTTAGTCTGTTGGAAGATATCGTCTATTTCAGCAATTAAACTAAGAAGCTTCTCGCCGTCCTTCGGTTCGACTGATTTCTTAACTTCCCCGGCCTGCTTGGTGGCTCGCCAAAACAAATCATGCAGCTCTGGCGATTTCTCTAGATGCTCTGGCTTGAAATAATCCGTCCACAGCACCCACAAATGCTCTTTAACCAGTTGCGCCCGCTGTTCTTTGATGATGATGCATCTTTGCCTGAAAACTCCGTCGTCTGACTCCTGATACTTCTTCATTATCGCTAGAACCGACTCCGCCTCAATTCGCGCCTGGGCTGGGTCGTAGACTCCACACATCAAGTCACAATGCGCCCAGACCGGTTTGATAAATCTGTTAACCATGCTTTTCATTTTGTACCTCCAAATTAGTTGTCTGATTATAGCACTGTGTTTGTGTTTCGTAGTTCGTAGTTGGAGCTTGGAGCCGAGAGCTTGGAGTTTCTTACTTCCTGCTTTTTTTATCGCCTACCCTGTGGCATTTCCTGTTTCCTGTTTCCTGTTTCCTGTTTCCTGTTTCCTGCATTCTATCGTCTATCGTCTAATTCTCCCCCGACATTAAAGAAAACCGATTAACAAATGATGGAACTGCACTGAGTAATGAGCGAAGGCTTTGTTCGTTTACTCCAATGAAGTAACTAAACGAACCGCCGCAGGCGTTTGCCGAGCTCCAGTGCAGTTTTGTCATTTGTTAGTCATGTTTTCGTCCATGGAGGCAGTTTTGCTACACTTTTGCTGTCAAAAGTGTAAATGGGGCGTGCTGGCGAAACAGCACCAGTTTGGTTCTTGAAAAGAACATTCCTTTTGTCCCCCAAAAGCAACGCAGCGTGCGTTGCCATTAGCAACGCTAAAAACATTGCTTAAAAAATATGCAAATTAGTGTTGCCAAACCACTAGCGTGTTGCTACCATGCCATCAGTACTTTTAATTTGAGAAACAAAAAGTGTCCAAAAAACAAAAGACGTATACGTTTGAATTTTTTTCGTATACAGTCATTTTTCTAGCTGCATTTGGGGTATGGGCGATGTTACAGTCGCTATCCTTAGTAGTCCCTGCCCCTGTTCAAGCTCGCTCGGTGAAACCTGTCTTCAGTTCAACGCAGGCACTGACTGAAGCTGATGAAGTCAGTACCACCAACAAGCTTATCCAAAAACAAATCACCCTACAGCAAACCATCGAAGACTTCGCAAATTCACAAAATGGAATATACGGCATACACGTGGAAAGTCTTGGTGAAGGCGTGGCAGCAATACACAACGCCACTGTTCAGTTGTATTCGGCAAGCCTCTACAAGCTTTTTGCAGCTCAGTTGGCTTTTGAAAGAATAGACTCTGGCCAGTGGAGTCTTTATCAACGCATGACTGATGAGGCTAGTCTCAAGCAATGCTTAGACAAAATGATTACCGTTTCCGACAACGACTGTGGCAGAGCAATTATCAAAAAACTTGGCTACTCAAACATCAATGCTCGGGCCATGAAAACACTTGGCTACCCGTCAACCAACCTTAGTGGTGCATATACTAAATCCAGCGCCCAGGACGTAGCCAAGCTACTTGAAGATCTGTACGACGGAGAGTTGCTAAGTAGGAGTAGCAGCCAAGCCTTCCTAGACCTACTGGCTGCCCAAAAAATCAATAATCGTCTACCACAAGGACTCCCGGACGGTGTCCAAATTATGCATAAAACCGGAGATTTGGTCGGTTATGTGCATGACGCGGGCATCGTCCGGACTGTTGACGGCCCAAGCTACATCATCGTAGTTATGAGCGGCCCCGATCCATCAATTCCAAATTTAGCGCAAAGATACGCGAATATTTCTAATCTGAGTTTACTAGTTTACGAATCTCTTTTATGATGCGCCCGAATATGAATCGGTCTTAGAATATCGACGATTTCCTCTGACCTCATAGGTAGTGCGCCTGCTAAGGATATGTCAGTTAGTGACTCCGCCCACATTATTTCGGCGTCGACGCCACTAACTCCCAGCGCTCTTAAGGTGGCAATATGTGCAGCTCTGTTGTCTACCGAACCCTTAAGGCTTTCTTTGAAAGCATCGACAAGCGCAGCACCCACAGATTCCTTAATCTTCGCTACCCCGTTCGTAATACCATCATCTTCCGAAATTAAATACACCCCCATGCAAAATCGCAACATATTTGTTCTAGCAGTTTGGTCTGGATTTCTCTGAGCTATTGCTACCCGCATATTCAACTCATCTTCTGAGCTCTCGAAATTTATTTCGGAAAGACGGTCAAAGAGTAGTGGCTGACTAGAGATGCTATTGTAAAATTCTTTGATTCCTTCAGGATTTGGCCTAATCAGCTCCTTGACCATGAATCCACTTATTCCGAGCCCGATGTAAAGCCGTGTTAGGTTTTCTTCATTAAGTGTGGGGATGTGAGAATAATCATTCTCCAGATCGTACAGTGTCGGCTCATTGAATACCTGGGCGATGTAAACACGATTATTTTTTCTAATTACGTCTGTTGGAGGTGGCAATAAATTTCTCCATTTTTCAGAATGATCTAATTCGACTTGAACTCCCCGCTTGTTGAAAATCTTTTCCCATTCCAATCTTCCAGACTGCCAGTAACCAAGCCTAGCAGCTAGTTCATTGGCAATATTGCTCAGTTTTGATTCTTGAGCCTCTATCTCTGGGTTGCGGTTTTCGGGAGTTTGATTTTCTCCACTCATCTATCTCTCCATGGTTGCCGCTCAAGAGGACGTCGGGGACCTTCATGTCTTTAAACTCTGCCGGCCGTGTGTACTGAGGGTACTCGACGGTTTCGTCGTCGCTAAACGATTCCACTTCAGCAGAAGTTTCACCCCCTAGGACTCCTGGCAACAAGCGTATTATGCTATCAGCGATAATCATAGCAGGTATTTCACCACCTGTCAAGACATACCGGCCCACACTAATCTGTTCATCCACCACGCTAACTATTCGTTCATCGTAGCCTTCGTAGCGCCCGCAGATGATTATCAGCCCCTCTTTCGCCTCGGCGTAAGCCTTGGCTTTCGACTGTTTCCAAGTGTTACCGCGCGGCGTCATTAACAGTACTTTAACATTTGAGTCATTTTTCTTGGCCTGTTCAACTGCCGCAAATAGTGGTTCGGGTTTTAACAACATGCCATCGCCACCACCGTAGGGTTCGTCATCCACCTGCTGACGTGGGCCAATACCAAAATCCCGCAAATTTATCATCTCCACCCTGGCAAGGTCGTTCTCGCGCGCTTTAAACATCATCGAATGCTCAAAGTAGCTCTCTATCATCTCCGGAAACAGGGTAATTATTTGAATCTTCATCTGTAAAAGTATACCCCAGCATTGGCGAATTAGCTAAGAGATGGGAGTTGGGCATTTTGACATTTAGCATTTAGCATTTTGACATTTGGGGAGGACGGGAGGTGGGAGGGGTTAGACGACAGACGACAGATTCTAGAAGCTAGAGATAGGGGCTCGTAGTTCGTGGCTCGTAGTTCGTAGTTCGTAGTTGGAAGTTGGAGTCCGCTGTACAGCGGAGGAGCCGAGAGTCCGCTGGACAGCGGAGGAGTTTCTTACTTCCTGCTTTTTTTATCGCCTACCCTGTGGCATTTCCTGTTTC
>CAYOYH010000020.1:9457-13662 GCA_964408165.1 uncultured Candidatus Saccharibacteria bacterium | reverse complement strand
AGTAGCGATGCCAGCTTTTTTGTGGCTTGCGTGGAGCCTATGAGTATGACATTGGTCACGCCGAAGCCAGTTTTGAACATCCGACGCCTGAATACTTTAAGTAGTGTCCTGCCAAGCAAAAGTAGAAGAAAACTAGCCAGCAAACCGTACAAAGCAACCGAGCGCGCTGGAAGCACCGTCGCTACTGTAGCGAATTCGTAGCCGATGATTAAAAGCACACCAATAAACGAACCGACTGCTAGGCGAATTATCTCTGGAAAACGATTATCAAAAATGTGTTTGTTGTACAGCCCCAGCATGCCAAAAATAATCAGCCACAGCGGTATTAGCAGTAAAAATGCCTGCAGATAATCCACAGCCAGCACCTCTACAAAAGGCCGGCCCTCGGCAAAAGTAACTCTGGCGACATAGGCCAGTACAAACGCCAAAAGAATAGCCACAAAGTCGCTAATGATGAGAAGCAAGCTATATAGTAATGTTACATTTCCTGTCACTGAAGTTATTATATCTACAACTCCAGTATTTGACTAGCCTGTCAAGACTGTTGAATTTATTGGATAACATGTCTGTCGTCGTCATCACACACTTATCGTTCAGGACAAATAAAGCTCCTCTTCTGGGCGCCCCCCTGAGAGACAGGGTTCCAGCACCTCGCAGGAGTCGGTGGCTCTAATTCATTGCGGTAAATCAACTTCACTACATTATGCCTGTGTAGACGAGCCATCATATGGGTATAGTTTAGGTAATTGCTTGGACTTTCGTGACTGTTGTCGACATTTGTTAGAACTACTAACTGTCACCACATTGGAATTATTAGCTGTCGCCGATATTAATTTTTGTTTTCAACCTCGTAGTTCGGCTATCTCCAGCCCCATAAAGCTGGAGCTTGGACGCACCTAGAGACTGTCGGGCAGGCTAGCTTGCCTAACGTATAAACTTGCAGTAGGCCTGTCTCACTCTTTATTCTTGCTCTTATTTTTTAACAATATTTTAACGATTTCTTTAACGTTTTGCGATGTATTTCGATTCGTGACCACTATGCCTTCGTCCGTCACCACAACTGCAATGTTGTCCACTCCTACGACACCAACTTTTTGGTTAGTGTCGTTTCTGATAAAACTATTGGTGACCTTCGAAATGGCAATGTTATTACCTTGGGCTGCATTGCCGTCGCTGTCTTGATGTGAGATCGTGTGTAGATCTTGATAACTCCCAATATCAATCCAATCAAAGGCGCCAGGAACCACAAGCAGTCGCTTCGCTTTTTCTAATAGCGCATACTCCATTGAGTTATTTTCAAACCCCAAGTAAATCTTACGCTTTGTTTCGTTATCTTTTGCAGTCTGCAATGCATTGTAAGCCTCATACAGATCTGTCATGTCGGATTTCATCGCTTTTATCCAAACGCTTAGTGACGCGGCATAATTACCGGTGTTCCAGTAGTATTTACCTTCACGAATAAATTTGATTGCTGTTTCTACATCTGGTTTTTCCTTAAAAGAGGCTACTTCATGCACATCTTTCTCTCCGTTTTTTGATATCTTCTTTCCTTTCTCTATGTAGCCAAACCCTGACGAAGGATACGTCGGTTTAATCCCGAAAAAAGCAATCGTGCCATGACGACTGGAAGCTTTTGTGGCATGAACCACCGCTTCTTGGAACGCGCCGTGATCATGTATCACATGATCGGCATTTAAAAATACAAGAGGTGCGTCCTTGTCATATTTCTCTCTTATGTAATCTAGAGCATATATTATGCAGGAAGCAGTCCCTCTTCTAGCAGGCTCTACTATTATCTGCTCATTACTTACACCTTTTAGTTGTTCCTGCACGTGGTGGGCGTGGCCTTCCTCGGTGATGAAATACACCTTCTCTGCAATATCTTTAACTCTGGCGTAGGTGTTTTGAAGAAGCGTGCCGTCGCCATCAGAGCCCTCAATTTTCAAGAGGTGCTTAGGGTAGTCAGGCGTGGAGAGTGGCCAAAGCCTAGAGCCCGATCCACCGCAATTGATTAAAACTATCATATAGTACCCAATAGTAATGCCATGGGTCGTAAATTTCAATAACTTAAATTATGAATATTCATTCAGTTAACTATCCTTTCAGACTTCTGGGAGTTTCCGGTTCAAGCACACCACACTAGCTGTTGAATGTGAAAACTAGGTAGTAAATACCCCCCGTGCCCGTTTGTACTCCTAAAATCTCTTGCGCGCCTTTCCTTCAGCTTAATAGCCGCCACGCACAGACTAAAGACCATAATCGCAGAATTAATTCTGAAGTCATAAAAAAAATATAAAAATTAGTTAGGTTAGTAGTCCGCGTACTGGTGTTGAATTTTAAACTAAGGTTGCGTTACAGTTTTTGTGATTCTAAGAACTTAACTAGTGGCTTTTTGATTCCTTGCTTCTCTTTCCTCTTCAGTCTCTGTCTGCCGATTATAGTCGTCTTCCAGCCTATAGGTATTGCCAAGCTCGGGAGTAGAAACTTCAAATACTTCACCGCCGCCCTTTCCACCCTTTAGTCGATGCACCTGACCAAGAGCGCAGGTGTAGCCAACGCCTTCTTCCATATCAATCTCTTCTAGTTCGCCAGCTGAATTTTCAATAATTAAAATCATGCTACCTGAGGACAGATACCAGCTTTCCCTCTTTACATCATGGGATTGCATACTTATCCTCGAATCTTCATTCACATGGAGAATTTTACCCATATATGGTGAATCATCAGGGGTGAAATGGATTTCCCAGCCCCAAGGTTTTTCTATTCTCCTGACATATGGTTCGGTTGAAAATGTCTTAGGATTTATCTTTCTTCGAAAATTTTCATAAGCTAATTGCTCTTTACTATCCATGCCTATACTTTAATCAAGGTTTCGATAATTAGTGCCGTATCTTCCCAGTCTTTCACTGCGATACAATCAATTCCGTACGCCTTCACGGGGTAGTCATTGCCGCCTTCTTGCAGGGCATCGCCGATAAACAATACTTCGCTTTTACCTACTTCTAAAGTTTCCATCAGTTTTTCCATACCATAAGCTTTGTCAATACCCGGATACGTAACATCTACAGATGTGGTGCCCCCTGTTCTTACCTCAAACTCAGGCAACAGTCTAGCTACTTCCTCGCGAATCTTTGCCTTCTTTCTGCCGTCAGGATCCCAGGCTTCTTTCACTTCAGGTGTCTGGAGCTGACCAAGTGCCGAAAGAGTTATTTGGCTATCACGGTCTTCAATAATTTCACCTTTTGGATTCTTCTCCCAAAGACCAACTTTTTTCGCACCTTCCTCCAGAGCTTGGATAATTTTTTTCTTTTCTTCGTCGCTCAAGTTTTTAGCGTAAATCTCTTTCCAGTCGCTCTGTATATCATCAAAGCGCATGTACCTCGTCCCGCATGTAGGCATAAGATGTAAGTCTTCCAGTAGGTGATGTTCGACTTTTAAATTATCTATAAGCTGCGTCTTAAACTGCGCAAACGCCCCGCCAGATATTACGCAAACCTGATATTTATTTAGTAGCCGACCCATAAGTTCAGACATTTCGTCAGTTATCGGGGACTTCGATACTGCCAGCGTTCCATCCAGATCAAAAGCTATCAATTTCTTCATTTGCCCTCCTCTTCTTTTAATTGCTCGGCTGCATCTTTTACTTTTTGTGCCATATTCCTATTGGTGATGGCTATTCCTTCGTCAGTAACAACTACCGCCACATTATCTAGCCCAATCACCGCAAGCTTGGTCTCGGTTTCGTTTCGCACAAAGCTATTTGTCACATCTATTGTGGCAATCCTTTTTCCCTGAACAGCATTGCCTTCATTGTCTTGTGGAGAGATAGTATGCAAATCTTGATAACTGCCCACATCCATCCAATCAAAAGTACCAGGAACTACAAGCAACCGCTTTGCGGGCTCCATGAGCGCATAATCAATCGAGTTATTTTCAAACTTTAAGTATTGTTCTTGCTTTTGCTCACTACTGCGCGCTGCCTGCAAACTACAATATGCCCCATGAAGACTCGGAGAGTCTTTTTTCATAGTGTCCAGCCAGACATTTAGTGGCGCTGCAAAATTTCCACTGTTCCAGTAGTACCCGCCTTCGCGAATATACTCCTCAGCAGTTTTTCTGTCGGGTTTTTCTTTAAAGGACATCACTTCGTGAACGTCTTTTTCTTCATCGCTGCTTATGCGCTCGCCTTTTTCTATATAGCCAAA
>CAYOYH010000020.1:1960-9440 GCA_964408165.1 uncultured Candidatus Saccharibacteria bacterium | reverse complement strand
TAGCCAAAACCTGTGGACGGATAAGTTGGTTCAACCCCAAAAAGAGTAATCGCACTTTGCTGTTTAGAAGTCTTCGCAGCATGAACTACTGCATCCTGAAAAGCCTTATGGTCGTGTATCACATGGTCTGCACTTATGAAGATGAGCGGAGCGTCGCTGTTGTGCTTTTCTCTCATGTAGTCTAGCGCGTACACCATACAGGAAGCAGTCCCTCTTCTAGCAGGCTCTATTATTATCTGTTCACTACTCACATCTTTTAGTTGCTCCTGTACGTGGTGGGCGTGGCCTTCCTCTGTGATGAAATAGACCTTCTCTGCAATATCTTTAACTCTGGCGTAGGTGTTTTGAAGAAGCGTGCCGTCGCCGTCGGCACCTTCAATCTTGAGCAGGTGTTTTGGATACTCTGGTGTAGAAAGTGGCCAAAGCCTTGAGCCCGAGCCACCACAATTGATTAAAACTATCATGTAGAAGTAAATACTAGTGTGCTATGCGGATAATTACAATAACTTTGTCTGCTCATTTCTTTAACTCGCCGTTTGTAGCGAACAATTCAGGGTATTTTGTTTTAGCGATATATATCAAGGCATAGGTTTCAGCTGGTAGGTTATTGCTTAGACAAAAATCGTCCAGCTTTGAAAGCGGAACTTCGATGGTTTCTATCTGTTCATTCTCGTCAAAATTTGTGCTCCCAGGATTATCCAGTCCGGTGGCTAAATAATAGAAGTGTTTGAACCTCTCCTTGGTTGTGGCTCTACCCACCTTGCCGAGAGCAACCAGCTTATCAACTTTGTAGCCAGTTTCCTCTTTTAAGCTCCATCTTAGCCTGTTTTTTTGGACTGACATTCTTTTCAATCATACCCGCTGGCAACTCGACTGTTATTTCTCCACTACCGTGTTTGTACTGCCTCACAAAAACAACCTTGCCATCTTTTGTTATGGGCAAGACCATTACTGCGTCACTGGATTGATAAACATAAAAATCATCAATAATTTTACCGTTTGGTAGTTTTACTGTATGTCTAAAAACGGACAACCATTTGCTCGGTGAAAGATCTTCAATTTCAAGTATTTCCCACTTTTTTATACTATTTTCTACTTTGTTCATATGTAACAATTTTACCCCACTTTTCCTTCTGGTGTGTCGGTGCGAAATTGCTTTAATCTTAATTAGTTTATCGCATCTTGCGAAAATTTGGTTTTGCTTATGGTGATATGTTATAATTACGCTCACGAAATCACCAAAACAAAAATGAGTAAAAAATATAAAAAAATACTGTTTCTATCCTTGGCGACAATGGTCGCTTTGCTGGCTGTGGGGTTCGCGATTTTAGGGGCTAATGATTCAACTGGCAATACTGCCCAAAGCGATGTTACAAACACCTCCAATCCAGTGGTCACAGAAAATTCAAGCTCTACTGACTCAGATGTGCCGATTAATGAAAAAGCTACAGTCATCGAGAGGAATGAAAACCGTGTTACTTCGCCTAGCGCAAACAAGAGACAGCAAATTACACCTATGATAGTCTACGCTGGTATTTTTGGTGATAATTTAGAAATTAGCGCTTATGCGCCAGTCGTAGAGACTGGCGGAAGTTGCACAGCCACTGTGACCAACATTGCATCTGGAAAGTCTACTACTGAACAAAGTTCTGCCGTGCCTAGCGCTTCCACTACTGGCTGTGGTTTGCTAGTTATACCTGTTTCGCAGCTCGATTCCGGAAACCATAGCGTTACCGTCAGCTATGTATCGGATAGGTCCGAGGGTGTTAGTTCAGCCACTGAGGTGGCTATCCCGTGAATACAACAAGAAGCCACTGGAAATATTTAGCTCTTTCAGTGTTTTTACTACCTCTTTTTATAGCCACGGTATTTATAAACCGCTCACCGGCTGATGCACTCGTAGGGGGTGCCTTTAATCCAGGAAATATCATAGACGACAGTATTTTCTATGACCCAACCACGATGACTGTTGTTGAAATACAAAACTTCCTTGATGATATGCTAGATAACAGAGGTAAACCAGATGGAATTAGCGGTAGATGCGATACAGATGGTAGCGAACCTTCGCCCTTTACCCCTCGCAACGATCCAGGTTGGACAGGTACAAGAGCCCAGTTTGCAGCACTTAGCTCTACTGATCTTGTTCATGGTCCGCCGTATGTCTGCCTTAATGAGTATTATGAAAACACCACTACTAAAGCTAACAACCTAAGGGGTCGACCAATCCCCGATGGCGCAATATCAGCGGCCCAGATAATATACAACGCCGCTCAAAGTCAAAACATTAATCCGCAAGTACTACTTGTAAAACTCCAAAAAGAACAAATACTTGTAACTGACGACTGGCCGGTGGAAATTCAGTTCCGCTCTGCTGCTGGCTACGGTTGCCCTGATGGAGCTGATTGTGCGTCCAGATTTTTCGGTTTTCACAATCAAGTGTACAACACCGCCTGGCAGTTCAATTTTGAGCGTCAAACTCCTCATCTCGCTGCTGGCAGCCACAGAGCCGGCATAAACAATTCTGTCAGATACCACCCAAATCCAGGCTGTGGCAGCTCAACCGTGTTCATAGAAAACCAAGCTACCGCTTCTTTATACAACTTCACTCCCTACCAGCCAAACCAAGCTGCCTTAAATAATTTGTACGGCTCAGGTGACGCTTGTAGTTCATATGGTAATCGTAACTTCTGGCGAATATTTACTGATTGGTTTGGTTCAACTATTGGAGCATCCGATTACTCTTGGTCTGTTGTCAGTCAGAAAGCATTTACAGATGAAACTATGACCGAGGCTATATCAAATCATGCCCTAGGCATGCAGTATGATGATCGAATCTACCTACATTTAGTAGTGAGAAACACCGGTAACAGAGTGTGGGGCGGAGGGTTGAGATTAGCAACAATAAAACCGAATAATCGTACTAGTGAATTCTGTGATCCAAGCTGGATTAGTTGTAACAGGCCGGCAGAGGCAAATGAGGCAACGATTTCTCCAGGCGACAATGCAACGTTCGAATTCTGGATAGAGGCGCCAGCACAAAAAGGTGTACACAACGAATACTTCAACCTTCTTGAAGAAGGGCGCCTTTGGTTCCCCTCCGTAGGCTTGTACTATTCAATTGCAGTCACTCCTCGTCCGTTATATGGAGTTTTCATTTCAGAAAAATTCTACACTAATAACGCGAAAACTAATCAGGTCACTAGGGATTCGTTGAAAAACGGAACTCGATATTATGTCGTGTACAAAGTTGAAAATATTGGGACTGATTCATGGGAAAGAGACAGTACGAACCCTTTAAGGATTGGTAAATTAAACAATGAGATAAGTCCATTGTGCGACAGCACTTGGATAAGTTGTAATAGGCCTGCCGATATGACGGAGCTGACAGTAAGCCCGGGTGAAATTGCTACATTTGAATTTTGGATTACAACGCCGTTTGTTGAATTTGGAACAGAGTTTCTTGAAAAATACAGACTACTTCAAGAAAATTTGCACTGGATAGACAATCCCCTGATGCAGACGAAATACGTCATTAACACACCTAGCACTCCCTGGAACATTCTGTCACAAACAAGCTACATTGACGAAACTAAAATCACTGCAGCGCCCACAAACAATCTTAGTCTGCATGAGAAGCGATTTGTTTCGGTGACAGTACGCAACTTATCAGGTAAATCCTGGAGGAATAATGGGCTAAACCCAGTACGCCTAGCTACAAACTCCCCAATAAACTCACCCTCGATTGTCTGCGACGATAGTTGGATTGCCTGCAATAGGCCAGCTGAAATGAGCGAGAGTGTCGTTGAGCCGGGAGGGGTAGCTACTTTTGAATTTTGGATACGAGGGAGTACGCAAACAAATCTTAATGAAAATTATGTTTTGGTGTCTGAAAATAATCACTGGCTAGGCAACGCAGGCCTTACGTTCCATTATAAAGTTACAGAGTAGTACCTGGTAGTGCATAGCTCGACTAATCGACTCTACAATTAGAGGCTTTTATAAATTTCCTCTAGTTCCCTTGTCATCTTGTAGTATGAATTCATTTCTGCAAATTCTACTGATCTTTCTCGCGATGTCAATAAATCTAGGCTTTCAATTTTTCTGGCAAGTTCATAATAGCTAAACGTACTCGTTAATACCAACGAACCAGGCACTAGACCGTTTAGCTCTTTGAATGATTCGGTTGGATACGCTATAACTGGCATATGGTTTGCGAATGAATTATTAAGCGCGGCAGATGAAACATTTGAATAATATTCCCTATCATACGGGTAGACGCACATGTCACATTCACGTATTAACGCATTCATATCGGCGTCATCTTGAACAAAACCCGTGATATATACTCTGTTGATAAGGCCAAGAGCGTTAATTTTATCAGTTACCTTGTTGTATATTCCAACATCATCAGTGTAAGGGTGTAACCCACCCACTATGGCTAATTTATAATTCTCAGGTAAGTAGCTTAATGCTTTAACCGCATCAAATAGCCCTTTATATTTATGCATGAACCCCACAACACAATAGACTATATCTCCCTCTTCTATGCTTAATGCTTTTTGTATTTCGGTAGTTTTCTTCGTTAAATTGACAGCTGGGACTGGAATAACAAGTTTGTACATTTTATGCTCATTTACCCCTAGCTCAACTAAAGCTTGCTTGGTAATTTCATTGTGAAGAATTATTATATCTGCTTTTTGCAACGGAGATGTGAACTGCCTGAAAAACATCCGTCTTCTGCGGATATTTTTGAGATATAAAACCCAACTACGTGGACCTACTCCTCCTATTTTATGCTGCCTATCCACAACATTAGGTGATGTGTGTACCGTGATAACTACCTTTTTATGTAGCCGTTTCGCCATTTCAACTATTTGCTTGAGTTCGTCTCCGCTATAAAATGAGAACTCATGCTGTATATGCAGAATGTCATAGCCACCTAACTGTTCTTCCAGAAACGTCAACACTTTGGACAATGCTTTTTTATCCATTCGTTTTGTCTGGTTTGGTGATACCGGGAAAAATGCGTTGTCTATATTCTCTTGCTCAGCCATAGTCTCTAGGAACATTTCTTGATATTTGCCGATACCGCATTCTTCATTATGCGTACTAAAATGTAATACTTTTATCTGTTTATTGCTCACGAGGCCTCCCTTAAGCATGCTTCCACCTGATCGAATGATTGATCCCAGGTAGTTGTATTATACTTCCTCAGTTTCATTATATCTTCCTTCTGTTTTTTTGGCTGCAAATGTTCCACCAACTTATCAAGGCATTGATCCGTCGATGTAGGATGAAAATAATCGATAATGTCACCCGCTATTTCGGGGATGCTCGAGCTATTACTAGCCACACACGGCGTGCCGTGAGCAATGCTTTCGGCAACAGGTAAACCCCACCCTTCGTAAAAGCTTGGGTATACGCTAAGAATGCTGTTTTTGTACAACCAGGAAAGTTCTTCGTCAGAGGTGTCGGTCAGAATCACGAATTTATTTTTTGTCTGTGGGTCAGAAGTCATCAAGTCAAAAATATCATCTGCTTTCCAGCCGCGCCTCCCAACAATAATAAGTTTGGGTAACTCAATTTTTTTCTGACATGCAAGCTTATACACGTAATAAAGGAGTGTGTGGTTCTTTCTGGCTTCAATTGTTCCGACCGATAGCACATAATCTTTACCGCTCAAGCCACCGTTCACAAAATCAACGTTGGTAGGTTTTTTCGGCTTAGAGAAATTAAAATCATCTCCAAGTCGAAATACTTCTACTCTGGGAACTCTAAGTTTTTGATTAGCCATCCACGTTTCTATGTCTTTTTTTGTGCTTTCTGAAATTGCCATGATTAGACTACACAGAGGAAAGATGAGTTTAGAGTATTTACTCATGCTCTCCGTTGAATGACCTGAGTACTGAGGGGTGACTAATGGCAACATGTCGTAAGAAAGCTGTACTATCGAAACGCCTTCTGCGTGAAGAAGTTCAATATATGCAATAAACCTGTTTGACGACTGCTCTCCCCACAGAACAAATACTGTATCGTGATTATTTATCTCTACGGTATTCATGCCTCCGCCATCTTTACTTAATTTTGTTATTATCGCTCCCGGAACAGGAATGACACTAGATTTCAGTTTATTTGCGATTTTAAGAGTAATGCTGTGTGCATTATTGGCGAAGGTCTTACTGCCCTCAGGAAAATAATATATTCTCTTTCCCCTGTTATCTAATGTTTTCTTGATGTCAATAACTCTATACGCACCGTACAATTCATCCCAAATTACAAACTGTGTTTTTTCTTTTTTCATGAATCGCACGCTCAATTCATTCATTACTCTTGGGATGCCTGTTAATCTCCCCGTCCAATGAACAAGTTGCGTTACGTCTATATAAAGCATGCCCTTTCTACTCATCGCGTATGTTCTCTCTTAATAAAAATCTTAATTTGTTGAATTAGATGATTTGTTGCGTTTCTTACCCCCTTCATCTCATCGACTTGTTGCTTGAGCGTGCTGTTTCTATCAGCTTTTTTTGTTAACTCGACATCAGCACTGGCGATCACTTTATTGAGTTCGCTAATTTTCTGGTTACCTTTAGCTAAGTTGTTGAAATCGTTAAAACTTAACCCTCCGCCACGCTCTAAAACTATGTGGTTAACATAATCAAATGTCCCTTTTCTATTAGTTGATGCGTCCGCATAATACTTGTTCAGACCATCAAAAAAGACTAGTCCATAATTATTTTTATATAATTCATCCTCCCAGTCATTTATGATGTGATTTGCTTCAATACAAAGAACTTCTGGTCGATATTTTTTCCAATCGTTACTTCTGAGAACCTGCCCTTCATAGCCCTCCACATCAATTTTCATAAAATGAATTTTATTAACCTTGCATTCCTTAAAAATCTTACTGAGTGGCTTTACCGTAACCTCCACGTCTGTGTAAGTTTCTGTGCCGCCCTCTACTGGTTTTGTTTTGTAAATATTCTTCATCTCTTCACTAAATGTTGATAAACCTTGATTCTTGTAAGACCTGAGTTTTAGTGTGCCCTCGTTAACATCTACCCCGACATTTAAATTTACATCTCTTTTCCGATGCACTTCAAAAAATTCATGTCGTGCTGCTTGAGGTTCAACATTTATCCCTCGCCACCCCTTTAGATAAAAAAGCTTTGTTGCTGAATCTTCTTCGGGGTCATATGCCCCTATATCAACATAAAAACCCTTCTCAACGTCAGGGAAGAATGCGTCAAGTATGAGATCCTCCCTGTTCTGAGAATAATATATACGATTTTTTTGTGAATTTAGATTAATCATTACGTTTCACTCTTTCAAAACCCAAGGAAATGTCCGGGTTGACTATATAGGGTGTTTTTTGTTCTCTGAATACGTTAAATGAGGCTGCCTCCTCCCACCAATCTGCCGTCCGAGTGCCGCCATTATATACAATTGCTGGGTCTACATAGTGTTTGCCGTCGTTAAATAT
>CAYOYH010000020.1:0-1922 GCA_964408165.1 uncultured Candidatus Saccharibacteria bacterium | reverse complement strand
GTTGATATTGCCTGCTTTCATTTTCATGATGTCATTATTCGTCCCTAGTATGTGTGCCCCCGCAGCATTCTTAATAAGAAACCCGAAAACAGGGCTCTCGACGTCCTTTTTCGCAACCGCTTCTACTGTCACAGTAACGTTTTTAGATGACTCTGTTATGTTTTGATTCTCTATTTTAACTGAAGTGTAATATATGCTCTTATCCCCCCATCTACTATCGTCCGTTTCATTATTTTGATTTTTGTGCTCACTTTCAATGAACATTCTAGAATACCGAGAAGCGACTTCCTCTGCGGTTCCGACTACAGTCATCTTGCTTTTCTCGATAAGGATAGCTTTTTCACAGTATTCTCTCACTGCATTCATGTCATGACTTACAAATATGACAGTTTTTTTCTGTTTTTTTAGACTCTTAAAATAATCAAAGCATTTTCGTTGGAAATCGGCATCGCCGACAGCTAAAACTTCATCGACCAAAAGGATGTCGCTCTCTGCCTTAATTGCTATTGAAAATGCCAGTCGCACCTGCATGCCAGATGAGTAGTTTTTTAGTTTTTGATCCATAAACCGTTCTAACTCTGCGAATTCGACGATCTCGTCATACATTTCCGCCATTTCCTGACGACTAAGGCCCAGTAACGCTCCGTTTAGAAAAACATTGTCCCGGCCACTAAGCTCTGAATTGAAGCCCACCCCAAGCTCTATGAATGGCACTAATGACCCCTTAATTTCAACCTCACCCTCCGTTGGACGATAAATCCCCGCCAAAATTTTGAGCAAGGTGCTCTTGCCACTTCCGTTACGCCCTACAATTCCGAAGAATTCGCCTTTTTTCACTTCGAAACTGATGTCTTTCAAAGCATGTTGCGTTTCTTTGGTGCGTCGACCTTTGAAATTTATTAATGCTTGCTTTACTGAGCTCTGTTTTTCATGCGGTAGTACAAAATCCTTGCTAACGCCAGTAACTTTTATCGCTATTTCCTTTTTGGTTTTCTTGCTTTTCATCAGATATTCTCCGCAAAATCAGGGGATTGTTTCTTGAAATAAGCCCAGCCGAGTATTATTGAGAGTATTACAGTAGCTATTGGTATGAAATACCAGGGCGAGTTCATAACATCGTAAGTTTGAACTATCGCTGGATCAATAAGCAATACCCGCGCATCTTGAATCATTTGTGCCATAGGGTTGAGCATCATCAGCTTCAAAACTACGCCTTTGCCGACAGTTTCTACTAGCAGGGAGACAGGGTACAGAATTGGCGTTAAGAAAAACCCCATCTGTAGCACCACTTCCCAGATATAGATGACATCTCTGAAGCGTACAAACAGCGCCGATAGAAAATAAGAAACCCCCAGCGCAAAAACATACACCTGAGCAATTACTAGAGGAAGAAGAAGCGCTGACCAGCTAAGTCCAGAGCCGAAAAGAATAATAAATACGAAAACCACCACCAACCCCAGCAAAAGATTGATAAATGCCGACACTGTAGAAGATAGTATTATTAAGTATTTTGGTATTTTGATTTTTCTTATCAGATCCCCTTTTGACACGATAGCCCCCGCGCTAGTCATAGTGGCTTCTACGAAGAAATTCCACATCACTATCCCGAGCAACAAAGCTATCGGTGAGCCGCCAAACCTAAGAAGCTTTGTAAAAACTAAATACAAAACAGTAAACAGCAACAATGGCTTCAGCAACGACCAAACGTAACCCAGCACCGAGCTCTGATAGCGTAACTTGAAGTCAGTGCGCACCATCTCTTTCAAGAGACTCTGATTTTCTTTTTTTACCAACAACATACGTTGAACTAATGTACCACACTTCTTTATTTATTATCAGAGGCGCAAAGTCTCACCCCAAATGCGATTTTTCCGTAACTTTCGCTAGTTCTATTGTAGCAAGCTCTGGATTTTCTTTGTAGT
>CAYOYH010000019.1:0-14577 GCA_964408165.1 uncultured Candidatus Saccharibacteria bacterium | reverse complement strand
ATGGAAAAGGAAAAAGTGAATAGCAAACAGGAAACAGGAAACAGGCAATAGCAAACCGGAAACGGGAAACTGGAAACGGGAAACTGGAAACGGGAAACGGGAAACGGGAAACGGGAAACGGTAGACTCTAGAAGGTAGAAGCTCCGAACCACGACGAGTCACGAACCACGAACTCCAGTTGCAAGGGCCGTGCCCTTGCAACGATTACAACCCTCATTAACAGTAGCAAGGGCCGTGCCCTTGCAACTCTAAACGAACTCCCAGCCACCAGCCACGAACCACGAACCCTCCAACTCCTAAATTCCCTCCGTCCATCCATTTTCAACGGCTCAACGCGTTGAGCCGTTGAAGGTACCCGCCAATACTCCGTTCTTCAAAGGCCTGGGGTCTACCAGAGTAGGCAAGCCCACCAACAGACAAACAGGCTTGGGGGCAGACAGGGACACCTAATCAATTTCGCGCGCGAACCCCATAGCACCTACCTGTACTCGATGCGCAGTCAGTAGTCAGTAGGCAAGTCTACTGGCAGACAGGCTGGCTCGGGGCATGTCTTTGGCACCTAATCAATCAGATTTTTTATGGTGGAATTTTTTATGAATGTCTTTTAAGTGCGGATCAGTGATGTGAGTGTATATCTGAGTGGTAGCGATATTGCTATGACCGAGCATCGACTGGACACTGCGGATATCAGCACCATTCATTATCAGGTCGGTGGCGAAAGAGTGTCTCAGGGTGTGGGGGGAGACTTTTTTAGTCACGCCTGCCAGGAGGGCATATTTTTTTACAGCACGCTGTACGGAGCGAGCTGTGAGGCGCATAAATTCACCATCCTGTGTTTCTTCCTGGGCTCCCGAATACCTTATGAAAAGAGGCTTCATATTGTCTCGGCGCTGCCCTAGGTAGGTTTTTATCCAATAAGTTGCTTGGTCGCTAATAAATACTGGTCTGTCTTTCTGGCCTTTACCGCGAACCATAAATTCTTGTCGTTTCAAATTAATGTGTTCACGATCCAAACCAACTAGTTCAGAAACTCTTAATCCGCTAGAAAAGAGTAGCTCCAGTATCGCTCTGTCGCGCAGGCCTATTTCAGTTCCAGTTTCAGGCTGCACGAGTATTCGTTCTAGCTCCTCGGGACTAAGGAAAGTCACCTGTTTTCTGGCTACGCGCGCCAGCTCAATTTTCTCTGGCGAAAGCGTCTTGATGTCTCGCTTGGCGCAGTATTTTAGAAAGCTCCGCAGGGCGATTAAATGGTAATTTTGAGTTGTTCTACTTATTTGTTCACCCTGTTCGTTTTCGAGGCGGTTCAGCCACAACCGCCACTTCCGAACTGTTTCGCTGCCGATCTTTGATATTTCTAGGTCTCCAGCGAACTCCACGAAACGGTTCAAATAGTGGTGGTAGTTCTCGATAGTTTTCTGAGAACGGTTTTGTTCGATTTCCATGTGCTCAAGAAAATCAATAATTAAGTCAGAAGTGTGCATGAGGCTATTTTATACCAAAACAGCTGCGCAGGCTAATGACGCACAATATTGAATTTCAGCAAAAAAGCGACAGAATGCTCCTGAGTTAGCATGTTTTTACGACAACGACACTTGTGTTTTTCACAACGATAACCTTAACCTTCTTCACAGAGTTGGAAGTACTTACTGGCAGTCCTAGTTATTGCCCGGGCGATTACTCGCAACTACCTTGCCGTCGTCATCTTGAATCCATTCTTCGGTGTAGTGGCCCCGAAGTGCAAAGGCCTCTAAACTTCCGACAGTGGATTACTGACTCGCAAAAGACGAGGATTTTGTTTTAGAATTGTTTCAACGTTGAGCCTTCCCAGATGTCCAAGTTTGGACTGCTTTTTAAGTATCGCGCGAGGTTAGCTAAGCCCTACTAAAAGATACGATGCCCTAGGTGGAGTGCCGGAGCTAGAAGTGGTTGGGATTTTGTCTAATTTCATAAAAACACCTATGCATGCGCAGCGAAACAGCTTTAGCGGTTGGCGATTTACTGCTCGACACAAATTTGCGGTAGCGAAATCTAAACTGTATGACCGAATCAAAGATTTTGAGTGATATTAGTTGTGATTCAAAAAAGCAATTGGTAATGATTTGAGCATAGCGCATACTTCGAGCCTGCCACCTACCGAGTAGGCCTGTCACCCAGGTGCTGCTAGTGACTGTTTTGGCATCCTTGGTGCTGGGTAAGCATCCGCCTGGAGCTCTTTTGTTTTATTCAAGTTTTAGTGTCAGTATCTGGTATTTCCGCTTTGAAAATAGCGATGCTGATCGGTGAATCTGGCGAGCTTCAGGCTGTTTAATGTGGTTTTGGCTGAGTTTTCAGACCTGCGAATATAGGTTGTAGTGATTTTGTCACCGTCTTGGTTTTCGAGCCGTCCCTTCGGCTGAGAATTTAATTAAAAACAACAACAGAGGAGCTAACAACAGTGGTCATGAGTTAGTAATTGTAGAAATTACGACAGCTCTCATGGGGGATTATTTTACGAACATATTGATGTAGAAATTCCTACAATCACGCCGGTTGCAGGTATGCTGGGCAATACGGGATTGCACTATCACTGCTTCTGCTGTTAATCTTAGTTCAGAATAAACGAGGAAACAAATTATGGAACGAACACTTATTATCTTGAAGCCAGATGCTGTGCAGCGCGGCTTTGCAGGAGAAATTTTGAGTAGATTTGAGAAGGTCGGGCTAAAAATTGTCGGAGTTAAGATGCTCCAGCCAGACGAAGAACACTACCATGCGCATTACGAGGGTATAGGCAAGATGGTTTCAAGGAGAGGCGAGAAAGCTTTTAAAGTTACGCTGGCAATGATGCAGTCTGGCCCGGTTATCGCCGTTGTGCTGGAGGGCGCGGAGGCAATAGGGCAGGTTCGCAAGATGGTTGGCACTACTGAACCGAAAGAAGCTACTCCCGGTACCATCAGGGGTGATTATGCGCATATGAGCTTTAGCCATGCTGATAAAAAGAATATGGGCGTGCCAAACTTGATTCATGCCTCAGGGGACAAAAGTGATGCAGGGCAAGAAATAGCGCATTGGTTCAAAGATGATGATTTGTATGAATATGAAACGGTGCACGAGAAACATACTAAATAGTTCATGAATTAAGCAATCAAAAAACCAGGCTTTAACCTGGTTTTTTGATTGGTACTCCGGGAGGGAGTATCGTGCGATGCGCCTTCACTGCTTTCTCGATGCAAGCATCTGCGATAGCAGCTTGTCTTCGAACCCTAGGGTTCGGATCACTTCGTGAATAACCAAGTTAAAAACCGACCACGAGGGTCGATTATTAACTTGGTACTCCGGGAGGGAGTCGAACCCCCAACCTTATCCTTAGGACGGATCTGCTCTATCCAGTTGAGCTACCGGAGCGTACTTGGCGAGCCCACCATCACACGCAGGTGCATAATGCAACTCTAGCCCACGCTAAGTATTTAAGCATGAAGGACGGGAACAGAACATCATCGCAAAGTCTCACCCAAATGCGACTTTTTTGGTAGCTTTCGCTAGCTCTATTGTAGCAAGCTCTGGGCCTTCTTTATAGTATTGCCACAACTGGGCTGGTGCCATCATCTTAGGTAGCCCCATGTGCCGCCGTCTCCCGTGTAGTGCTTGGTGAGCCTGCGTCGGCTTGTTTCCGAGAAGCTCTGCGGTGTCCTAGGCTTCGCCGCATTCTTAGTGGGAATTTTCCGCATCTGTAATCGTAGCTGCGCCATCAGGCACGCTTGCTACTTGACACCACATAATCGATACTAGCAGTATGTCCAAAACATATTCATTTGAAAATCAGCATGATGATGAAGAAATACTCTATGTTTTTCGTCACCATTCGGTGACAATGCGTCGTGGCCTCATAGGATTGCTGGCAATGATGATTCTGGGTTTTACCCCGATAACTATCTGGCCTACAAATTCAGACCTACTGTGGCTGGCGTTAGTCGGGCTATTAATTGGCGCACTGCATATGTTTTATGAATGGATTGCTTGGTATTACAGCATCTACATTATTACCGACCAGAGGTTTGTGCAAATAAAACAAAAGGGGTTATTCAACCGAAGCATAGTTGGCGTTGGCTTAAACAAGATACAGAATGTCAATTCGCAAATAGCTGGCATACAGCAAACAGTGCTAGGGTTTGGTACAATAGTCATACAAACTTTCGTGGGCGATTTAGTTCTAGAGAAGATACGCCATCCCCAGGAAATTCAAACAAGATTAACCAAGGTAATCAAACAACATGGACATCAGGAAGCCCAAGAAACCGAAGGCCAAGAAGCGCACGCTTCACAAGAAGAGTAAAAAAGCTAAAAAAGTTTTTAAGGCCAAAGCTAGAAGCTACATTAGCGGTGAAGATAAACTGGCTGTAGCTAGTCCGAAACGAGTAACCAACGATTCTATGACCAAGCATCGGCAGGAAGCTCTTGACGATGCTAAGAAGTTTAAGTATCCGCTCAAACACTCAAAACACAAAATAGCTATAATTTCTTCAGCTTTAGTCATGATCACACTACTGTTGCTGAGCGCATTTAGCTATTCGTTGCTTTACAAACAACAAAGCATTGGAGATTTTGCTTACCGCATCTCTAGAATTGCTCCTGCCCCTGTGGCTAAAGTGGGTGGTTCGTGGGTGAGTTTTGAAAAATACCTTTTTGAAGTGCGCCAAAATGCCCACTATCTTATCAATCAAGAAAACGTGGATTTTGAAACCCCAGAGGGTCGCGAGGCTCTAAAAAACTTAAAAAAAGCTTCGCTCAATCGAGTGAAAGAAAACGAGGTCGTTCGTCAATTAGCTGTTTTGAATGGTGTAGCCGTTAGCGATGAGGAGATTAATCGTCACCTCGATACAATTCGGGAAACAAGCGGAGTTGGCCAGGACGATAAGACACTAGAGGGCACACTGCGAGATTTCTATGGCTGGGGGATCAATGATTTAAAAAGAGTGATTGAAGGCCAGCTTTTAAGGCAAAAGGTTCTCGGAGTGCTAGATACAGACACCAGAAGTGAAATCGAAACACTGCACGTTGTCATTACAGGTGGTGAGAAGACTTTTGAGGCGGCAGTGGCTAAGTATTCTGAAGATGCCCTAACGAATGAAAAGAAGGGTGTACTCGGCGTGATTACTCGTGACGAGAAGGATCTACCTAGATCGCTCATTGACGCAGCTTTTGCTTTGGCTGATGGCGAAGTGTCGGCAGTAGTGGAGACGACATTCGGCCTGCACATAGTGAAACGGCTGGGGTCTGAGGGTGAAGACAAAATTAACGTTGCCCACATACTTATCAAATGGGAGAATCTGCAAGTGTTTATCGATAGCCACAAAGAAGGGTTGAAAATAAGGAGTTTTATTACTCTCTAGCCCAGACTTAGCGAGCCTGTGAGCCTTGTTTTGTAAAGTCTTTTGGTCGGAAAAGTTCAAAAAACAGTACAAAAAGCTGAGTATTGCTTGTACGAGCAGGGACACTCCCAACCAGAGCCAACCCATCGTAGCGGTGAGCTCAATTAAATCACCAAGACCAGTAGCTGTCAGTAGAGGGTAACTCTATTGCCTTCAACCATTCTTCATCGCCTAAAGCAACCAGCAAGACAACACCACCCAGGAAGGCTAACTCTCCAGAATCCAATCCTGTTAACTGTTGCAAGGGCCGTACCCTTGCAACTCTGAGCATCTAGGCTTCAGAGAGGTACCGAAGCTCTCCGATGGTTCGCATCGGAAGAGGAATTTCACAAACACCCCCTGGACACACTACTCGTTCGGTGCACCGGCGCTACTAACGGGCGCGGAGCCTCGGCGTCAGAATTGGTTACGTTGTTTGAATTACTACAGAATTAGTTCAGGATTTACGCTCTTGCATGGGTTTAGTTCGCGCCAGGGTTCCAGGTTTATTTTTCTGGTGGTCGCTGTAGCTTAGACAGGCCGACATTAAATCCTACTCGAACGCACAAATCTTGGGATTAATTTTTACAACAATCCGACAGCCACCATTTGATTGGCGCAACTAGGGAATTGACTAAAAATACTGGAGCTGGTAAGTAGTTTCTGAACGGCGGCAATCTGCACATCTAAAGGGGCTAAATCGGCACGGGAGTAGCCAGTTTGCATGGCGTTCCAGGTTCTGATTTTAAACTGAAATGCACCATAGAATCCGTTACCGGTGTTTATGGCAGGGTTCATGCCCGATTCGCAATTTCCAAGAAACTGCATCTGAGCTGTGTTCAAGGGCCCCTTAGAAGCAGGCGCGCCCTGGACGCCCCGAACCACCGTTTCCTCAGTAGGCTCTTTTAGCGTTGTAGAACGCACTACAACTCTGAATACCTCGATACTGTCATGGTAGGTTATTTGGTAGGTAACACGAACTTTGCCGACAATGCCAGGTGTTTTGATTTGCTGTAAGCCGTAAGCCATACTGGAGGCATCGATAAACTTTCTACTAAAAGCTAGATCTTTTTCTAGGGTGACGGTTTTAGTGCCTACTTTGTGTACCGAAACTGGGCTTCCCGGAACTAGTTTGGCGTTGAGAGCCGGCTTTACGATGTCGGTGGCGCCCAAAATCACCCCTCTTTCACTAAGCAGGTCGGCGACAGTATGGCTTTGAGTTCGGACAGCAACAGTGGGCGCACCACGCAAACTAAACTCAACCAAGGTGGCACGGTCGACAAACAGCTGGAAGCCCACAAGAGGATTGCTAGCAAGGTCGGGATTGTTTTTAATTTCCAACTCATCTTCCAGGTAAAGGATCAGACCGACAGCCTTGAGGATATCGCTGGGGTTTCGATGCACTGTCGAGGTGATAATTTCTAAGTCCCCATCTACTATTTTGACCAAATAAGGGCGGTAGACATTTGCGCCCAAAGGGGCAGTCCCGGAGCTTGACACAGGCTTGGTGGGATACTCAGAGGAGTCTGCAGCGAGTTCGCTTTGAGCCCAAACAGCTCCAGAAACAATCGATGTCATGAATAGAGCTACGAATAGCAAGAAAACCACCCCAACAGGGGGCCAACTAAGCAGCTTCTTGTTTAGAATATAATTCTTCAAAATATGCGCCCCAAAGCCAGTTGTTCTGCAGGTAACCACCAAATTGACTGCAATTGCTTGGAACGGCACTACTTTAAAGGCATGCATGGGTTGCTGTCAAGGGGCGGAGGGAGTTGGAATTTAGAAGTTAGACGATAGAATCTAGAATGAGGCAACTACGAACTGCGATATACCAGCTCCCACTGCCCATTCCCCGCCGCCCATTGCCTGCTGTCTCCCACCTCCCAACCTGCCGGCAGGCAGGCTTTTAACCCATCATGGGGTCTTCACAACACTCTGTAGCCGTTGCGTACAGTATGGTTACGATGAACACCGTACTGCGCGTAAAGCTGGATCCAGGATTAAAGAGGGAAGAGCAAGAAGCTGCCAAGGCCCTAGGCTTGCCACTAAGCACTGTAGTTTCTAGCAATTTGCGATAATTCGTCAGAACTCGCTCCATCACCATCAGTGATACTTCTAAGTTGCGACCAGAGGTAGAAAAAGAGTTACTGAAGCTCCACGAAGACGCAAAAGCCAACAAGAATCCTTCCCAACCTTCGAAGATGCTCAGGATGCGATAAAATGGTTAAAATCATAAACGAGATTCGTTTTTCAAAAAAGTTCAAAAAACAGTACAAAAAGCTGAGTATTGCTTGTACGAGCAGGGACACTCCCAACCAGAGCCAACCCATCGTAGCGGTGAGCTCAATTAAATCACCAAGACCAGTAGCTGTCAGTAGAGGGTAACTCTATTGCCTTCAACCATTCTTCATCGCCTAAAGCAACCAGCGACAACACTCATTAACAGTTGCAAGGGCCGTACCCTTGCAACTCTGAGCACCCTTGCAGCACTGAACTAAGATGAACTAAGATTGAGTAGCGACTATTTTCCGTATCAACACGGTAATCGCTTATCGGAGCAAGCTCCTGCACGCTCATACCTGTAGACGCGGCGCCACTTTGTGGCTGTGCCGGTTCAAATCTGAACGAAGTTCATCAGAATTAAAAAATCACCACTAAGGGTGATTTCATAATTCTGGCGGGCCCGACCGGATTTGAACCGGCGATCTCCTCCGTGACAGGGAGGCGTGTTAGGCCAGCTACACCACGAGCCCGCGTCGGAATCGCAAGTAGCGACTTCCGTCGAAAACCTACAAAATAAGTTTCTAAGTTCTCGACTGCAGTCTTAGTGCGGCTCCTTCTTTCAAAATTCTCAAAGTTCCAATCAGTAAAACCAACTTGGCAGTTTAGAGTTTCAGCGAAAATCAAACGCTAAAAAGCAATAAAAATTAGCATGTACCGAACGGGACAATATTAGCAATATTTATCTCTGTTTGCAATCGGTGATTTCTGATAAAATTATTGTTGGCGAAAGTGTCATCTCGGTGTACTGGCAAGATGCTTCGAGGTTGGCCTTGGGCCGAAGAAGCCCCTACGATGCACAAAAAAGACGTAGCGCAGGCAGTGCGTCGCCCCTTCAAAGCGAAGAGGCACCAACTGACACA
This sequence comes from uncultured Candidatus Saccharibacteria bacterium, assembly GCA_964408165.1. Taxonomy (GTDB): domain Bacteria; phylum Patescibacteriota; class Saccharimonadia; order Saccharimonadales; family CAYOYH01; genus CAYOYH01. Next base: position 6,047 of record CAYOYH010000019.1, on the reverse strand, counting down.
CTGTCATTTAAACTACAAATAACAAGAGGCGCGAGTGCGATGTTAAAGAAATTTTTCACACAATCATTTTTTAAAGACTCCCAAGCGGTAGCATTGCTGGCAATAGGTTTTTTGCTGTTGCTGTTTCACGGTATTGATTTTGCCCTCAACATACAAAGCCAAGAAATAAAAGTGCCCGTAAGATACTCTGGGTATGACGAAAGCCTCAGCGACAAAGGCCACTGGCTGTCTCTGCTAACTCTAGTCGCGTTCGGCATTACCGCCTTTGCTGTCAATACGGCAATAGCCATAAAGGTGTACTTTCTCAGGAGATCGCTGGCAATATCACTACTGATGATGAATGTAGTGGTAATGGTGTTTTTGGTGCTTGTATCCAGAGCGCTCTTGAATTTAATCGGGTACTAAGAGCATACTCTGAGCCTGTCTACCGACAGGTGTTGAGGTTTAGAGAACTCCACTTGCGGTAGATATTAGAAGAAGTCAGAAGCTAGAGTTTAGAGAAACCACAAGATTTCTGACAATAAACTCCTTAGAGTCCTGCGGTTTTTTGTTTTGTTGCTTTACCAAGCTCTCGATTTCAAGCTCAGCCTCTAATTTCGAGCAATACGACATATCGTGGAGGTTTTTAAGCGATTCTCCCTCTGCTACAGGGGTCAGTTGGTTGCAAGGGCCGTACCCTTGCAATCAAACACTACCTATACTTTCGACTACTTCGTTATTGAATAGGGCAGTCCGCCACACTACCCAGTAGAGCACAGTAGGCAATCGAAGTTCCCAGGAGTGCTAGCTGTAAGGTCACAATACAATACTGCAAATTATTGCAAGGGCCGTGCCCTTGCAATAATTGTAGTTCACTTATTACAGGGGTCAGTTGGTTGCAAGGGCCGTACCCTTGCAACCAAAAAGCCTGATTTTAGATACTGCAAGAATTGTAATAACCAGCTCCAAAAACGCAGTAAAACTGCTGCAGGCAAGCAATACTGCTCGCAAAGTCTGAAATACAGCCCAAACACTACACTCTACGCCAGGAGGTGCTCAACAAGTAGTGGCACAAGAATTACTACTGATTCACTACGATCAAGCTAGCGCCTCAGCCCTCTAACTCACCGCCTACGACTAACCACGCCGAGGGTGGTATAAACCTTAAAACAGCTAGGGTTCGGCTCAAGCTTTAAGGCTCTACAGGGGCAGGTCTACGACCGCACCAAATGAGACTGGTAGATTGGCATCTTTATAGTCGTACGGAATGTAAAAAACCAACACAAAATGGCCTACAACTCCATTTTAGTGATTTCACTTCTTTGTTTTTACCTTCTTTGCGAGCCATAGTAATCTCGAGGAGCAGAAGCTCTAAACTCCTGACGATGATTGCCGAGGTCAGAACCCCCTAGTTACTATCTTTGATTAGTGATTTTAATCCTCGCTTGCTAGTAGGTGCTTGTGCTCGATAGCCAACGTACTTTAGGTATGCCAAAGGGTCGTATCTTTTTAAAACGGTTGCGACGACTTCAGCCATCGTAGATGAGGCTACTGAATTAGAGTTAACTTCTAGAGTGGCAAGAATTTCACGCTCTATGGTCTCTGTTAGCGCCACGGAGGAGTCTTTTTGGTTTGACATGTGACTACAGGCCTCCATGACCGAGTAGATAAGCTTAGAACGACTAAACGGCTCCAAAGAGCCGTTTAGTTTTAACACCTCCAGGAAGCCCAACTCAACGTTTTCCCGAGTAGTGAAGGTGCGACCGCATTTCTCGCAGTAACGCCGTCTCCATACTTGACTTCCTTGGCGAGTAACTCTCGAATTACTCACCGAGGTCTTCATGTTACCACAAAACACACAATTCATGTCAACATATTGACATATAGCTATTGAAATCACCAGTGGATAAACATCTAAACGGTGGATAACTAGGGCAGGGTGTACGCGTTTTTTTGTGGAATTTTATGCCGGCTTGCTTCAGATGGCGCCCCAGGACTCTCTGTTAGAAACCCAGCAGAGGCGTTATATGCGCGGCTAAACATTAGAAAAATAAGCCTGGCGGGCGATCTGGTGCTTTTGAGCAGTGTAAATACAAAAATACGCACAGCACACTCAAAGACTCCGCTAGGTAGCGGAGTCTTTGAGTGCTGATTTACAGCGGTGGATTAACTTCTTGGTCGGGACACTCTTTTGCTTCGAGGTGTTTGAGAGGTGTTTTTAAAGGATTCGAAGGCGTCTCGATTAGGATCGATGTCTGGTATTGGTATGGCTTCGTAGAATAACCTGAAGTTCTCTAGTCGGCTCCTCTTGTTTGAGCGTAGTTCACCCATACTTTTCATACTAACAGGAAACTGCGGAAAAGTCAATAGCGGTAGCTTGCGAGAATATATCATAGGCGGTGTATCGTTGTTGTTGTATACTGCCGAAGTATGTTTTTTCAAGTTGAAAATCAAGCGAATGGTGTGCGAAAAGGGAAGATTTCAGTTGGTTCCATCTCTGTCAACACGCCGGTGTTTATGCCGGTCGGAACGAGGGCTAGTGTTAAAGGATTGACTAACGAACAAATTGTAGCCACCGGTGCGTCGATAATCCTGGGCAACGCCTATCATCTGCATCTAAACCCAGGGGAGGCGGTGATTAAGAAGGCGGGCGGTCTACACTCATTTACCAACTGGGACAGATTGATGCTGACTGATTCTGGCGGATTCCAAGTTTTCTCTCTAGGCAAAATACGAAAAACAACAGAGGAGGGAGTCGAGTTCACCAACCCAATCAATGGCGACCGAATATTTATGAGTCCAGAAGACTCAATTCGAGTGCAACACGATATAGGGGCAGATATTATCATGGCTTTTGATGATGTGGTCGATCTAGTCAAAGAGGAGTCTAGGCAGAAAGACGCCATGGAGCGGACGCATCGTTGGTTGGTGCGTTCAGTGGCAGAGCATAAGCGTTTATCGAGAAATAAAACCAATTCCCCGAAACTTTTTGGAATTATCCAGGGCGGTCTTGATGAGAAGCTTAGAAAACAAAGTTTAGGCTTTGTTCAAGAGCAAGATGTCGATGGCATAGCCGTTGGCGGACTGTCCGTAGGCGAGCCAAGACAAAAAATGCACGGCATGCTTAGGTTGTTGCAGTCACATTATGACCCCGAGAGACCACGCTACCTGATGGGGGTTGGCCATCCTGTAGACATAAGGTTTGCTATTAAGCACGGAATAGATATGTTCGATTGTGTGCTACCGACCAGGAACGCTCGCCACGGCACGGCCTGGGTGGCTGGCGATAAACAAATTAATTTAAAAAGTGCTAGGTTTGCCAGTAGTGATGAGCCTTTAGACGATGCCTGTGATTGCTATACTTGTACCTCTGGCTACAAACGAAGCTACATTAGGCATTTGGTTAAAGTTGGCGAGATTCTTGGCGGCACACTCCTGTCGATACACAACCTAAGATATGTCCAAAAAATCTGCGAAGATTACGGCGAACAGTAGTCGCGTCCTCGACAGACCACAGAGCTTATGCTAGTGTTCTTGGTAGCTTCTGAATTAAGCGAGTAACAAAAATGCTACAAACAAAAAAACGAATCATAATCTTAGGGGCTGGCACTGCTGGCACCATGGCTGCCAGTAAGCTTTCGAAGAAATATTCTGGCGTTTTCGATATAACAATCGTAGATCAACACGACAAACACTACTACCAGCCAGGATTCTTATTCTACCCGTTTGGCGTTTACCAAGAAAAAGACATCATCAAGTCTAAGAAGCAATTTATGCCCAAAGGTGTCAATTATCTTCAGGGCGAGATCGACAAGGTGTCTCCAGAGGACAAAAAGGTTGTCTTAGGTGATGGCACCGAGCTTGGCTACGATGTCTTGGTCGTAGCCACTGGGCTGAAAACTGCACCAGAAGAAACTCCCGGACTAAAAAGCAGCGAATGGTACAAATCAATATTTGATTTCTACACCTTTGAGGGCGCCTCAAAGCTAAGAGAGAAGCTAAAAAGCTGGAAGGGCGGGACTTTAGCGGTTAATATCGTGGAGATGCCTATCAAATGCCCGGTGGCGCCACTGGAACTTGCGTTTCTGGCTGATGATTTTTTCAAGAAAAAAGGTATGAGAGACAAAGTAGCTATCAAGTATGTAACTCCTCTAGACGGAGCATTCACCAAGCCAGAGGCATCGCAGGCGCTGGGTCATTTGCTTGAGGAAAAAAACATAGAGCTAATTCTGGATTTTGGCACCGAACGTGTAGATGGTAAGGCTAAAAAACTGGTGTCGTACGATTCCAGAGAAGTAAAATACGATTTACTGGTAACCATACCAATCAACATGGGGGACAAGATGATAGAACGCTCTGGACTGGGCGACGAGCTTAATTTTGTGTCAACCCACAGTCACACTCTGCAGTCCGAAGCGCATGAAGATATCTTTGTGGTTGGTGACGCCACAAACTTGCAGGTTTCCAAAGCTGGATCGGTAGCGCATTTTCAAATAGATACACTGGCTACAAACATCGGCAAATATGTTGCGGGGGAGGCTCTCGAGGAAACTTTTGACGGTCATGCCAATTGTTTTGTAGAAACTGGAGGCAAAAAAGCGCTACTTATCGATTTCAACTATGAGACAGAGCCTCTGGAAGGCAAGTTTCCCATTCCGATTATAGGGCCGATGAAGCTATTGAAAGAATCACGGCTGAACCACATCGGCAAACTGGCGTTTAGGTGGATTTATTGGAATATACTCCTAAAAACTAGACCGATGCCGGGGATTTCGAACCAAATGACCAAATCGGGCAAAAAATTTAATTAAACAATAGAAAGGAGTAAGTATGAGTGCCGACAGAAATGAAGAAGGCTACTTGGTGGACGCCAATCAGTGGGATAAAGCCATCGCCGAGGAAATAGCTAAAGAACTAGGCATTGAGCTCACAGGCGAGCACTGGAAAGTCATCGAATATCTTCGCCAGCAGCATGGCGAAGGAGTGGAGATGACCATCAGGAAGGTTGGCAAATCGGGCATTGTTGACATTAAGGGTTTGTACGGACTTTTCCCCGGCGGACCGCTGAAGAATTCATCTAAAATCGCAGGGTTGCCACGCCCTACGAGCTGCATGTAGGGGGGGATTTCAATGAGTGACGAAGTAAACAAGCAATCGCCAAAAAAAGTATTAGTAATAGTCTCCAAAGGTTCACTGGTAGATGTTTACCCAGGGCTAGTTATGAGCAATGGTGCTTTGATGGAGGGCATACAGGCGGAAGTATTTTTCACATTTTTCGGTCTCGATGCTATTAGGAAAAGCACTCAGAATAAGGTGCATATGACCCCTGTTGGTAATCCAGCAATGAGGCTACCGGGTACAACACTGCCTTTCCCAAATTTTTTGGCGGTAATTCCTGGAGTTTCAAGAATGGCCACCTGGATGATGCAAAGAACGATGGAAAAATTAGATATTCCGACCACAGTGGAGTTTATAGATATGATTAAAGCTGGCAACGGCAAAGTTTATGCCTGTAAGCTAGCAATGGATATGTTTAAAATTAAAGAAGAGGATTTGCGAGAGGACATCGATGGGGTGCTGACCATAGGCGAATTTTATAGTCGCGCTGATGAGAATACGCAAATAATCTTCACTTAGGAGGGGGTAGAGCATAAGCACTACAGTAAATGTTGTAAATATTAAATGCGGTGGTTGCGGTAAAAAGATTACGAAATCCCTAAGAAAGTTAGGGGCGGAAAATATTGTCGTTAATCCCGAGAAACAAACAGTCAGTTTTGATGGATCGTCGAAAGAGGCGGTACTGAGTAAGCTAGAGCGCATGGGCTACCCGGCTGCTAACTCTAAAAAAGCCTCTAGCAAAGTTAAAAAAGCTCAATCATATGCTTCATGTGCTATTGGGAAGTGGGGTTAGAAGTTAGACGACAGATGATAGGTGGCAGATGGGAGACGATAGAAAATGCAGGAAGCAAGAAACTCCTCCGCTGTCCAGCGGACTCTAATCTCTAACTCCAACCTACGAAATACCAATCCTTTTATTGTCTAAAATTCCAGCAAATGTCGTAGATACG
>CAYOYH010000018.1:0-15475 GCA_964408165.1 uncultured Candidatus Saccharibacteria bacterium | reverse complement strand
GTACCTCTACAGCAGAAGCGAGGAGCCAAAAGCTCCACGTTTTTGCCTATAACCCCAATTAAGTATTATTATACTTTTGTGTCCGGCCGGACCAGATAGTATAATTCATGATATGAGTGGAGTTTTCAGGTCCCATGATTCAACATACGAGATTCTTGGAAGAATCCTTAAGCTTGGGGCGGCCGTCGCTGTTTGGAATGTCAAAGCGCTTACAAATGCCGTCATTGAATCCCTAGATAGCGAATCAATAAAATTAATTCACCAATCTGGAAAAACACAGAATAAAGAAGTTAGGCGACTAGTTTACTATGCGAAGCGCAGGGGTTATCTTGACTCAGCTTTGAAAACTACCAAATCAGGCTCAGAAAAAATACAGCAAATGGGTTTCATAAAATTAAGCATGGACAAGCCCTGGGACGGGAAGTGGAGAATCATTATGTTTGATATTCCTGAGGACAAACGAGACATAAGGCGGCAGATACGCAGATTGATTAAACAAATGGGTTTTGTACAGTTACAACAAAGCGTGTGGCTGCACCCACTTCCTTGTTTGGATGAATTTCAGCGCATCAAAGAAAGCACAGAGTTCAAAGGCTCGATGATCCTAGTAGAGACAGACGACATTGAGAGTGCCAACAAACATAAAGCCTATTTTAGAAAGTTATACCCAAGCTTATAGCGTAGAAAAATAAAGACAGAGAACATTATACCAAACTGTCCGGCCGGACAGTTTGGTATAATGTTCTCTGTCTTTCCCCGGGCGTTAGCCCGTGGGCGGGAGAGCCTTTCCGGCATCTTCTGTTGCAGGAACTAGTCTATATCGAAAACCAAGGCAAAGAAGATGTCGGACAAACGAAGCTTGAATTGAAATGGTACCCCGTGCGTTAGCTCGGGGAGGTTCATTATTGGGGTGGAAGTTATGCTGTAGTGCAGATTTTATGTCGTAGCAAAATATAAGCAGGAATGATTTGCATAGGTGTTACACTGAAATAGTATGCAAGCGCGAGGTAAAAAAATATTTGTCGGTATGAGCGGCGGGGTGGATTCTTCACTGAGCGCGGCACTGCTAAAAGAGCAGGGCTACGACGTTACCGGCGTGTATATGAAAAACTGGACGCAAAATTTTGCAGGTTTTGAGTGCCCCTGGGAGCAAGATATAACCGACGCCAATGCTGTCGCAGCTCAGCTTGATTTGCCATTTGAAGTGTTCGATTTCCAGAAAGAATACAAGCAAAAAGTAGTCGACTATATGCTCGCAGAATACCAAGCTGGGCGCACTCCGAACCCAGATGTTATGTGCAACCAAGAGATTAAATTTAAGGTATTTCTAGAAACAGCCCTGGAGAAAGGCGCCGATTTTATCGCCACTGGACACTATGCTCGCTCGCAGGACGGAAAACTATTGAAAGGAGTTGATGCCAGTAAAGACCAGAGTTATTTCCTCTACCGCGTGCCAGAAAAAGCCCTGCGCCGTACACTCATGCCTATAGGCGAAATGAAAAAAACTGCCGTACGCGAAGAAGCCAAAAAACGCGGCCTAGTGACGGCTGAAAAAGAAGATTCACAGGGTATTTGTTTTGTCGGTGAGGTAGGGATACGCAGTTTTTTGGACGAGTATGTAACCGACATTACACCAGGGCCAATTGTCGATCAGAACGGAGTAGAGGTTGGGCAACATTCTGGGGCTATTTACTACACTATCGGCCAACGCCAAGGCCTCGGTGTTGGTGGCGGGCTACCGTACTATGTGGTCAAGAAGGACATGGATACCAACACGATTTTCGTTACTACAGACCTAGATGACCAGGAGCTTTGGAGTAGCGAATTTGCCATCAAAGATATTCATTGGATTAACGATCAGCCAGAAATTGCCAAGAAGTATGAAGTCGCCATAAGATACCGCTCCAAAACAGAAGCCTGTGAATTATTAAAGCCCGGCGACGAACAGCCTCGCAAATCACAGCGCACAGCTGATGTTACCCTGAAACTCTATCAACCACTCAAGGCGATTACCCCCGGTCAATCGGCAGTGATTTATGAGGGCGATAGAGTGGTTGGCGGCGGGATAATTACTGATGTTAAACACGGCTAATCTGTTACAATATTTAGTATTATGACGATACAGGAAATTCGCCAACTTTATTTGGATTTTTTTAAGAAAAAAGGCCATGCGGTCATTCCGAGGGCAAATCTGGTGCCTCATGACGATCCGACGACGCTTTTTACTGGCTCTGGCATGCAGCCGCTTATTCAGTATTTACTAGGCGAGGCGCACCCTCAAGGTGTTCGGCTGGTGAATTCACAGACCTGTCTGCGCGCTGAGGACATAGAAGAAGTTGGCGACAACCGCCACACCACTTTTTTTGAAATGCTGGGCAACTGGAGTCTGGGCGATTATTTTAAGGCCGAGCAACTGCCGTGGTTTTGGGAATTTCTAGTCGGCGAAGTTGGGCTGGATCCAGAGAAGATTTACATCACCTGCTTTAGTGGCGATGAAGCCAACAGTATTCCCAGAGACGAGGAGTCGGCTACTATTTGGCAGAATTTATTGAAAGAGCAGGGCTTGAGCGCCAAGATTGCCGACATCGGTAGCGAAGAAGACGGCTATCAGCGCGGTATGCGCCCGGGCGAGCGGATATTTTACTACGATGCTTCCAAAAACTGGTGGAGCCGTAGTGGCGAACCAAAAAATATGCCAGTGGGCGAGCTAGGCGGCCCGGACAGTGAAGTTTTCTATCTCTTTGACACCGTAGAGCACAATAAATCTTATGGTGAAAACTGCCACCCGAACTGCGACTGTGGTCGTTTTTTGGAAATTGGCAACTCGGTGTTTATGGAGTATTTGGCTACCGAAGACGGCTTCCGGCCGTTGCCGAAGAAAAATGTCGACTTTGGTGGGGGATTAGAAAGAATAGCTGCCGCCAAACTGAATGAACCAGACATCTTCAAAATAAGCTCGCTTTGGCCGATTATTGAAAAACTACAAGAGTTTACAGGTAAATCGTACCCAGACAATGTCGAAGCCATGCGGGTCATTGCCGACCATCTGCGAGCCGCCACTTGGCTGGCGCTGGACGGTGTAACGCCTAGCAATAAAGAACAAGGTTATGTAGCTAGACGGCTAGTGCGTCGGGCGGTGCTGAAGGCGCATCAGCTAGGGTTGGAATCCCGGCTTTGCGAGCAAATAATTCCGCTGGTTGTAGATTTGTACAAGGAGGATTTTGCAGAGATGTCTGAGCGGGGAGAAGATGTATCTAGGATCCTAGCCAACGAAGAGTCGGTTTTTCGTCAGACTCTTCGCACCGGTGTTCGTGTTTTTGAAAAAGAGGTGGACGGCGAGCTGACTGGTGAAAATATTTTTAAACTGCACGATACTTACGGCTTTCCTGGCGAGCTAAGCGTGGAACAGGCTTCTTCGTTAAATATTCCAATAGCCAAAAGCTGGCAGACAGATTTTGACAAGTTAATGAAGCAGCAGCGGGAGCGTTCGCGCACTGCCACTAAAGGTCAGTTTAAGGGTGGTTTGGGTGGTCAGACAGACATTCACAAGAAATATCACACGGCAACACATCTGATGTATAAAGCTTTGAAAATGGTGCTGGGTGACCATGTTTTGCAGCGCGGTAGCAATATCACCGAGGAGCGACTGCGGTTTGACTTTGAGCACCCTCAGAAAATGACTCCAGAACAAATTGCCGAGGTGGAAAAAATAGTTAATGAGCAGATAGGTAACGATTTGCTGGTGGATTTTCAGGAAATTCCTACCGCCGAGGCTTTGAAAAGGAAGGTTCTGGGTGCTTTTGGCGATACTTACGGCGAAAAAGTGAAGGTTTACCAGATGGCGAACAAAGATGGCGAGAATTTCAGCTTTGAAATATGCGGTGGCCCACATGTTGAGCGCACCTCAGAACTCGGTAAAAATGGCAAGGTTTTTAAAATAGTCAAAGAGCAATCATCGGCAGCCGGTATTCGAAGAATCAAAGCCGAACTAGTCTAGTAAGTTATATAATTTACACGACCTCGCAACAGCAATAGAACTTTTCGGTATCTTAGAATTAATTTGGAAATCAAAGCCTGAATTCCAATCCCAAAGTTTTTACTTAGGGAATCCTGTAGCAGATTTTCAAATCCAGAGATGTTCGAGCCACCACAGTTATATTTGGAAAAACATTAATTCTTCTACCAACACGCAAGGGGGAGTACCCCGTTCATAGGAATCTCCTGCGCAACAGGGGTAGCTCGAGTAGAAAACACTAGCGTTTTGCGGTATAATAGCTATAGATGGTTTTCGATAAATTAAAACGACTAAAAACAAATATCGACAGGCAACGAACCCAGCAGGCCAGCTTCATTGTCGCGCTGGATATTGGTACCGAGTACGTCAAGGCTTTGGTGGCCAAGATGAATGGCGATAACATAGAAATACTTGGTGTCGGCCGGCAACACCAAAAGCTGAGCGACATGCACTCTGGTGCTATTTCCGATATTGCTGCGGTGGCAGGGAACTGCGATAAAGCGCTGGAAGAAGCCGAAAACCAAGCTGGTGTCAGCGCTCGGCAGACGATTATTGGCATTGCTGGCGAGCTAGTGAAAGGCACCACCAGTACTATTCACTACAAACGACCAGATGGCGACCGAGAAATTACTCTGCCAGAGATGGAGATGATTATTGACAAAGTGCAAAAACGAGCCTATGAGCAGGCTCGTTCACAGCTCAAATGGGAAACCGGCAACGAAGATTTAGACATCAAGCTAGTAAACAGCGCCTTAGTTTCAATACAAAGCGATGGCTATAAAATTAGCAATCCCGTAGGTTTTACCGGCAAAGATGTTGCCATACAGCTTTTTACGGCTTTTGCACCGCAAATACACATTGGCGCGCTGGAAAAAACTGCTTCAGATCTAGACCTTGATTTAGTGGCAGTAGCGGCTGAACCATTCGCTGTTGCCAGATCTGTTGTAGGCACGGATTCTAGCACCAATTTCAGCGCCATTTTAATAGATGTCGGCGGCGGTACTACCGACATTGCGGTGGTAGATGATGGTGGCGTTGAGGGCACTAAAATGTTCGGCATTGGCGGGCGGGTTTTTACCCGCAACATTGCTAACGATCTAGATATGAACTTTGAAGACGCCGAAAAACTAAAACTACAAATTGATCACGGCGAGCTAGATGAGGAGATTGAGGTCAGAGCCAAAAAAAGCCTAAGGAAGGTTCTGGATGTCTGGCTTAGCGGTGTAGAACTAGCGCTGAGTGAATTCGATAAGCTGGATCATTTGCCGAACAAAATACTACTTTGTGGTGGCGGCTCAAGTCTGAAGTTGCTCTACGAAGCCCTGGAGGAAGAAGACTGGTATAGAGAACTGCCCTTCACTCGCAAACCCAACGTTCAACACATCAACCCAGCTCAAGTTGATAAAATTATTGACTCTAGCGGTAAAATAAAAGACCATACCTTCATAACCGCTATGGGTTTGCTTCGGGTTGGCTATGATACTCTAGCTGACGATGAAACGGACAAAACAGTCACTGAAAAATTAAACAAGATGTTGAAAATATGAAAAAAGATGTTATCTACATCGATGTCGAAGACGACATCACCGCCATCATCGAGAAATTGAAAGGCTCTAAAGCCAAGATTGTAGCTTTGGTGCCACCGAAGCGCTCGATTGTACTTTTGAGTGCGGTAAATGCCAGACTCCTTAAGCGTGCCGCCGAGGACAGCCAGAAAAGAGTGGTGCTGATCACTAACGATTCAGCGCTGCTGATGATAGCTGGCGGATTAGGTTTGCATATCGCCAAAAACCTACAATCGAAGCCATATCTACCCGAAGCACCGGAAGTTCCGAGTGGCGAGGATACTGTCATCGAAGGCGATTTGTCTGATCTGGATCCAAAAACAATGGTTGGCGATCTAGCTGGCGGAGCGGTTGTCGCTGAATCGGTGACGAAGACGGCTGACCAAACAACAGGCAAAGCTAAAAAATCTGATGAAGCAGGCAAAAAGCTTTTCAAAATTCCGAATTTTGAACGCTTCCGACTGAAGTTGATACTGGGGTCTGTCGGCGCAGTACTTTTAGCTGCGACTTGGTGGTGGGCTTTTTGGATAGCACCTGAAGCCGATATAAATATATCGGCGCAGACTTCACGGTTAGAAACAGTAATTGATTACACCGTTGACACTAAGATAGAAAGTAGCGACCTGGAGGAGAAGATACTCAAAGGCATCATCAAAGAAATGAAAAGGACGGTCACGACAGATTTCGAGGCTACGGGGGAAGCCAATGTTGGTTTCGAGGCGTCGGGTGATATTACTGTGCGAAACTGCGACAGCTCGACAGTCATTACTGTGCCGGCTGGCACAGCTTTCACTTCTTCGGGCGGACTAAACTTCTTCTCCACCGCAGCTGTTGATGTCCCCGGTGGCACATTTGACGGTGGTGGCTGTTCTACTCCGGGCACCGCATTAGTTACGGTAGTAGCCGCAGCTGCTGGTGGACACTATAATTTGGCTGCCGGTACGGCGTATTCAATATCTGGTTTTGGCAACTTTGTTTCAGGAGTGGGCGAGCAACTAGCGGGTGGCACCGACGAAATTGAAAAAGTAGTTTCCCAGGAAGATTTCGATAAAGCCAAAGCCGATTTGGATACCAGAGATTACTTCAAAGAAAGAGGCGAGATGACTGCACTTTTCGGTGATGGATTGGTTGCCATGGAGGGTACTTTTGAGTTCAGTGTTGGCGAGGTTACCAGTGTTCCAGCCGTTGGCGAAGCTGGGGAGAGGGCGGTGCTTAGTGCTGAGATAACATTCACAGAGGTAGGCGTTAGCAAAGGCGACCTACAAGCACTGTTGAAGAACTTTCAAGAACTGGAAATTGACACCAGCACTCAATCTATTTACGACAACGGCTTGTCGGACGCTTCTTATGAATTGCAACAAGACCCTGCAGAGGGGCAATTTGGCTTTCGTCTGCGCACCGTTGGCATAATCGGGCCGAACATTGATATCAGTGCGTTGGCAGAGCAGATAAGTGGTAAACGCTTCAGCGAAGCTAAGTCGATAATAGATGAAATACCGGGGGTAGTTGGTAGCGAGATTAAACTCTCGCCGTTCTGGGTCAACAAAGTACCGGGCGTGTCCAAAACCACAATAGTTGTAGAAGTTTCTGAGCAGAGCCCGCGGTGAACCAGCCAGCAAGCAGTGAACCAGAAAATGGCGATATTCTGGGGTTTGATTATGGCAAGGTTCGCATCGGTGTAGCCAGAGCCAATTTGATAGCTAGATTACCCGAACCGCTAGAAACCATCGATACCAAATCAGGCCTTTGGATACGCATCGATCAATTGATAGCCCAGCATCGACCGCTCCGACTGATTGTTGGGTTACCGCGCAACATGGAAGGCAGGGAAACTGCTCAGTCCAAAGAAGTGCGGGATTTTGCCAGCCAGCTAAGCACTAAAACTGGCCATGAGGTCGTTTTTCAGGACGAATCGCTAACTTCCATAGAAGCCGAGAAATCACTAGGTGCACGCGGTAGCTTCAAAAAGGGCGATGTTGATATGTTCGCAGCAGCAGCTATACTGGACGACTACCTAGGGAGTAATCTGCGTGAAATTTAGTTACGATTTGAAATCTAAAAAATTATCGAGTTGGAAGAAACCCCTACCAGTAGTGCTGGGTGTTGTGGTGCTGAGCATTTTAGTTGGCCTGCTCAGTCTTGGGTGGTGGTATCAACTTAGCCTAAGGCCAGTTAGCGATGTCTACTCCGAACAGGTAACGGTTATCGTTAGCGGTTCGTCGACTACAGAAATCGCCAGGCAACTGGACGACGAAGGTCTTGTTCGCAATGCCAAAGCTTTCGATTGGCATGTCGATAACTTTGGCACTAATCAGCATTTGCAAGCTGGAACCTTTCGGCTCAGTCCGTCTTTTAGCTCACAGAAGATAGCTCAGATACTTTTCGAGGGTCGAGTAGAAACCAGTCTAGTGACCATACCTTCTGGTTTGCGACTGGACGAAGTAGCCAAGTCTTTGGTGGAATCAGGCTTCAGTGCAGCAGAGGTAGAAACAGCTCTGGCAGCAAAGTACACCCACTCGATTTTTCGTGATAAACCGCCGTCTGCTAGCCTAGAAGGCTATGTTTTTCCAGAAACTTACCAAACGACGGATGCTAGCACTGCTCGGAGCGTCGTGGAACATTCATTCGATGTGTTTTACGCCCAGTTGTCCAATGAAATAATGGTCGGTATATCCAGGCAAGGACTCAATCTGCACGAAGCTATCACTCTAGCCTCCATAGTCCAGGAGGAAGTACCCGATGCTGCGACCAAAAGACAGGTGGCACAGGTATTTTTGAAACGGCTTGAAATAGGAATGCCGCTAGGAGCTGATCCGACATTTAGATACGCTGCCGCCATGGAGGGCAGACCGCCAACAGTAGATTTTGATTCTCCGTACAACACCCGATTGCATACTGGCCTGCCACCAGGACCGATATCTAATTTCGACATCACCGCACTAGAGGCGGTAGCCAATCCTGCCTCGGGTGATTACTTGTTTTTTGTCTCTGGCGACGATGGGCGAACTTTCTTCTCCAGAACCCTAGCCGAGCATGAGGCTTATGCTGCCAAATACTGTATTGAGAATTGTCGATTGTAGGGAGCCAGGAAATAGGAAACAGGGAATAGGAACTAGAGGTTGGAGCTTAGCGCACGCCAGGAAATTTGACGAATCTCAATAAATAGTTCAAGGCGTGCGTGGTTAACAGGGGTAGAGAGGAGTGTATTTCTACTTGACCTGGCTGAAAAGAGTTGATACAATTTAGCGGTTCGTCGAACAAGCATTTTGCTTTAGCGTTTCCAAAGACAAGCTAACTAGATGTCGTTTGACGACCATCCAGAAATGCGCCAAAAGGCGACTTAAATTAAACGAGCAGTAATCACTTAAATTAAGGTCGATCGCTTTCTTTCCTGCCAAGCTAACGCTGGTTTCAGGAATAAGCAAAGTACGGATGCGCTGTCATGGAAACATGAACGGTACGGAGTTTTTCATTAGTATCAATCCAAAATCGACAAAGCCGAAGAAGAGCTTGCCGACTTCCATTACGAAATCCCCCAAGAAATTAAAAAATAACCTGACATCTGCAGCAAAGAAAACGCACAAAGCTTATAAAAAACACATCAAGAAACATTTTCACACTATCGTACCGATAGGAGTGTTGGTGCTGGTGGTTGGTGTCTTGGTTTCAGCTAGGCAATTTACAATTGAAGTAGCAGCTGGTGATACGCTAGCGGTTCGAGTGTTCAATCCTGATAGCAATATTAGTGTTGACGAAGTTCTTTCTACTAATATTGCTAAAATCATTGCCAATGATACTGAAATGATAGTCGCTGGAAATGTGACCAATCTGGCTTCTAATGTCGAGGCCAAGGCCAGGCTCAACATTAGCGAACAACTGTACGTGGCTAAACCGCAGATTGTACTAACTCATGCCCTGACCAAGGCCGATATAGCGAAGCATGTCGTGCAGAAAGGTGAAGATGTCCTCACGATTTCTAAAAAGTTTGGAGTTCAGGCGGACACCATTCGCTGGGAGAACAATCTCACAGGAGACAGTGTGGCACCGGGCACTACGCTGACGATATTGCCAGTTGACGGACTAACTAGAGAAGTGAAGGAAGGCGACACGGCAGAGAGTTTAGCGCAGAGGTATAATTCAAACGAAGATCGGATAATTTCATTTAACGATGCCGAGGTAAACGGGCTAAAGGTTGGAGAGGAAATAATAATTCCTGATGGCGAGAAGCCAGCGCCGCCACCAGTGCGGTACTTCAGTACATTTGGCTCAACCCCAATCTTCGGCGGCAACTCCTATGTGTGGGGCAACTGTACTTGGTGGGTCTTCAACCGTCGAGCGGAGATTGGTCGACCAATTCCTAGCAACCTAGGCAATGCAAACAGGTGGGATACTAACGGAGCAGCTGCGGGTATGTCGGTGGGCAGAACTCCAGTGGTAGGCTCCATTATTTACCACATCGATGATCCCGTAAGCCACTTAGGGCACGTAGGTTTTGTCGAGAGAGTTAATTCCGATGGCAGTATCGTAGTTTCGGACATGAACTTCAATTTCCGGCTTGGCTTTGTCAGCAGCAGGGATATACCGACTGGCGAATTCCACAAGTATTTGTTTCTTAATTGATTAGGTATCAGAGGCATACCCCGAGCCTGCTTGATTGGTACGATGCCTGTGCTGACACCCAGTCAGGCAGGCGCCAGTCTCGAGAGTAAGCACCGTGTTTGGAGGCGGACGGATTTCGTGCGTAGCTTGGGATGCGAGTTAAGAATCCGCCAGCTGGCGGACCCAGTAAATTAACTCGGTGAGATTCTACTAGATGCCAGAGATATATTCCTAGCCTGTCTGTTCGCGTTAGTTTGAGGAGTTTCATTTTTGCAAAAACAGCTGATTGCCAGATGGTAGATTTTTTGCTTAGTCTTTGGAGCTACGATACAACTACTCGTCTTTCGCAAAAGTTGGCGCGGTATGTCTGCGCCCGGCGGATTTAAGTACGCGCGGACGCTTAATCAAATATTTTCGACCCCTAGACTACACAGTCATTTGACTGTAGTCTTAAAGCTGTGAAATTCGTCGACAAAGTATCGGTAGTGGTGGAAGCGGGCGATGGCGGACGTGGGGCCGTTAGTTTTCGGCGTGAAAAATTCATTGAACGTGGCGGTCCCGATGGCGGTGACGGCGGCAAGGGTGGCGATGTTGTTTTTAAGGTGGACAAAAATTTGAATACTCTCCAGGCTTTTCGCTATAAACAAAAACTCCAAGGCAAGGAAGGTCAAAATGGTTCAATGCGTCGGCGCCACGGCAAAAACGGCGAGGACCTGATTGTCAATGTGCCACAGGGAACGGTGGTGGTTAAAGACGGTGAAATATTGATGGATTTCAGTGAGCCAGACCAAGGTGGAATTGTTGCCAGAGGTGGCGACGGTGGCTATGGTAACGCTCATTTTAAATCATCGGTTCGCCAGGCGCCACGCATCGCCGAAAAAGGCGAAGCCGGCGAAAAACTAGAAGTTGATTTAGAGCTTAAACTTTTGGCAGATGTTGGATTGGTGGGGTTGCCTAACGCCGGTAAGTCAACATTTCTCTCGGTAGTTAGCAATGCTCGGCCAGAAATAGCCGATTATCCCTTCACTACGCTAACACCAAACCTCGGAGTAGTTGATGTCGGCAAAAGCAGTCTTTTGATTGCCGACATTCCGGGGCTTATCGAGGGAGCATCGGACGGCAAAGGACTGGGTGGTGAGTTTTTGAGGCATATTGAACGAACCTCAGTGCTAGTGCATCTGATTGATGTCTACGTCGACGACATCGCCACCGCCTATAAGACCATTCAGCAAGAGTTGAAGAATTACAAGGCTGACCTTTCCGGCAAACCTCAAGTTGTGGCGCTGACTAAAGTAGAAGGGCTAGACAAATCAGCTCTCAGTGTGCCACTGAAAATACTTAACAAATTAGTGCCCAAAGGCACGCCGGTCGTAGCCATATCTTCTCGGGGTAAAATTGGTCTTAGTGAACTGGTGAAAACTTTTAGTAAAATGATCAAAGTGTCCCACGAAACGAAAGAGAAGATTTTGGTCACCCAAGAGACGAAGATGCCGGTCTATCGACTACCCGACACCGAAGACGCCTGGAGGGTGGAGGAAATAAAAGGCGGGTTTAGAATCAGTGGCAAAAAGATAGAAAAGTTTGCTCGGCGCACTGATTTTGAAAATGAATTTGGCATCCAGCGTCTCCGAAATATTATGAAAAAAATGGGCATCGAGCACGAACTCCGTCGCGCCGGCATCGAGCACGGCGACATTATCAGCTTCAAGGGTGCTATTGAGACGATTACTTACTAGAGCTTAGAGAAAAAAAGGTTGAGGCTAGAAATTAGACGGCAGAAGCTAGAATCCGCTGTTCAGCGGAATAGTATAGAGTATTCGAACCCTTAAACGATGAAGTGCAAGATTCAATTATTATAATTTCATGTCCGGCCGGACAGTTTGGTATAATGTTCTCTGTCTTTCCCCGGGCGTTAGCCCGTGGGCAGGGGAGCCTTTCCGGCATCTTCTGTTGCAGGAATTAATCCATATCGAAAACCAAGGCAAAGAAGATGTCGGACAAACGAAGCTTGAATTGAATTGAATTGAAATGATACCCCGTGCGTTAGCTCGGGGAGGTTCATTTTTTGCAAAGGACAACCTCTTGTCTTTTGTCGATTGAAGCTAGAGGGTGTCCGTTTCGTAGCCGAAACAGTACTTCTCGGTTAGGTTGTCTGGTAAAATAACAGTCATAGTGACTTTTTATTTCTACGACTTAGAAACCACCGGTTTTGATTCGCGCTATGGACGGATAATGCAGTTCGGAGGTCAGCGAACCAGCGAAAATTTTGAACATATTGGCGAGCCATTAAAAATAC
This sequence comes from uncultured Candidatus Saccharibacteria bacterium, assembly GCA_964408165.1. Classification (GTDB taxonomy): domain Bacteria; phylum Patescibacteriota; class Saccharimonadia; order Saccharimonadales; family CAYOYH01; genus CAYOYH01. The sequence goes on along the minus strand of CAYOYH010000018.1, from coordinate 3,000 downwards.
TCGTAAAACTTAGCGAGGAAGTTCTGCCAAGTCCCGAGGCAGTGCTGGTGACGGGGATTACTCCGCAAAAAACACTCGAAGAAGGCTACAGCGAAGCTCAGTTTTTGCAGCAATTCCACAAACAAGCTCTACAGCCGGGTACAGTGGTCGTTGGCTACAACAGCATTCGTTTCGACGATGAGTTTATGCGTCACACCCTTTATCGCAATTTCTACGACCCTTATGAGTGGCAATGGAAAGATCGCAGGAGTCGCTGGGATATTCTAGATGTTGGCAGGATGATGCGCGCGCTTCGCCCAGAAGGTATTAACTGGCCAGTGGGTAAAGACGGAAATCCAACTAACAGTATGGAGTTTTTGACAGAGGCGAACGGCATAGAACACCAAGATGCGCATGACGCCCTGTCTGATGTCCACGCCACTATTGAACTGGCAAAACTATTCCAAAAAGCCCAGCCCAAACTGTTTGACTATCTGCTTAAAATTCGTTCAAAAAAAGAGGTAGCCAAGCTGGTTGATTTAGAAAATCCGCAACCATTGGTCTATTCTTCCGGCAGGTATCAATCGGAGTTCGCCAAAACCACGATAGTTTTTCCCCTAGCCGTTCACCCGCACATACCCACTCAAGTGTTGGTCTATGATTTGCGCCGCGACCCTAGTGAAATAGCTGATATGTCGATAAACGACATGCTCGACAACCTTAAGACACGCTACCAAGATCGGTCCGAAGATTTCCAAAAGCTACCAATCAAAACGCTGGCAACCAACAAATGTCCGGCGATAGCACCGCTAGGGGTGCTGGACAACGAATCGTGGAAACGAATTGGCTTAGATTTGGAAACTGTGAAAAAACACCTGGTTCTACTGAAGAAAAACAAAAATATTGCCAAAATGGCACTCGGTACCTGGGAAGAATATGGCCAGTCTCGTCAAGGCGAAAAAGATGTCGACGGGCAACTGTACGAAGGGTTTTTGAACGACAAAGACCGTTCGATACTGGTAGATGTCAGAAATAAATCTGAAGACCAACTAGCGGATTACCATCCGAATTTTATTGATGAGCGTTTGACGGAACTACTACTTCGTTACAAAGCCAAAAATTACCCCGAAAGCCTTTCAGACAAAGAAAAAGATATTTGGAAAAAACAGGTACGCCTAAAGCTGGAAAAAGGTATTGGAAATTCGCCTAGCCTAGAAGCCTATTTCAAGTCTCTAGACAAATTAATGGCTACAAAAAAAGATAAAAATTCCCTGTTTTTGCTAAAAGAGCTGAAGCTGTACGGCGAATCGCTAGTCGACTGATGTGCCCGCACATATTCCGAACCTGCCACTGCGTATTTTCAACGGCTCAACGCGTTGAGCCGTTGAAAATTTAGAGATCGAGGAGTGGGAAAAGCGTCGCTGCCCAAATAATCTTTTTCACCAAAACCTCGCGCAAAGCGGTAATCATTTAAAAAACAGTGTCATAAGAATGCGCAAAAGCCAACAAGGTGAAGTGGTGACCGCGGGAAACTATTGCACTACGCTGGTTATGCTTGTATGATAGCACCTAAAGGTCAACAGGACTTAAACAAAAATATTCGGTGGGGAAAGGAGTGGCTTGAGCTTAGCTGTTGGTGAATATCGGTATCGTAGTAAAGCCCGTGAGAGACGTGCGCACCGTGGCCAAAAGCCGAAAAAACTAAAACTTTTTGGCGTTTCCAGGGCAGTTAATCCCCAGCAGTCAGACGTCTTCATGGGTGTCCTGGATGAGTTACCAGCTCTAACGGGTGGTCAGATTTATAAAGACGAGATTAGAATCCCCAGAATGCAGTTGTCGACCATTGGGCTATTTAGTTCTGCAATAAACGAAAAGAGGAGAAGGACCTTTGAGCAAAAGGACGTCAACCAACTACCTAGTGCGATAAAGAACTCTCTAAACGGGGGCTATAGGCAATATCGTGGTGGTTTTTTAGCGATTTTTCCTCTGTTATTGACATTGAACTAATGTCGTGGGACATTAGTTCAATGAAAAAAAGCATGGTTTTAGATACTGTAAGAATTGCAATAACAAGCTCCAAAAACGCAGCAAAACTGCTGCAGGTAAGCAACGCTGGTATTGTCGTGTTTGTTCTCGCAGCACCACCAGGCCACGGCTCGATCTGAGTCATGGCTTCGTCCTTGAAAGTTTTGTATCCTGGTTGCTCGGTAAGCTGGCTCAGAACGAGTTAGAGCAATCACCGCGAACTTTTCGCGATCAAACTTCGTGGTGTTGGGATGTGCTTCCTCCACACGCACTAACTGGCGAAGTTCATCACACAATCATTGTTGATGGTATTCGGGTTGGAGGCATGGTTTGCCTCATAGCCAGAACAACAAGCTATGTAGTTGCTTGGGTGTGGGTACCATATGAAAGCAGTCAGTATTGGACCGAGTTGTTGCAGTTGTTGCCACAGCCCGAGTACGTTGTCGGTGATGGCCAAAAGGGCCTACTGAAAGCTATTACTATCTGTTGGTCAGCTGCTACTATTCAACGCTGTCAGTTTCATGCATGGCTTAACATCAAGGCTAAGCTGACTCTTAATCCTGAGTCTAGAGCTGGGCAACAGTTGCTACAAATCACCAAAGATCTGTCGTACGTTAAAACCAGAAGGCAAGCTAGACGCTGGAAGCGCAAACTCAAACACTGGTACAAAAAACACCACAGCTATATAGACGAACGAACCATAAAACAAGACCCTAAAAGCTTAGGCAAAGACGTTGGAGTTACACTCACGCACGACTTAGGAGTGCTTATAAACAGCTGTATAAGATTACAGACGACCTGCTTCGTTCGAGCTACCGCTCAAACCCAAAGTTGCCTAGCACAACCAACCACATTGAGGGTGGTATTAACAGCCAAATACGACTCAAATTGAAGAGCCATAGAGGCATGCCAAGCGAACATCAAAAGAGGCTTGTAGATTGGTACCTTTACAGCCGAACAGAAGACCCAAAACCACCACGAAAGTGCCTATAGCTC
>CAYOYH010000017.1:0-15992 GCA_964408165.1 uncultured Candidatus Saccharibacteria bacterium | reverse complement strand
TGCCACCAAAAGTAATGATGGGGTACGCTGCCGAAACAGCGTCCTTTGGTTCTTGTAAAGAACACCCCTTTGCCATCAAAAGTAATGATGGGGTGCGCTGCCGAAACAGCACCCTTTGGTTTCCGCCGGCAGGCGGACAAGCTTCCCAAAGAACACTCCCTTGCTGTCAAAAGTGACGCTGGTCTGTGCTCCCGAAAGGGCGCCCCTTGGTTCTTTTAGCTTTGTCGCATTGTTAGTGGGGGTTTTCCGACGCTAGTTTACTCCAGCACACATTTCGCACTTTGCTCTCAGGGCTAGAAGTTTCTAGCAGTAGCTGTGGTGACAACAGAAAAACTGTAAAATGGCTACTACTAGGACTTCTGGGGGTCGAAATTGAAAATGCAGAAGGTGCGGAGTATAGAAAATCTAATCCGCTCATGCTTGCGTAATAGCCAAAAATGTCATACTTTAAACTCATGTCTCCTGAATGGAGATTGGACCTGAAAATTCTAGACCACCGAAACCGAACAAGACAAAAGGAGTATTAAGATGCGAAAAATCATCTTTTTCTTAGCCTTGGCCGCCTCAGTAGCACCCTTGGCGTCCGCAAGTGCTAGTGCTGGCTCGCACTACAACACCACGGTCTCGTCGCATGTGATATGTGACGAGACCATACTGGTGTCGTTCCTCATAAAGGATGGCGTCGTTGAGATCAGTCATATTACTGATACAAGCGAAGGCCTGGTAAGCGGCAACATAGTCAGCGTGGAAAAACCACCTGGAACACAAGAGGTGGTGTCGGTGGTCATTAGCTTCATGCGGGTCGATGGCTCCACTGGAGTCATCACTGGAGTCGACGACACCAATCACTGCGGACCACCGCCGACGACGACAACGACGCCACCGCCAACCACGACCACGACCACTCAGGCGCCGACAACAACCGTGGCGACAACCACGACAGTGGCGGAGACGGCCATGGCAGAAATAACCACAACGGAAGTGACCACGACAGTGGCGGAGACGACCGTTGTTAACTGGCCAAAAACCTCAGTCCTCGCTGCAGCAATAGCTGCACTCGTCGGCATTGGTTCTTGGCTACTCTTCCTCTGGAGGAGGCGTAGTGAGTAACTGAGGGGGCGGGGCTCGGAAGCTTTTTAGTCACATCATTAGTGACTTCCAAGCTCTCCGAGCCCCCCACCCCTCCCTCACCCCCTTTCTTTCGCTCGGTCAACCCCCTCTTTCCAAGGTCTCACCTTGCAAATGGGAGAAATATTGTATAACAATGTTTCTAGGACAGTCGGTAGCAAGCGTGAAGTATCGTCATAATATTTCGCGCAAAGTAGGCTAGATGTAGAAAGGTTCAACGGGAGTATCCGTTTTGATGAAAATGTCTGTATCACCCTTAAAAGTGATGCACTAGCATCTCACCAAGGCCCCGATACTCCCATTTTTCACGCCCAAATTCACGCCAAAATTATCACAGCAGTTACCGAGGGAGATTACACCCTGTTTCCAAGGTCTCACCGGGCTAGGTGTCAAAATATGTGCGTAAAAACACTGCTTTCTACAAGGGACAGTCCCTTGTAGAAATAGGCTCTGACCTCTGTTGTTATAAAGGACAGTCCTTTTTATTAGGGACAGTCCCTTGTAGAAATAGGCTCTGGCCTCTGTTGTTATAAAGGACAGTCCTTTTTATTCTTTCAACTTTCCACTTTCAACTTTCAACTTACTCCCTATTCCCTGTACTTTAACTCCTAACTTCATCCATAAAGCTGTGAATGCGTACCGATAATTTCATAAACTACGACCGTTTTGCCGTGCCGTCTATATAAGGCTCTTAGTTCTCCGCCTATGTTAATACTTTCAAAGTTCGACAAGTTGCCAGAAAGCTTATGGGTCCGTAAACTTGGGTGATTTGCGTCTATTTTCCACTGCTGGAGTTGTGACCAGAAACGATCTTGTTGTTTTTCGTTCAATTTTTTTAGTTGTTTTATGAAACGTTTCGAAAAACGAATTTCCATCTGTTTACTTCCTCCCGAGCCACTCTCTGGCTTTGTCAACCGAGGTGAAGGCAGGTGAAAGATCTTTGCGTTCTTCAAGTGGAACTTTCGCCAATTCGAGTAGCTCCTTTTCTACCTCAGGTCTTAACTGAGGAGTGTCGCTGATAGTTATGGAGCGAGTCCTGACAAACTCCCGTAAACCACTAGAAACTACCGTACTCAGCGGTAAACCCAAAGCCTTGGCAGCTTCTTGAGCCTCCCTCTTTAGATCTGGGTCTAGTCTTACATGCAATACCGTATTCATAGTAACTATATTGTACACAACAGTTACACATTTGCAAACGATCCCCCACTAATCACACTTCGAAAAACAGATACCCATCTGGCTCACTACTAACACTTCGTGAATTGATGTCAGCCTCTCGCAAAAGAACCCATCACCAGTCCAAAAAATGTAGACAGGACTTACGCGTTCGTAAGTTTAATGTCAGTCCCAAAAGGACAGTCCCTTTACAAAGAACTTGCAGAGTTACAAAGGACAGTCCTTTGTAGAAATAGGCTCTGGCCTCTGTTGTTATAAAGGACTGTCCTTTTGGGACTACTCACAGCCTCCGCTCTCTACGCGCCCAAACCATGCTTAGTACCCGCTCAAGGTTTCCAGCATTTCAGGGGGGCGGTGCGGCACCCTTTCAGTCTTTCCAGGGTCTTTTCCAAGGTCTCACCTTGGAAAAGGTGGAAATGTTGTATAATATCTATCCGCCCTCCCCTATCCTTTGCAAGGTCTCACCTTGCAAATGGGAGAAATATTGTATAACAATGTTTCTAGGACAGTGTTAAAGTGAGGCCACTAGTAGGACACTTGCTCTAGCGGCAGTCCTTCCTCTGCAACACAGATACCTGGTGCATAAGCATACATTTTCAGATTTATTCATAGCTCTACCTCTAGCCGTTAAACACACCTTTCGTGTTGTCGAATTGTTTCCGGAGCAGTCCCTTGCAAACACTTGCGACCCTCAATCATTGCACGAAGTGTACACTTAAGGTATACTCTTAGAGTAACTTCAGGAGAAATCATCATGACTATCATCGGGCTAAAAGAACTACGACAAAACGCCGGCAAAATCGCCGAACGCGTCCAAAAAGGCGAACGCTTCACTGTGGTTAAGCGCTCCAAGCCAGTTTTTGTAATATCTAAACCACCCGAGACTGATGACCTATCGGAGTGGCTAGAAAATTACATAGACGAGAATGAAGAATTGCTCAAATCACTAAAGGATCGTTGATGAAACCAGTCACCAGCAAAGAAATATTACAAGTACATGACCGAATCATAGAAACAATAGGCGGTAGTCCGGGTGTGCGTGAACGCGGCTTGCTAGTCGCTGTCGCACACAAACCACAGGCATCTTTTGGCGGCGATGATCTGTATCCTAGCCTCTTTGATAAAGCTGCTGCTTTGTTCGAAGCAATCTGTAATTATCATGTTTTTGTTGACGGCAACAAACGAACCGCCATTACAGTGCTAGAACTCTTTCTCCATAGAAATGGATACAAATTAATTGCCAGCAAATCTCAAAAAGAAAAATTCACGCTTCAAACAGCCAGCACCAAGCCTAGCCTCGACAAATTAGCTATCTGGATCAAAAAACACGCCCAGCAAATCTAGCGTCAGAAAAAGACCAGACCAGTCATGCCTTCATTTGCTATTTATTACAGGGGTTCCAAGGGTACCACCCTAGGGAACTAGGGAGCAATAAGGTTGAGAAAAGTGCAAGTTTCATGCGCCCCTGTCTCCCTGTCTCCGGGGGTGCCTCCCTGCAACAAAGTGTTGAGTTGTTGCGGAACAAACAACTTGCAGCCCACCCACATCTCATATCTGTTACTATACTTATATAGAAAAGGTGGGATACTCGAGCTTCGGCTTGATGAAAAATGAATACCGAAGAACAAAATACACAATTACTGGGGAAATTGAACGCCACAATCAGCAAATATGCTGAGCAGGGCATCCCTATGAGTGTCATTAAAAAAGGCCTAATTGAAGCTGGCTGGCCTAAAGAGCTAGTCAATTACTCTACCGACTCATACGAACGAGCCCACAAGTTAATGAAGGGTAAGCCAAAGAAGAAATCCGCCACTAGAACTGACTTTGCTGTCTGGCTAAAAAAATACCAAAAGCGTGCATTACCTGCTGTAGCTATTGTCGTTGTCCTGAATGTTATCGGCGCTTCGATTGCCCTGCTGAAACCCTGGCCGACCAAAATCTTGGCTGACTCAGTCTTCGGCAATGTGGTTGCGCCCGGTTTCTTAGAGCCTTACACCGGCACAAGCACTCTGATCTTGTGGACATCAATGATGACAATAACCCTCTTCGTCTTCGGGGCGCTTTTTGGTACTCTCACAGATTATCTGTTGTTGAAGATTGGCTACAAGCTAAATAGAGGCGTGAAGCAGGAATCTTTCCGCCACATACTACATCTCCCGATGTATCACAAAGAACGCCTAGCGAAAGGCGACTATGTTTATAGGCAGAACGTCGTGACGAGCAGCTTGTCGGCACTAGTACTGGGGACGACCTCTTCGATAATAGAGTCTATAATAATGATTTTCGGGGTGCTGGTTATTATGTTTATATTTAGCGTTCAGCTAACACTGATAACTATAGTGCTGATTCCTCTTTTATTCATAACTATGAAGTTGATAGGGCCTCGTTTGGGTGGTTACGCTCAGGAGCTAACTGAAACATCTTCCGACATCTCCGCGCTCATAGTCGAATCCATCGATAACACCGAGACAGTCCAGTCTTTCACACTAGAAGAGAAGTTGCTAAAAAAAGCTGTGGCTTTATGGGACAAAGGTTACGGGTTAACGAATAAACTTTTGCTCTGGGGAGATGTACTTACCGGCACCAATGGATTGTTTGTAGTTGTGGGTACGGCTGCGGTTATGTACTTCGGTGGCGTTGCAGCTCTAGAAGGAACCATGACCTTGGGCGAACTTCTTATCTTTATGACCTACATGTCCTACCTGCTTGGACCGGTCGAAAACCTCATAGAACAAGTCACTTCCCGTAATCAAAAAAAGATAGATGTAAATAGAATTTATGAAGTTATGACCGACCATGAAGGAGTTGAAGATTTACGCTCCGGGCAACTATTGCCCGCCAACATCAAAGGAGGCATTGAACTAAGAAATGTCTCCTATTCGTACGACGGCAAACCAGTGTTCCAGGGTCTTAATCTGACAATTCCAGCTGGTCAGAAAATCGGGATTATCGGCCCGAGTGGTGGTGGTAAAAGTACGATTCTGAAGCTAATACCTCTGTTCATCGAGCCAGAAGAAGGTGGTGTGTTTATAGATGGGATCGACACCCAGTCTGTGTCATTAAATGATCTCCGTCAGAAAATTGCCTGGGTAGCACAAAGTCCGCAACTGTTTAACGGAACTATACTAGAGAATATCTACGACGGCGACATCACGCGTGAACTTTCGCAGGAAGAAATACGCGATGCAGTTGTCGTTTCAAACGTGTCAGAGTTTGTAACTAAGATACCTCTGGCGCTTGCTACACCGGTCGGAGAAAGCGGCACCAACCTTAGTGGCGGCCAAAGACAGCGTGTATCCATAGCGCGCGCATTGGTGAAAGAATCCCCTATTATTTGCCTAGACGAGCCCACTGCAGCCCTAGACGCAAAGAGTGAAAACTACATCAAAGATTCTCTGGCTCAGATGGTTCAGGGCAAAACCGTGCTTATGGTCACCCACCGAAAGGCACTTCTAACCCTCATGGATACCGTTTTTGTTCTAGATGACGGCATTTTGACAGATGTCAAGGAACTTGGCGGACTGAATCACTATCTAGCCCAGCTGGAAGGTCTCGAAGATGCTAATGCAAGTCGGCAGATTGAGGAAGAAAGAGCCGACCAAGATACAGCCGAACATCTTATTGATGACGCTTTTAGACGCACCGAAAGAATTGAAAATGCAGGACAATATACTGAGGCAGGAGCGCAGCCCGCAAAACCAGAACCGTCAGCGCTCAGCCCACACACTATTGTTGAGCCAGACTACCATCCCGACGCCATGAACAAGGCCGCTCAGCCGGCTCCAGCACCCAATGAAGATGATGAGATAGTTGTCAATCTGCGCGACTAGATATCTATAGCGTAGGTCAGAATCTAGAATCTAGAAGTTAGCCCCGACGCTTCGGGCGGGGCTACGACTGTGGCGTCGGGGAAGATAGAAAATTAAGAAATAAGGTCAGAGATTTATGTTCCAGCTTAACGCCGGTTTTTTCGGCAATTTGGTGAACCCACTTCTCCATTCTACCTGCTTTATGCGCTAGCATCGCTAACTCTTGGTGGTAATCTTTGAGCTGTGCGCCTAGCCCAACAACAGATGCGCGGATTTCTGACCCCTCTTGTCTGGCCTCCTCAAACCTCTTGTCTGCATCTTTGCGAAACTCTTTGGGATATTAAAATAGTTTAGTGAATCCGTCTTTGCTCATACGCATAGAATGCAGGAGTTGATAGTCAGAATCTAGAAAAAGGGGAATTGGAAATAGAAGGAAGGGGGCGATTAAGAGGCAGGAAGCTCGTACCTCATAGCCCGCGCCTTACGCCCTGCACGTGCTGCCCTAGGGTTGGTTTCTGTAGTCCAGGATTTGATTTTTTAGCTACATCCGTAGCGCTCTAAAAGTAACCTGGGTCTACAGAGCCGCCTACAACTTGATCCTTCCCGTCAACAGCTCCACCTGGAGGTGATGGAAGATTAGCAGCTGCCTGCTGAGTGATATCGTCATAGCCGGGTTTTCGTATGGCACTTGCTTCTGCAGAGTCAGCTTTTTTCTGTTTTGCGTCTGCAGCAGGATTTACTGTCGTGCCTGGCACTGTAGGCATGAGCTCTGCCCAGCTTGGACCGTCAATTTTGGGCTGCTCTCGTGAAGCGTGTTCCGTAGAAAGAGGTTCTATGACTCTTTTCTCTGCTATTTGACTAGAAGCATCAGCCGCTTTTTTCAGAAAGTCACTCGCGGCTTCCTCGTCGTCTAAATTAATGATGTTGTCTGCCACTATATGCTTACTCCATACATCCTACATGAGACTATTGGTAGTCATACCGCGACCTCTTCGTCTCGGAGGTCTTCTCCTCTCGACCGCTGGTGGCGCTGCCGTAGAGGTTCCATAGTCAGGAATAAATTCTCTTACGTTCCCGCCTGCAGCAGCAGGAGGTTTAATCTCGCCAGTTATAACGGCTCCGACTTCTTCACCACGGTTTAGAGCGCCACTATTAAAGGTTCCCCCGCCTGTCACGGGAGGAGCTAATATAGTACCCCCACCACCCGACGGTACGCCAGTTATTCTTTCCTCGGCATTAGCTCTACCCTCGGCAATAGCTTTACCTTTAGATGTGAAGGATCCAGCTTGTCGATCTGATGCTTGCTCAACTCTTATGGCTTTGAGTTCTTCCTGTGTGAGTAATTGTCCGTCGGTAAGTCCAGGTAAGCCTGCTGCTATTGCAGTACCCCCACCACCCGACGGTACGCCAGTTATTCTTTCCTCGGCCCCAGCTTTCTTCTCTTCTTCACGTATCTCCGCTAGTTCATTTTGTGCAGCAGCTGCTATACCTCTAGATGTGAAGGATGTGGCTAGTCGATCTGATGCTTGCTCAACTCTTATGGCTTTGAGTTGTTCCTGTATGCGTAATTCTGAGTCCGTAAGGCTTACTGCTACTACAGGGGGTGCTACACCTCCAGGTGTGATGGGTCCAGCTTGTTGACCTGATGCTTGTTGCTTAACTCTTATGGCTTCCTTAGCTCTTGCGACTTTGGCTTCTTTCTGTGTAAATATTTGGTTGTCGGTAAGGCTTACTGCTACTACAGGGGGTGCCATGCCTATAAGGGTGCCCCCCGTACCACTTACTCCTGTGATGTTTTCTTCTGTCCTTCCTGTCCCTCCTCGCCTACCAACATCCACCTCTCTTTGATCCTCGGGCGGTAACAGGCCATACAATCTATCAGTTGCACCGACTGCGTCATTAACAATCGAGTCGGGACCTCCTGGGCTATTGCTGCCAGATTCAATGGTACTGCCTGGTGGTACGAGACTCTCCGTATCACTTGCTCCCGTGGTACTTTCTCCCGCCCTTCCCTCTACACTACTCGGGTCTATACCAGCAATAATTCCATTTAATTCCCTTTCTTGCTTGGGGTTGATAGCCTTCCTGCCGTCATAAATTTGCAAAGTGCCATTTTTTTGCCTGAAATCAAAGTTGGTGCCATTTTCTTCGTTATATTTACCCAGGGCCGCTTGAATGACTGCTTTTTCGCTTCCAGGTTTGACATCTCTTGCTGCTACCCAAGGTCTTCTTTTGTCGGTTTTGTGTGGATCCATAGAATCATAACCGCTATGACCTCCCGCGTTTCCTGAGTTGATGCCGACTGGATCTATACCAGCAATAACCCCATTTAATTCGGCTTGCTGCCTAGGGTTGATGGCTTTCTCGCCATCATAAATCTGTAAAAACCCATTTTTCTGTCTAAAAGCGAAATTTGTACCATTCTTTTCGTTATATTCACCCAGAGCAGCCTGTATAATTTCTTTCTCGCTCCCTGCTTTGACATCTTTAGCCGCCGTCCACGCTCGCCGATTGTCGGGTTTGTGATCTATAATCAGTTTCCCGTCAGGACCAGGATTGCTTGTTTGAGGTGATGCCATTTTTTCTCCTTGATATTTTTATTTTTTGACGAAAATTAATTCGCCTGATTAAACACTAGCATAATGATTGCATTACCTCAAGATTTATATTTTCAAATTTAAAGATGCCTGAAGCACCCCAATTGCATTTGGAAAACACGAGTTATAGGCAGTGTCGTGGTGGTTTTTAAGCAACTTTTACTCTGTTATTGATGACTAACTAATCTTTGCAGTCGCAAAGAGTCTACAAAGTCTACAAAGGACAGTCCTTTGTAGTAACAGATGTCAGGCTGGCAAGTTGCAAGGGACAGTCCTTTGTAGCAGTCCTTTGTAGCTACTGTCTCTGGAACCCTAATTCCTAGTTCCTATTTTCTCCCTCCTCCCTCCGCTGTCCAGCGGATACCACCCCTCGCCCTCTCTTTGCACTTTTATTATTCCACCTCTGTTTTAATGCTTGATACTTGATGCTTAATACTTGATACTAGTGGCTATGTCATTTTCTATCATCATTGTTGGCCGTGCCCCGCACCAAATCCTGAGTGAAGCAGTCTGCAATCAGATTGTGGAATTTCAAGACTTTGGTGCAGGGTTCGCAAGGAAAACTTCGTGAGTCTTTCCATCGGCATCGTTGGTTTGCCGAATGTCGGCAAATCCACCCTTTTCAATGCCCTAACCAAAAACAATGTTCTGGCGGCGAACTACCCTTTCGCTACTATTGAGCCAAACACCGGCGTTGTTCCTGTTCCAGATGAACGCCTAGAGATCTTGGGCGAAATGTTTGAATCAAAAAAAATAATCCCCGCTACCGTTAAATTCATCGACATCGCTGGCATTGTGGCTGGCGCGCACAAGGGCGAAGGCATGGGAAATGAGTTTTTAGCGCACATCCGCGAAGTAGATGCCATTGCCCAAGTGGTGCGCGCATTTAGGGACGACGATGTCCAGCATGTCCACGACAAATTAGACCCCAAAAGTGATATCGAAATCATTAATACTGAACTTATCTTGGCAGATTTACAAACTATCGAAAGTCATATGCCGAAACTAGCCAAACAAACCAAGGGCGACCCTACAATGAAGCCCGTCCTAGACACTTTGCATGAGCTTAAAACAGAACTTGAAAACGGCAAACTAGCTATCAACACCTCTGTTGATTTAGGTTTACTAAAACATCTAAGTTTGCTAACAGCTAAGCCGTTTATTTATGTTTTCAATATCGACGAAGCCAGTATTGACAATCCTGAAAAGAAAAAACAACTCGCTTCCCTAGCCCCGACAAATAATGTTGTCTTCGTAAGCGCCAAGATCGAAGCCGAGCTGAGCGAATTAGACGATTCGGATGCCAAGGAACTGACGAGTGAGTACGGATTGGAGGAATCGGGGCTAGAAAGGCTCAGCGCTGTTAGCTACAGAACACTCGGCCTGCAGAGCTACCTAACCGCCGGCGAAAAAGAATCACGCGCTTGGACCATAAAAACAGGCTTCACTGCCCCTCAAGCGGCCGGGGTCATACATGGTGATTTTGAAAAAGGCTTCATCATGGCCGACATTGTTAGCTACGACGACTTAGTGGTAGCCGGTAGTTGGAACAGCGCCAAAACCGCCGGTAACCTCCGCATGGAGGGTAAAGACTACCTCATGCAAGAGGGCGATGTGGTGGAATTCAAGTTCAATGTGTAATTTCTGCAGTTTGACGGCATCGCAGCAACCAAGATTGAGCATGGATTTTCTCTCGACGAAACATATAGCAATCCCAATACAAAAGCTGCATTTCCTATGCGCGCCTTACTGACCAAAAACCTACTTTCCTCACTCGACATATCACTAGATATGCCTCCCTCGGAGAAGTAGGTTTTTAGCCTTAGTAATCCATCGCCAGGAATTTACAGCTTTTGTATTGGGATTGCTATGGCTATAGCTACAATCAAGGAGAGAAAAAATCGTGAACAGTCGTTGACCTTTGGCGTCACACTGCAGAAATTGTAGATTGAGTTTGAGAAATTCAACATATAGATTATTGATAACCGAGCAGTCTTTATAGCTTTTTCTTATAGCCCTATAAGCTACACGCTTAGCCAATGTTGGCCCTCGCTCACAAGTTACGGTTATGCAATTTTGAGTTTGTAGAATCTTTCTTGATTTCCTTTAGCTCCCGCGACTTGAGAATCCATTTTAGACACAACAATGAGCAACTTTTTTACCCAGCCCTCAAAATCTCCCATAAGCTCTCTACGAATAGCGTTGTTTTTGATTACACCTCTGTCTCTCTGTGGTTCACGGGGACTTTGAAAAAAGCTTCATCATGGCTGACATCGCTAGCTACGACGATTTAGTGGCCACCCCAACAATTGGAACACCGTCAAAACCGCCGGCAAACTCCGCATGGAAGGTGAAAACTACCTTAATGCAGAATAGCGATATAGTTGAGTTTAAGTTTAATGCACAGTCGCGTTAAGTTTCCGGAAGTCTTTTTCGATAGTACTCAGTAGTTGTTTGTTTGGCATTGGCCCGTAGTTAATAATTTTCCGGACTCCATCGCTTGCTAGATATCCAATTCTAAGATCTTCAGTTACCGGAATTGCTCTTCGGTATTTTACCGATTCGTAAGGATAGTATGGTGTTAACCCTATGTCTTTATACAAAACGCGGTACTGCATAAAAACATCGTGGTTTTCTCTGTACACGAAGTTGTCTATCTCGTAGATTGTAATCATTATAATCAAGATAGCTGCGCTGGCTAAGAGAATGAGCCCGTCATAAATCAAATTATTTGGAGATTGCAGCAAAAACCCTGTAATTATCATTACACTTAAAGATGTTAGGATGACCCAGGCAAGACCGTTTATGATGTTGTCGCTTATCATGTACCTTCTCTGTCTCGCGTCATAAAGAGTGTCAAAAGCGTCATACACTTTCTTCAGCATCAATGGCTGCGAGACTTTGCCCATACCAAGCTTGCCGATGGTCGCTTTCATGGCCGCGTACTGTTGCTCACTTCCAACCATAGCCTCCAGTGCTTCATATTCAAGAACCTGTTGAACGTACTGATCGACATCTTCAATGAATTGCTTTTGGATTTTTTCATCTACTACTCTTAGGGTGGATACTAGTACGGACAAAGACCCTATTTCCGAAAGAGTAGTTTCACGCATATGCGAATTCTCGCCTACAGCAATGGAAATATAAAAGCCTGCAAAAATGCCGTACAAAAAGGTTGCGGGGATTAGTATTATTCTGCCAATTTCCTTCATTTCCTCAGTTGGACTTACGAGTCCGAGTGCATAAACAACCAAAAGAACGAAAAGCAGAATTACATAGTATTTATAAAGTGAGATTAGTCTTGTGAACGTCATCTAGCTACTACTTTAACTCAAGATGAGCTAAAATTGAAGACAATCTTTGTCTCCTTGTCGCTTCACCCTATTTCTTACTGAAACAATCAATAAATACTACGGCTTCATTAAGGAACAACTAGTTCTAGCAAATAAAATCTTTCTTGATTTCCTTTAGCTCCCGCGACTTGAGAATCCATTTTAGACACAACAATGAACAACTTTTTTACCCAGATTTCAAAATCTCTCATGAGTTCTCTGCGAATGACATTATTTTTGATTACACCTCTGTTTTTTTGTGATTCTTGGGCTTCAAATTGCGGTTTGAATAAGGCTACAATTTCTGTATTTTTATTGGCAATTTGTGTAATTGTGGGCAATATTTTCCGAAGTGAAACGAAGGATAAATCCATCAAAATTATGTCAAAATTCTCAGACGGTTTGTAGTCCAAAATATCAGTCTTTTCGTGCAGTCCAACGCGTGGATCGTGGCGCAATTTTGGGTGCATTTGGTTGGTGCCAAGCTCCACTGCTACAACTTTTCTTGCTCCACTTTGCAAGGCATAGTCTGTGAAACCTCCAGTCGAAGAACCAACATCTAAAACGACTTTATTTTTGAAATCTAGCTTAAGACCTGCTGCCACGGAAGCAAGTTTGTCTCCTGCTCTGGATACATATTTAGCGCTTTTCTCTTTCGACATAGGAGCCGTCCCTTGTGTCTACAATGATATTGTCACCTGTTTTAATAAAAATTGGTACTTGAACGCTCGTTCCTGTTTCTAAATCAGCTTGCTTCATAACCGTTGACTGGGTATCCCCCTTGACGACATCTGGAGTGCTAAGCACTTTTAGCGAGATTTTAACTGGTAGCTCCACATTGATCACTCTTCCGTTGTACAACTGAGCGGTAACGCTCAGGCCGTCTTTGAGAAATTGATTGCCAAATACATCGCTAATGTCCAGCTCAAACTGTTCATACGACGATTCATCCATAAAATGCAGTGTTTCGCCGTCTTTGTATAGAAATTGGAGTTTGCTGTTTACCACATCAGCCGGTTCAATTTTTTCCTGACCTTTGAAGGTCTTGGGAATAACTGAGCCGTCCAAAAGATTTTTGAGCTTGGTATTCACAATCGAACCACCCCGCCCTAGCTGTTTTTGGGCATAGTCAACCACCTTGTAAGGTTTACCTTCCAGCTGGATTAGCGTTCCTTTTTTTAAATCAGTGATGCTGTACATTTATAAACTCCTAACCATATTTGTAGTCATTTGTTTTAGGAGTTTTCTGCTTTCCGGAACTATACCATGCCCACTGTAAGACGAAATACTCAACTCGGACTTACTGAGACTGCTGTCGAGAAGGAATGCCTGGGAAAGAGGGCAGACTATGTCGTATCTGCCATGAATTATTACAGTAGGAATTTTGTTGATTTTATTAATTTCATCAATAATTTGACCGTCCTTTATGAACAGATTGTGCACCATGTAATGTAAAAATATTGCGATGCTAGCTATGTCCGATTTTTCTATCTCCTCTGGGGTCTTGCGTGAAACAAGGGTGCCGTCTAAAGAATTTTCATAATTCCCTATCCCCGCCACTATTTTTTTCACTGTTTTGTTTGATTTAGTGGTGATGAGATTAAGCGATTGGCTCATCCAGTCTTCACCCGCAACTCCAGATTGGTCTAATATACGATTAAATTCCGCCCATTCATCTGGGAAAATATTTCCGGCGCCACTACTGGAAAAAAGCCACGAAATATCCTGCTTTCTGCCAAGAAAAATCGACGATAGCGATAGCGCCATGACACTAGCTGGGTGTTTTTCGGCATACAATAAGGCGAGCGTACTACCCCAACTACCGGCGCTGACTACCCATTTATCAATCTTTAACTCTTTGCGAACTCTCTCGATATCCTCAAGCAGCCTAGTAGTCGTGTTATTTTCGAGCATACCTATCGGCTTGCTTTTTCCACAGCCTCTCTGATCAATCTGCACTACCTTCATAGACTCTACGTCTAGGCTGTCCAAGTACTCGATCTTGCTACTTGAACCAGGGCCTCCGTGGAGACTAACGACTGGAACTCCGTCGGGGTTGCCAGCAACTCCATACCAAATCTCGTGCCCATCAGGAGTGTTTATGAACGACTCCTTGTGGTATGGAGATTTGCCTCTGGTTGCTGATTTATTCATCGTTACTAGTCTACTTAACTACAAAAGGCAGTAAGCCGAGGTGTCGGGCTTTTTTGATAGCTGAAGCTAGCTGTTTTTGTCGCTTTTCCTGAAGACCAGTTTTTTTACGCGGCTCAATTCTGCCTAGTGGTGTAATGTAGCGTTGCAATGTCTTGAAATCCTTATAATCGAAATGCTTTATCTCGTTTTTTCGTCTGTAGTGTGCCATGATATTTCCTTTCAATTTAATCTGGTTATTAATGTAGACTCTTGTGTGTTTTTCCATGAGCGGAGTTCGAGAAAGATCCGAGGAACGGATCGAGCTGTGCGCTACGACACTGCAAGGGAGTATCGGAGGTTTTGACAAAGAAATACGCCATGAAAATACTCATGAATTAGAATGGTATGTCGCTCAGATCTACCGGTTCGTCATCGATGTCTTCAATGACGACGTCTTCCGAGGATTTTTTAGTGGTTGTTGTTTTAGAGTTTTCGGCTGTAGCGCTACTGGAAGCTGGTTCTTCCCTGCTGCTACTGCCGCCACCGCGTGTGCCATCACTGATAAAATTGAAATCTTCTACTACGACATCAACTTTGGAGCGTTTTTGACCGTCTTGTTCCCAGGTTCTTTGGTTCAGTCTGCCCGAAATCAATAAAGCCCGACCTTTCTGGGTGTACTGATTAATAGTCTCGCCAGTCTTGCCCCAGGCGGTGCAATCAAAAAAACTAACGTCTTCTTGCTTTTCACCCTGTTGATTTTTCCAAGTGCGATTAACCGCTAGGGAAAACGAACAAACCGAGTGGCCGTTCGGAGTTGTTCTGAGTTCGGGGTCTCTGGTGAGGTTCCCCATCAAAGTTACTTTATTGAATCCTTGAGCCATGGTTACTTCTCCTCTTTTTCCTTAGTGGGCTTGGTGACTTTTGGCTTTTCGTCTTCGGTAACGGTAGGTTCAGCTTTTTCTTTTTCGACAGTCTTTTTCTCTGCCTTGTTGTCAGATTCTTCGGCAGATTTATCGTCTTTAGTTTCTTCTTCAACAGGGACAGGGGTGGTGATTAAATATCGAATCACTTCGTTGGCAATATTGAAAAGCCCCTCCGCCTTCGTGACTGCCTCGGGCTCTAGCTGTATGTCGAAATACACATAAATCGCAAAATTCTCTTTGTTGATAGGGTATGCTAGTTTTCGCTTACCCCAGATATCTTGATTCACCACCTTGCCGCCGTTATCGGTAATAATTTTGGTTACTTTTTTTAGTGGACCATCTAGATTTAACTCCAGGTCTGGATGCAAAAGCACTACCAGTTCATAGTCTCTCATAAGTTTTTCCTCCTTGGTCAAAATGCTAAAAATGCATTTTGGCCTATTTACCTCTTCAGCAATAAGCTGAGGATTCATCTTTGATATTGTACAAAAACTATACCTTAGCGACCTCTGTTAGTCAACTTGCTTAATTTAAACTACTGACCGACCACGGCTAAATTGGGAGGTTAAAGGTTAAAGGTTGAAGGTTGAAGGTTGAAGGTTGAAACCGAGAGTTCGGAGTTGGGAGTTAGAGTTGGGAGTTGCGGATTCCTAACTCCTAAATTCTAGCCTCTGCCGCCTGTCGCCTCCTATTCCCTATTCCCCATTCCCTGTTTCCCGCTTTCAACTTTCAACTTTTCACTTACTTCCTATTCCCTGTTTCCTGCTCCCTGTTCCCTGTTTCCTGTTCCCTGTTCCCTGTTCCCTGTTCCCTGTTCCCTGTTCCCTGTTTCCTGTTCCCTGTTTCCTGTTTCCTGTTCCCTGTTTCCTGTTTCCTGTTTCCTGAGTCCTC
>CAYOYH010000016.1:0-16807 GCA_964408165.1 uncultured Candidatus Saccharibacteria bacterium | reverse complement strand
GTACCTTTACAGCCGAACAGAAGACCCAAAACCACCACGAAAGTGCCTATAGCTCCTAAACGGCAGAGGTAGCGTTGAGGTAGTAATGGATCTTAAGGATTTTGAACCGCAAGTTCTTGCGGTGCGCGGCAAATACATAGGTACACTTTTAGTGAGGAAGACTGCAGAAAGCTACTCAATACTGAACGAAGCCAATAAAGCCACTCACCGGAAGATACATGAGGCGACAAACACCACCTCTAGCAAAAAGAGCCTCCCCCCAAGGATTGATTTGTGCCAGGTTTCGGATCTAGCCAGCGCCAAAGCTGCTATAGGAGTCCTTCACAATGTAATCGACATTATCAGTGAAAAGAGAGACCGCAACGGCGAAATTACTGCGTTTGAGACTAGTGTTCCGATAGTAATGGAGCCGACCGAAGAGTACTGGGTAAGAACTGGCTAAGTGTCTTGAAGCAGCAGGGGTCTAGGGGCTATACTTAATCGGTTATGTCAGAAATTATTCGCGTCCAGGGCGCCAGAGAACATAATCTAAAAAATATCGATGTCGACATTCCCCGTGGCAAGTACATCGTTATTACTGGCTTGTCTGGTTCGGGCAAATCTTCTTTGGCTTTCGACACTATTTATGCCGAAGGGCAGAGACGCTATGTGGAGTCGCTAAGTTCCTACGCCCGGCAATTTTTAGGGCTAATGGAGAAACCAGATGTAGACCAAATAGATGGGCTAAGCCCAGCAATCTCTATTGACCAAAAAGCTACCAGCAAAAACCCCCGATCAACAGTGGCTACGGTGACGGAAATTTATGATTATTTAAGGCTTCTTTACGCCCGCGTTGGCATAGCCCACGGACCGGATGGTGAACCAATAACTCAGATGACACTGCTCCAAATCGTCGACGGAGTCATGAATTTACCCCAAAAGGCTCGCCTAATGATTCTAGCGCCAATTGTGGTGGCAAAAAAAGGCGAACACGCCCATGTGCCAGAGCAATTTATGCGAGCTGGATTTGCCAGAGCGCGGGTAGACGGCATAGTCTATGCGCTAGACGAATTTCCGGATTTAGACAAGAAAAAGAAACACGATATTGAAGTAATCATCGACCGCGTAATCAACGAAAAAGCCATGCAGGGCAGGATTAGTCAATCTGTTGAGCAAGCTCTGGAGCTGGGCGACGGCACATTGATTGTTTCTGAAATAACCACCACTCAGATGAATAGTCAGGGCGACAATGTCCGAGATCACAAATTCTCTAAACGCTACTACAACCCCAAATATCCCAACTTTGCTGCGCCCCAAATGGAACCGAGAACTTTCAGTTTTAATGCCCCTCACGGTGCTTGCCCAGTGTGTACGGGGCTGGGTTCAAGGCTGGAAGTCGATCCAGAACTCATTATCAACCCTAATCTAACCATTGCCGAAGGCGGTATACGCCCTTGGAATAGAGTGCGGATTGACAGCTGGTATGTTAAAAAAGTTGATGCAGTGGCCAAAAAACACGGATTTGATACCCAAACACCGCTCAAAAGCTTAAACGAAGACCAAATGTCCGTGGTTTTTTATGGAACAGGGGAAGAAAAGTTTGAGGTTCCGCTCAATAGTGAAAGGAGCTACGAGACGACTTTCGAAGGCGTAATACCAAACTTGGAACGACGCTGGAAAGAGACCGATTCAGACTTCATAAGACGCGACATCGAGAGGTTCATGCGCCAGCGGCCTTGTCATGAATGCAAGGGAAAGAGACTAAAGCCAGAAGTTCTGGCGGTAACCGTAAACGGCACCTCAATAATCGATGTAGTAGATTTGTCGATAGACGAATCATTGAAGTTTTTCACTAATATGAAACTAAATCAACGAGACACCAAAATTGCCACCCAGATACTAAAAGAAATAATCGCCAGGTTAAGCTTTCTAAACGATGTAGGGCTAAGTTATTTGACGCTATCCAGGAGCGCCAAGACGCTTAGCGGCGGCGAAGCCCAGAGGATACGCCTGGCCACGCAAATCGGTTCAGGACTCATGGGTGTGCTCTATGTTTTGGACGAGCCATCGATTGGCCTCCACCAAAGAGACAACAATCGGCTTATCGGTACGCTTAAAAACTTAAGAGATCTAGGCAACACCGTGATAGTGGTCGAACACGACGAAGAGACGATTCGCCAGGCTGATTTTATTGTCGATATCGGTCCTGGAGCTGGTGCCGACGGCGGTGAAATAATCGCCACTGGCACGCCGTCCCAAGTGGCTAAAAAGCCCAGGAGTATTACGGGGCAGTATCTTTCTGGGAAAAAGAGTATTCCTACCCCAAAGAAGCGCCGCGCAGGCAATGGCAAAAAACTGGTGATAAAAGGTGCTCAAGAACACAATTTGCAAAATCTTGAGGTGCGGATACCGCTAGGCAAACTGGTAGTGGTGAGCGGAGTTTCCGGTTCTGGCAAATCGACGCTGGTCAACGATATTTTAGCTAAAGAGCTAGCACACCGGTTGCACCGAGCCACAGCTGTTCCCGGCCGACATAGTGCCATAGAAGGCGTAGAGAATTTGGACAAATCAATCGTCATTGACCAATCGGCCATCGGCCGGACGCCGCGCTCCAACCCCGCCACCTACACCGGTTTGTTTACGCCGATACGAGAGCTTTTTGCCTCCACTCCAGAATCTAAAATCCGCGGCTACAAGGCTGGGCGGTTTAGTTTTAATGTCAAAGGCGGTCGCTGTGAAAATTGTTCTGGCGACGGAATCATCAAAATCGAAATGCACTTTCTGCCCGATGTCTATGTTTCCTGCGAGGTTTGCAAAGGGCGAAGGTATAACCGCGAAGCCCTAGAGGTGCACTACAAAGGCAAAAACATCGCCGATGTACTGGCTATGACGGTCGAACAAGCACTAGAATTTTTCGAAAACATTCCGTCAATAGCTCGCAAGCTACGTACTTTGAGCGAGGTTGGTCTGGGCTATATAACTCTTGGGCAATCAGCTACTACGCTTAGCGGCGGCGAAGCCCAGCGAGTGAAGCTGGCTACCGAGCTGAGTAAGCGACCGACGGGTAAAACCCTCTATATTTTGGACGAACCAACAACCGGGCTGCACATTCATGATGTCAAAAAACTTCTAAGTGTGCTCAGTGCGCTGGTAGATGCCGGCAATTCAATGATTATCATCGAACACAATCTAGATGTTATAAAGTCTGCCGATTACATTATTGATCTCGGCCCAGAGGGTGGCGATGATGGTGGCCAGATTGTAGCTGAAGGCACCCCCGAAGCTTTGTTGAGGGCTAAAAACTCTTTCACCGGCCAGTATTTGAGGAAGGTATTATGAGGGAGTGGCAAGGGCACTATCTAGTCCGCGATGAACAGTTTATGGAGAACCTAGGTAGCGTTGACCTTGAAGATTATTCTCGGGATTCAAAAATAAGCCCCACTGATTTGATGTTTGACTTCATTGCGGCTTCGGTTAAAAAGTGGCAACCGGGAGCTAAAGAATTAAAAAGACAGTATTTAGAATTAGTAGCGCCAGATGCGCAGTACTACGGGCTGACCCCTGAGGAACTTTTTGGAATACATCTAGAAGCGCTGGATGAAGCGTATTCGTCGGCGGAATTTCCCCCTAATTAGTTTTAAAGCCAGCGAACTTGTTTGCTTTTGGGGCTATGGGATAATTAAAAGCCACCAGAGGAGTCAATTAATTGAAAAGTAACGACAGTTTAGATGAAAAAATCACCAAGTTGCCCCTTGAGCCTGGTGTTTATTTTCATAAAAACAAGGACGGAAAGCTTATCTACATTGGTAAAGCGGCAAATTTACGCCACCGCGCTAGGCAATATTTCCAGAAATCGACCCTAGCTACAGCAAAATTGTCGGCGCCCAAAACCGTCGTTCATATTGGTGAAATAGCGGACATTGACTGGGTGGAGACCGAAACTGAAATAGACGCCTTGTTTTTGGAAGCGGAGCTGATTAAGCGCTACCGTCCAAAATTTAACATCGATCTTCGTGACGACAAATCGGCTCTCTATGTTCGCCTAAATATTAAATCCGCACACCCCACGGTGTCTTTCACCCGAAGACCGCTGGACGATTACGCCGAGTATTTTGGCCCCTACTTGGACGGCTTTTTACTTCGGCGAGCGCTTAAACACTTGCGTCGAGCGTTCCCCTACGATACCAAGAAAAGTTCTGCCAAACGCGTTAGTTTGGACCACCACCTCGGCCTCTCACCAGGGCTAGAGGAAGACAAAACAACACTAGAAGATTATCGAGCCAACCTGCGTAAACTCGCCAGCTACCTGCGCGGTAACCGCACCAAACTCCTCGTTGAGATTGAGGAAGAGATGAAGCGAGCTGCTAAAAATCAAGATTTTGAAAAAGCGGCTGGACTTCGCAATCAACTCACAGCTTTGAAAGCTCTTAAAAAACGAGTGGTCTTTGGCGACAAAGAATTTATGGATATTTCTAAAGATCAAGCTTTGAGCGGGCTACAAAAACTCCTACAACTAAAAGAGCCGCCACTCAGAATCGAAGGCTACGATATTTCGCATATACAGGGTACTAGTAGCGTTGCCAGCATGGTGGTTTTCACCAACGGTATCCCCGATAAAGCTCAGTACCGCAAGTTTAAAATGCGCCTAAAAGGCAACGATGATTTTGGACACGTCAGGGAAGTCATTAGCCGGCGGTTTTCTGGCAGAAATTTGCAGAAGTGGCCCCGGCCGGATTTGCTACTGATAGACGGTGGCAAGGGGCAGGTAAGCTCGGCATTGGCAGTGCTTCGGCGCAAAAAAATAGATGTTCCGCTAATCGGGCTAACTAAACGCTATGAAACAATTATTATCCCCAAGGGCAATGCCTTCGAGGCGGTGGAGCTAGGGCTTGGCTCCCATACTACTAAACTCCTCCAAAGGATCAGAGACGAATCACACCGATTCGCCCTTAGCTATCACTTGGCGATAAAAACCAAAGCCCAGACCAAATCCGCCCTCGAAGACATTCCCGGTATCGGTCCAGTAACCAGAAAGAACCTCATCAAAACATTCGGTAGTCTGCGTGCTGTCAAAGAAGCTAAGCTGCCAGAAATCGAGGCAATTGCAGGTAGGTCAAAAGCTGCTACGGTGTATGCGTATTGGCACGGGAGCAAAAATAGCTAAGGGTGACTTTCTTGGAAGAAACCAAAGAAGCCTTGGAAAAATCTTTTCCCAGGAAAAAATATAGAGTGAAAAACTCTGCGAACAAGTGCTATAATACAGCGTCGTGAAAGAGCTTATTACTAGATTTATGTTTCGCTGGGCAGCTAATACCGCCGGTCTTTGGGTTGCTAGTCAGCTGATAACATCAGTTAAATACGGCGATGATATTTGGTTTTTAGTGGTTGCCGGGCTAATTCTTTCGGTAATTAACGTCCTGATTAAGCCACTCTTAGTACTGGTATCGCTGCCGTTTATAGTTTTATCGTTGGGATTGTTTATAGTAGTCATCAATGGCGTGCTAGTGTGGCTGGTCAGCGTTTTCTATGGTCCGTTCATCGTGGACGGTTTTACCAGCGCAGTACTTGCTGGTTTAATCATTGGACTGGTAAACTATATATCAACAATTATTTTGGACAGGAAGTAGCCTATGGATATAAATATGATAATCACCACAGTTACAGTCGGAAGCGCAATACTGATGATAGTTTTGATATTGTTGCAAAACCGTGGTGCGAGCCTGGGTGCTGGCTTTGGTGGATCGAGCGAACTACACACTACGCGGCGAGGTGTCGATAAGTCCATGCACCGGTTCACAATATTCGTAGCAGTTGTGTTTGTCCTTTCGATAGTAGTCGGCATTGTAGCTGGCTAGAACACCGTAGAGCCAGATGGTGAAAATTTCAAACAGATTTACATTGAAAAAGCGAGCTCGAAAGACCAGGAAAAATGTAGAACAGGCTCAAAAGGTTGCAGCCAATGCTTTAAACAGGTATTTGGTTCGCAGATGGAGCAAGCTAAGAGGTGTTCGTCGGTTTGTTATCGGCTGGCTGGC
Organism: uncultured Candidatus Saccharibacteria bacterium; assembly: GCA_964408165.1. Classification (GTDB taxonomy): domain Bacteria; phylum Patescibacteriota; class Saccharimonadia; order Saccharimonadales; family CAYOYH01; genus CAYOYH01. The sequence goes on along the minus strand of CAYOYH010000016.1, from coordinate 10,793 downwards.
TTTGGTTTCCATCTTAGGGCTGGGAGTCATCATTCAATCAGGTGTGCTCAAAAGCTACTACTTGGAGGAAGCGCCTTTGCCGGGCGGAGTTTACCGCGAAGGCGTGGCGGGGAAGTTCAACAATCTAAATCCGATATTTTCTGTATCGACAGCCGACAGAACAGTGACTAAGTTAGTTTTTAGTTCGCTTTTCAAATACGATCAAAATAACAAACTCGTCGGCAACCTAGCGAAGAAGTGGCAGGTTAGCGAAGACGGCATTGTCTACACTGTGAAACTGCGTAACGATGTCTACTGGCATGATGGTTATAGATTCACTGCCGATGACGTAGTTTTCACCTACAGGGCTATTCAGAGTCCAGACACGGCATCGCCGCTACTAGCTGGCTGGAGGGGCATTGAGATCAAGGCTCTGGATGAATATACCGTCAGTTTTAAGTTGCCCAATGAACACACCCCGTTTCCGCATTCTCTAACCAATGGTATCGCACCAAAGCATCTCCTGGGTGATATTCCGCTTGATGAACTGCGGGCCAGCGATTTCAACTTCAGTCCAGTTGGCACTGGGCCATTTGTGTTTAGTCGGCTTTTCACCGGAGAAGAGCGAAGTCAGGTGAACTTGACGAGGAATGAAAACTACCACAACCCCCCGGCCTACATAGAGGAGTTTGTAGTGATGAGTTATGAAGATCGAGCCAAGATGCTCGATGGTTTTAAAAGTGGCGAGTTGTCGGCAATTACTTTGGTACAGTCTTATGAACTTGACGAGTTATCCGGTCTGGATCACGCGGTAGAAATGCGCTTCCCTCTGTTTAGCCAGGTGTACATTTTCCTCAACAACAAAGATCCATTGCTGAGAAACGTTGAGATTAGAAGGGCGTTGGTCTTCGCCACAGATAAAAGCGCTATATTTCAAATTCTCGATGGGCGTTATCCAATTAGCAACAGCCCGCTACTAAAAGAGCAACTGGGCTACAACAGTGAGTTGGTTCAGCCAAAAGTTAATACCGACAGAGCCAACGAACTCCTGGACAAGGCTGGCTGGAAACGAGGCAAAGACGGTATTCGCGTAAAGGGTGACGAACAGCTGACAGTAGACATCGTTAGTCGAAACAGCGGCGAATACCCTAAAGTGCTAGCTCAAATTCAAAAAGACTGGCTCAGAGTTGGTGTAGTGGCGAACTTAAGTCTTGTAGACGACCAAGAGTTCACCCAAAACTACATTTCGACACACAATCACCAAGCCTTGTTGTTTGCTATTGCTCAGGGTGTCGACCCAGATCCATTCCCCTATTGGCACTCCTCCCAGGCAACACCCGGTGGCTTCAATCTTTCAAATTACAAATCCGCCATAGCTGACGATGCCCTAGAGGCTGGTCGCACCAGGAGTGATCCAGAGTTAAGGGTAGAGAAGTACAGGACTTTCCTGGAACAGTGGATGGAGGACAGCCCGGCTATTGTACTGTATCGGCCGGCGTTTACTTATGTAACTAGAGATAAAGTTCGAGGAATCGAGGTCAGAAACATAGTGACCCCAGCAGATCGTTTTAACGATGTGACTAGCTGGTTTGTTCAAACCCAGCTGGTGAAGAAAGAACTTTAACTAGGCGGAGGTACACCCCGAGCCTGCCTGTTGACAGGTAAAGGTTGTGCAGTAGCAGGCGAATGTTGATTCGCAGAGATTCGTTATTTCAATCGTTCGAAAAATCGGCTCCGCCTTCCCGTTCAATTAATTTCACCCTCTTTTTAACCGTAGGAAGTATCCGTCAGAGACACTCCTTTTTAACTGTCTTGATCGCATGCATCACTTTCCATTCCAAGGAGAATCGCCATTCGTGCGTGCAGATTACCACAATTCCTTGCCGAGAGACCATTAGCATTGGTATCATAAGTGCATTGCAAATAAAGTTAGGTTCCAAAAGGAGGGGTATTCGAGCAGTGAGTAAAATTGCACATTATTTACAGGAGCACTTGGCGGGCGAAGTTTTGACCAGCGAGAGTGCACGGAATTATTTTTCGACCGATGCCAGTGTCTTTGAAGTCAAACCTAAAATCATTGTCTATCCTCGCAACACTAGCGACGTGCGCAAAACCAATCGTTTTTCATGGCAGCTAGCAGAGAGAGGTAAAATACTACCAGTAACGGCTAGAGGCAAGGGTACTGATGTATCTGGCGCTGCCATTGGCGAGGGCATAATCTTGGTTTTCCCGGCTCACATGAATCGACTTATCGAACTAGACACTAACAAAGGCTACGCACGGGTACAGCCAGGGATTATCTACAAAAACCTTCAAAACACCCTGCACACCCACGGTCAGTTCATACCGCCGTATCCAGCATCACTAGACTACAGTACAATCGGCGGAAGTATCGCCAACAACACTAGTGGGGAGAAGTCGATTAAATATGGCGCTACAGGCGCTTTCGTCAAAGAACTGGATGTAGTATTGGCTAACGGTGAACTGATCCACACTATGCGTCTTTCAAAAAGAGATATAAACCGTAAAAAAGGCTTAACCACTTTTGAAGGCGAAATATATCGTCAGCTCGACGGTATATTGACCGACAATTGGGACAAAATCCAAGAAGCAACTAAAGACATAACTAAAAACTCATCTGGCTACAATCTTAGAGATGTTAAACGTAAAGATGGTTCGTTTGATTTAACACCCCTGTTCGTTGGGTCGCAGGGAACGCTTGGTGTAATTACACAAGCCACCATGACTACTGCGGGGTATAACCCCAATACTACTTTGATATCAGCCCATTTCAGCGATCTAGAATCAGCCAAAGACGCGATTGTGAAACTTGCAGACATGGGCGTTAGTGCGCTAGAAATGGTAGACAAAAATCTACTGAAGTTCATCCATGAAAACAATCCGCAACAGCTCAAAAGCTTAGTAGATGAACCGCTGCCAGAGATACTTCTGCTCATAGAATTTGACGATGTCAACGAGCGTAAGCAAAAAAGTGGAGTTAAAAAAGCTATCAAAGCTTTGTCTGGACTGGCTAAGGAGTACAGCGTAGCTCGCGACGAACACGAGCGTGAAATGCTCTGGAAAATACGCCATAGCGCCGCTGCCGTACTCTGGCATGATCACGACAACAAGCGAGCAGTGCCGATTATTGATGACGGCATAGTGCCTAGAGCTAAATTCTCTGAGTATGTATCCGGGATTTACCAGCTTTTTGAAAAATACAGGCTCGATGTGGCTATTTGGGGTCACGCCGGCGATGCCAACCTTCACGTTCATCCATTTTTAGATCTAAGCAAAGTTGGCGATCGTCAAAAAGTCTTTAAGATTATGGATGATTACTATGGGCTGGTACTTGGTTTGGGTGGCTCTATCTCTGGTGAGCATGGCGACGGACGACTCCGCGGTTCATTTCTACCAGATGTCTATGGTGAAGAAATTTATGAGCTTTTCGGGAAGGTGAAGAAGATATTTGACCCCTACGGTACGATGAACCCGGGAGTGAAAATGGATGTGAAAAGAGAGGATATTATACCGCTACTGCGCAAGGAGTATTCGGTGGATCATCTACTAGACCACATGCCTCGGAGCTAGGAACTAGGAACTAGGAATTAGAAAATAGAAATTAGGAATTAGGAATTAGAACCTCCGAACCTTCAGCTTTCAGCCTTTAGCTTTTTCTACGCTACGACTGGAGTCCCGATAAAGCATCGGGGTTAACTTCTAGTTTCTAAAAATTGTTCGACTATTTTAATGTCTTCAGGGCGACCAAAATCTAACCAGTAATCTTTGATTTTAGCAACTTTAACCTTGCCTTCGTGAGCCAGTAAAGACACGGCGTCGGTTAGCTCATATTCGCCTCGGGGCGAAAGAGATATTTTATTAATGGCTTCAAATACTTCTGGTTTAAATTTATAAAGCCCAGTATTTATTAGATGACCTTCAGCTATTTCGGGCGCTGGCTTTTCGATTATTTGTTCCAACAAACCATTGTGGGTAATCAAAACGCCGTAGCGTTCTGGGTTCTGGTGTTTGAACCCAGCTACATAGTTAAATTCGTCGCTGTTGTTTATGGCTTTTAAATCTTCGACAGAATATAAATTATCTCCGTAAACGGCGATGAAATCTTCCCTACCAATCAAATCGGCAGTGGCTTCAATAGGGCAGGCCGAGCCGTATTTGTCGGAACCTAGTTTATCAGCTTGATCTATAATAGTAATGTTGAATTCTTGTTTGACTGAGTCGCAAAACTCAATCATTTTCTCTTTTTTGTAACCAACTACCAGCAGCATTTCTGTCAAACCAGCTTGTTTTAAGTTTGAAAGTAAATAGTAAAGAAATGGTTTTCCTTGTACCGAAATAATATGTTTAGGCCTGTCTTTGGCCAAGCCCAGCATCCTACTGCCTTTACCGGCCGCCGCAATAACAACTTTATTGGTCATTTTTAATTAAATCCTCCATTTTTAGTGGGTTTTGGGGCGTTTACATTTTATTCTGATTAGACACAATATCATGAGTGGTGGCATATTTAAAAAATCACTCTGCTTTCGTCCATCGTCTGTCGTCTAAAAACGCCAGCGCATCGAGGGACATTTTTTACAGCAAAGGGGAGGTTCTTTGCAATGCCTGTCCGCCTACCGGCGGAAACCAAAGGGCGCTGCTAATGCCAGCGCACCACATTGTCCTTTTTGACAGCAAAGGGAATGTTCTTTGGTAAAGAACCAAAAGGCGCTGAAGCAGCAGCGCACCCTGCTACACTTTTGATGGCAAAAGTGTCTCAAAACCACCTCCACGGACAAAAAACATTACTTGCTTGACGGTCATAGCTTTGCTGAACTTGCGGAAACTCTTCGCTGGACAGCGAATCGGTCTCGCCTTCAGCTCGACTGTCCTCGTTCTCCGCCTATCGGCGGATTCGCAAAGCTACAACTACCAAGCAAATCAGTTTTTCTTTAGTGTCGGAAAGAACTCAAATGCAGGGAACGCAAAAAAAGTAAAAGAACGAACCGTAGCCATACGAACTACGAGTTACGAAATACGAAATACGAAATACTAACCTTTCTTAAGCTGTCTAAAATTATACCAAATGTCGTAAGTACGACAGAAATTAGAATAATTGAATCTGCGGAGCTGGAGATGGAGATGGAGATGGAGCGTAAAATTATACGTATATGACGGCCGTCATATACGTATAATTTTTGTGCTTTGTAATCCTCTAGTTAAATCTTCTCCCTCCCAGCTCCCACCTGTCCCGACCGTAGCGTCGGGAACTCCCAACTCCCAGCTTCCAACCTCTTGACTCTAGGCTCCAACCCTCAACCCCCTAGTTACTACTTTCTCACCCCTAATCTCTACTCTTAAGTGGCGCACTTAGATGAGCCTGTGCTTTAATAGAGTCAATGGATATTCAAGAAGTTACTGTAGTTGCAGTTGGTGCATTAGTAGTGTTGGTGGCGCTTTTGGTAGAGATTGAACACAAAGTTATCTGGAAACACTATCAAAAAAATTACCACCAACACCAAAATAAGCTCGTAGACCGTTTGCTAAAGCCGAACATCTGGGTTTACAGACTCAATATCTACATTGTTTGGCCGCTAGTGCTTATACTGGGCGTGGCAATTATTTATATTAATCTGCAGTAGGAATAGTTAAACATATCCAAAGTTGCGACAAATTCGCAACTTTATTTTTCGGGCAAGTTTATTGAAATAATCTGTGACAATCCGTATCATTAGCAGTAGTTTAAGTGCGAGTGGTGAAATTGGTAAACACGCGGCCTTGAGGGGGCCGTGCCGCAAGGTTTGGAGGTGAGAAATGCCTTCAGGCATTTTGCAAGGAAACTTTCCGATGAAAACTTGTTTTCAGTCGTGAAATTTCGGGGTCGCCGGAGGTGACCAAGTCCTCTCGATAATTATGTCTTGAACCTCTATAATACTGAATATTATGCGCGAGTGGTGAAATTGGTAAACACGCGGCCTTGAGGGGGCCGTGCCGCAAGGTTTGGAGGTTCAAGTCCTCTCTCGCGCACCAATTCATGAGCCGACCTTTTGGTCGGTTTTTGAATTGGCCAGGGAGACAGATTTGAACTGATAGGCTGAGTCTGCCAGTGGCAGACGAAGAAATCCTTGCTTGGCCTCGCGAGATGCTTTAGCTTTCGAGCGAGCAAGATAATTGTAGTCCTCTCTCGCGCACCATTAAAGATATCCTTTTGGGCATCTTTTGGTTTATATGTTTCAGGCATCTACCAAATAAAAAACGACCACAAGGGTCGCATTTTCTATGGTGGGCGCTGAGGGACTCGAACCCCCGACCCTCTCGGTGTAAACGAGATGCTCTAGCCAACTGAGCTAAGCGCCCTAAAATGTTAACGGAGGCTTAGGCTGACTAAAATATAAGCCAACCCCGATGTTTTAATTGGGACTCCGATTGGCAGCATCGGAGCTGAGCTAAGCGCCCTAGAATGTTAACGGAGGTCAGTATACGCCATGAGGGTTATTTTACCAAGGGCATTTAGTGGTTTCTGTGCCGGGGATAATTTCCTGCTGACCCCAGATCAGTGCGTGTTTTAACCAAAAATCACGACTTTTTGATGTGGCGAATTTACTTCCAGGAAGTGGAGGTGTGTCAGGGCCAATCCACGCACTAAAAAGATACTGACTACCGTCTTTTTTTGTAGTTATCTCAACATGAACAAAATTACAAGGCTCTGGTTTACGGTTTTTTGCAAAAACCGCATAAGTGTTACGGTTTTTCCTGATGGCGTAGATTAGTTCATCGTTTTCGTTAGTTTTTACCAAGCCCGATTCACCTACAGGTTTGCCCATGTCGATATCAAGGCTTATTAGGCGGCCGTTGGCTATTTTACGAGCCTCGATTATTCTTTTAACTATTTCTTTTAGCCCTGGTGCGTCGGCAAAATGCGTCATTGCATGAGAATTGACTGAATCCCAGGTTATTTCTTTGCCATTCTTTGATGTCGCGAAAAGCTCCATATCTAACATTATAACCCAAAGAGTAGCAACTAGTGTAGCGGAGGTGGTATACTGAAGCCATATTTCAAAGGAGGTCTTTTCATGGAAGGTTTAGGAGTATTTTTAATTATCGCCGTGCTGGTGCTGGTAATCGCAGGGCTTAGAGTTATTGATCAATACGAAAAGGCGTTAGTTTTGACACTGGGTAAATTCACCAGTATTAGAAAGCCGGGGCTGAACTGGATATTTCCAGGTGTTCAGCGAATGATAAAGGTTGATCTGCGTCTGGCGACGGTCGACATTCCACGTCAAGAGGTGATAACCAAAGACAATGTAACCATATATGTTGACGCCGTGGTGTATTTCAAAGTGTCAGATGCGGAGAAGGCGATACTGGAAGTCCAAAATTTCCGGCTAGCTACCACGCAGTATGCGTCGGCAGCGGTGCGAGATGTGATCGGCAAAGTCGAACTCGACACCTTGCTTAGCGAACGCGACCGTATTTCTAAAGAGATAAAAAGTATTGTGGACGAAGTTACCGAACCGTGGGGCATAGATGTTCCGACGGTGAATATTCAAAATGTCGAACTGCCGCAAGACATGAAACGAGTCATCGCCAAACAAGCCGAAGCCGAGAGAGAAAAGCGCGCGGTAATAGTTAAGGCCGAAGGCGAGCTCAAAGCCTCACAGAACTTAGCCGACGCCGCCACCAAACTTTCTAGCGCACCGGGTGCGCTCCATCTGCGGACTCTAGCTACGCTAAACGACCTCAGTTCCGACCAGTCTAATACGGTGATATTTGCCATACCGCTAGAAGTTCTGCGAGCTTTTGAAGGCGCTGGCGACGGCAAAACACTTAAAAACATCGTCAAGAAAATTACCGAACAAAAATAATAGATTCTTGCTTAAGCTTGCATAGTAGGCTGTTTCAAATAAAATCTGTATCACTATGACTATGGAAAGTGCCCCATTACCTGAAGAATCGCCACATGTAGATGTAGATTCAGAGGTTATGAATCCGACGCCTGGCGAAGTAGCCTTAGGTGCCTTATCACTGCAGACAAGTCGCCCAGTAGTCAGAGGCGGCAGGCGTGGCTCAAGAGAGCGGAGTGACCAAGAGAATGATGCCTCGTGGGGCGGGGGAGAGTTTGGCTGGAGAGGTAGGGCAAAATGCAATGGGAAAGATGTCAATTTGTTCTTTTCAGATAATAAAAAAGACCGAGTAGAGGCGATGATTTCTTGCTTAAGGTGTGAAGTGAGTGAGGAATGCTTAGGGTATGCACTAGAATCGGAACAAGGGTTTGGTATTTGGGGCGGGCTGGGTGAAGATGATAGGCGTAGACTGCGTAGAAAACAGTAGGCTGAAGCTAGAGAAGCGAAAGCAAATGAACGAAGAGGCTGGTAGAAATTTTTCGAACTGGTCGCTTCGCGACTAATACAGTTCTCGCCCACAGACCAGACAGCTGGATTTCTTTTCTGACAAGGCGGAGATATGAAAATGGAAGTAGCTGTATGGGCGATACCGCTATTTCCATTTTCATATACGACAACGCAGGCAGAAATGAAAAACCTTCCCGGAGTAAATAACTTTGTTACCAACGCAGGGGAAGGTGATCGTGCTGTCTGGTAGGCTCCTCACAGACTATCTTTCAGATGCGCCTCGTCCAGTCCTCGAAGCAAGCCTGTCTGCCGTCAGGCAGGCTTCTGCGGGCTTCCTCGTCTTCGAACTGGTCGCTTACGCGACTATACAGTTCGAGCCACGAGGGAACTCGTCAATCAAAAAAGCCTAGCGCAGGGCTAGACTGTTCTGATTGGTGGCTCCTCACAGACTCGAACTGTGGACACAAGGCTCTTCAAGCCTCTGCTCTACCAACTGAGCTAAGGAGCCAAGCAATAACTTGGCGATATATTATTTTAACGAATTGATGTATCGACAACAAATTAACCAATCCCGACGCTTCAGTCGGGACTCCGATTGTTAGCATCGGAGCTGAGCCACGCCTGATTGGACATCAGTACGGGCAGGCTAAGGAGCCGATTTTTTAAACATTGCACGGCTGGGTAAATTATTACAGATGAGCCTAGTGTCCACAAGTGGACGATTACTAGAGCTCTTCAAGCCTCTGCTCTACCTCCGCCAACTGGCGGATGAGCCCCCCGCCTGAGTCAGTACGGGCAGGTAAGGAGCCCTAAAGTTAGTACAGGGAGATTATAAACAATAATTGAGGTAGTAGTAAGGGGATAATCAGACAAATGTGTTAAGGTTACCTAAGCAATAATTCAAACAGGATAATTCTAATGAGAAAAGGCAGAAACCGTCACAGCGCCTCAATAAAGCGAGCCAAGAAGAAAAAAGTTAAGTTAGCTAAGAAAAAGAGGTAGTTGCCAGCTGGCAGTTTGGCTGTGTATGTTAAAAACCAAGGTCACTAACTTTAGGACAGCGAAACACCAGTTTTGTCAGCGATTTGTTTAACCCAACGCTCTAGGCGTTCAATTGTATGGTCGCGTGCCACGAGCTCTGTTTCGTAATGATCAATTCGACCGATGAAGGCATCAATTGTATTGATGAGGCGGTCGTATTTTTGGTCTTGAATTTTTAGCTGTTCATCAATTCTATCAAACCTAGCGTCCTGCTGATCAAACCTAGCGTCCTGCTGATCAAACCTAGCGTCCTGCTGGTTAAACCTAGCGTCAACATCGCTAGCAAACTGACTCATTGACGAAGCAAGGTCATCGATATTTTTGTCTATATTCAAAAACCGCTTGTCCAGACTTTTTTTCAAGTCTTTAAAATCAGATTTTGTAACAGCATCGCTCATAACGAAAGTATAGCATAAACCGAAACCACTATTTGCCTCCGCAAAGTCTCACCTCAAACGCGACTTCTCCATAACTTTGTCGCATTCTTAGTGGGAATTTTCCGTCCGTAGGTTCAAATGTTCGAAAGTATCCGCTTGAATATTAGCTGGGCTGTGGAAGGATGTACACATTCCACATAAATTAATTCTACCGCAACAATGCTGAGCCTGTCGAAGCATCGCAAAAACTACGAAATAGTTCACACCTGGTAAGGGATGAGATAGTCCTCCACCAGTCAACGGAGGAGGGAAATACTGGGCTGTTCCTTATCAAGAGTATCTATCTAGTAGGTGGGAGAGAGGAGTTACACTATCGACTAAAGATGAATAATCACCTCGAGAATAGATTCTTTATTAGTTCATAGTCAGGCATTACGTCTTCACGGACATCATCAAACAATATCTTGCTATTTAAGTCGCGATCAATCTTTTCGAGTATCCACTCTTTAATTTCTTCTAGGGTGTTGTCTTGGCTTAATGCCCAAGTAGCAAATATATAGAAGTCAGTTCTGAGGTGAGCAAGTGAATCAGCAGTCGCTAGGATTTGACCTTCGATTGATTCTGGACGCTCTTTACCATGACAACTATGAAAACGAATAGCATCATCAACTACTAGCTTAATTTCCTCTTTTGTAAATCCAGTTTCCAACATCAGTTCATGTGCCATACGAAGACTTTCTTTCTCGTGAGAATCATCATCACGCTTCATCTTGACGTCTGCTATATCATGAAGCAATGCAGCAACTCTTGATAGCTCCTCGTTCGCTTTATGTTTTTTAGCAAGGTCAGTCGCGTAATCGGCAACCACTAGAATGTGATTGTCCCTCAGCCAATCAGCCCAATCAGCCCGATCAGGATTCTCTTCTTGGTACAACGAGATAACCTTATCTTCAATAATTTGCAACCTACTCATACTCGCAATGCCTCCATTCATCACTTAGTTTACAGTATTGACATCAAATTGTTGTCACTTATTAGGCACTGATAA